>CAYLTE010000005.1:0-50315 GCA_964386195.1 uncultured Burkholderiales bacterium | reverse complement strand
CAAGTAGCTCAGTGGCCTTCTCGTTGCGGCTTGAGTAACCAGAAAGCAAAGCGGCCATAACGTTTAATGTATGCATCAGGTTGCTCTTCCGAGCAAGCTCTTGGGTGCTGAATACGCCTTTCTGGTTTATTAGCTTCTGAAAGCTCTTGACGCGCTGCTTCGAGGCCCAGTGATAAAAATCCTCTGGGATGTTTGGATCTTCGCGGAAATCGTCCTCCGCACTTGGGGAAAGCAGAATTTGGTCCGTCAAGAGCTTGGCGACAAGCATGAACTCGGAAGTAGAGTACTGTGATGCCAGTTTCTCGATCGATGTGAGAGAGGTGGACGTTCGATTGATCCGTTGAAATATCTCCTGAACTTTCGGATCATCGTTCTCTAACTCCAGCTCGATCACCGCGACTTCATACTTGAGAAAATCGGACTTCTGAACTTCCGAGAGGGCCGCGTAAGTTCTACCGCCGACCTCAAACTCCCCATCGATGAACCCGGCAATCGCGTTACACCGTTGTTGTCCATCAACGATGCAGGACACCGTCGACATACTTTCAACGTCTACCTTACCTTTAGATATGAATATCTGCGGGAATGGATAACCCTTGAGAATCGTTTCAATGAAGTCGCGCTTGTGGACTTCACGCCATACCAGATTGCGTTGAAAATAGGCATCTGGAATTAGTCTACCTCCTCGGATGTCATTGACGAGGTTGAGCAAAGAGACTGACCTAACGCGGTACTCGATCATCAGATAGTTTCCTTTGAAGCACGCGCCTTGATTGCTGAGCGCTGTTTGCTTTCGAAACAACCTTGGGACAAGTAGATGGCTCCAGATATGCACCTGAAGATCGCTGTGTGCTTAGCGGTGAGCTTTCCGAAGAAGTTGCTCCACTCCGCTCTCTCTGTCCCGACCGGCATGAGGTCTGGCATAAAGACGCCGCGTGCAAGGTAACGTAGGTATTCCTCTTGAGTGGACTTTATGCCCTTCATTGGAAAACTTGCTCCATCAGAGTAGCCCTTAGAGAGTCGTAGACCGACTTCCAAATACAAAGTGAACAATTGACTGTCTATGATCGCAAGGTCGAGATCAGACTGCCCCGCTGTGAATGCAGTCTTCTTATGAATGCTGTGCCCAAGCTTCGCGGACCCTGCAACGTGTATGCAGGTGATCGGCACGCGACAGTAGTCAGATACGGCGTTTAAAATTTCGAACTGCCGCTCCTCGTCTCCGACGAACGCTTTCGTTGGGTAAGTGAGAAAAACCTTTCTAGCAATTTCGTTGTACGGTCTCTTCGCTGCTAATCCAACATCGATGGCGGTCAAGTGATCCATGCTGAGGTAGTAGTGTTTTATGCAGCGCGATTGGAGCTATCAATCCTAAACGACGCACGGCTAAGCGCACCTAATACGGACCTGTGCTTCGCGAGCGGTTTGCCTTCCTATGATGACATTTCACTGATGCCGTACGCACCATATCGGCCCATCAGATCCTTAACACGACATTCTCCTACCCCTCCCTAACCTCCACCACCGCCTCCACCCCACCCTCCTCCGCATTACCCACCCACGCCCTCCCCGAGTGCAGCTGCGCGACCTCCCGCACGAACGCCAACCCTAACCCCGTCCCCTTCCGCGACGTCCCCGGCCGCGCCAGGGAATAGAACTTCTCGAACACCCGGTCCATCGCGTAGTCGGGAATCCCCGGCCCGTGGTCGCGGACGCTGACCCTCACCGACTTCCCCTGGCCCGCCGCTGAGATCTCCACGCGCCCGTCCCTAGGCGAGAACTCCAGCGCGTTGTCGAGCAGGTTGGCGATTGCGCGATGCAGCAGGAATGCATCGCCGCGCACCTTCAGGTCAGGATCGCCCGTCACGCTCACCTTCACGCCCAACTGCTGCGCCTTGGGCTCGGCGGCCTGCACGACCTCGTCGATCACCCGGCGGATACCGACAACCTCGGGGTTCTCGAGCGTGCGCCGCGTCTCCAGCGCTGACAGTTCCAGCAGTCGGTCCACCAGATCCTGAATGCGCTGGGTCTCGCGCGCGATGTTGCCGAGGAACTTCTCGCGCTCGGCCTCGGGCATCGGCTCCTGCAGCAGTTCGGCCGCGCCGCGGATCGCGGACAGCGGGCTCTTGATCTCGTGGGTGAGGGTCTGCACGTACTCCGAGGCGTAGTGCCGCCCGGCCAGCGCGTCGCGCATCTCGTCGTAGGCCGCGCCCAGCGTGCCCACCGCACGCCGAAGCAGTGCGAGCAGATTCAGCCGGGGCTGCGCGCGCACGTAGCGCACGTAGTCGGACACCAGCGCGAAGGGCCGCACTAGCCACACCGACACGATCAGCGTCAGCAGGACGAAGGCGATCACCGCGCCGATCGCGGCGATCACCAGTTCGCGACGCGCGGTCTCGACGAAGCCATTGAGGCTCTGCACAGGTTTCCCCACACTGACCACGCCGGCCACCGCCCCATCGCGCATCAACGGCGCACCGACGTACATCACGGCCGAGCGCACGTCGCCTTCGGTGTCGGGCGTCGTGCGTGCGCCGTACTGCCCGCGCAGGGTCAGCGAGACATCGCGCCAGCGCGAGTAATCCTGCCCCTCTGACTTGCCGAGCGAATCGAACAGCACCACGCCGCGCGCGTCGGTGACGTACACGCGCAGATCCACGCGCGTCTTGGTCAGCCCGTAGATCCTCGCCTCGAAGCGCTTGCCGTACAGGCCGCGAAAGGCGGCCTGCAGGGAATCGGGATCGCCCAGCACATCGCTGCGCTCGATGAAGCTCGCCAGCAGGTAGGCCGTATCGACCAGGGACTCCTCGGTCGACTCGCGGTAGCGGGTCTCCAGATCGCTGATCGTCCGGAACAACAGGAAGCCCACGCTCAGCACGTAGATCGCGACGATGCCGAGGAAGACCCTGTTGCGCGGGCTCATCAGTCAGCCAAATCTGGCAGGTCTTCCGCGAGCGCGTAACCGACCCCGCGATGGGTGACGATCGCCTCGCGCGCGGGCGCGACCGCGGCGAGCTTGGCCCGCACGGTCTTCACGTGGGTGTCCACCGTGCGGTCGTAGCGCTCCTCGGGTTCGTTCCACACCAGCGCCAGCAACTCCTCGCGCGAGAACACCCGGCCGGGCCGCGACATCAGGGTCTTGAGCAGGCCGTACTCGTAGCGGGAGAGATCGAGCGGCGTGCCGTAGTAGACGATGCGCCGTCGATCCTCGTCGAGGACGAGTGCGCGCTGCTGACCGGGCGCAGCGGGCGCCGTGACCGATGCACCGGCCGCCTGCGCGCGGCGCAGCACGCCGCGCACGCGCGCGGACAGTTCGCGCGGCGAGAATGGCTTGGCGACGTAGTCGTCGGCCCCCAGTTCCAGGCCCGACACGCGATCGATCTCGTCGCTGCGCGCGGTGAGAAAGATCACCGGCGTGGGACGGATCGCCTGCAGCTGGCGGAACAGCTCGAAGCCGTTGAGGTCGGGCAGGCCGACATCGAGGACCGCGAGCGCGATCTGGTCCTTCGCAGCGGCCTCCAGCGCGGCGGTGGCGGTCGCGCACCAGATCGGATCGAGCCCGTCGGTGGCGAGCACGTAGCGGATGGTGTCCGCGATGCTCTCCTCGTCCTCGACGACGAGAATGCGCGGCTTGTTCAACGCGGCAGGCGCACGAGCGGCAGCGCCGACAGTGGAAACGCGGGCATCGCGCCCCTCACTTTCCCAGCACTGTCACACCCTTCTCCGCCATGTCGGCAATCTCCGCATCGCTATACCCCACTTCCCGCAGAATCTCCCGCGAGTGCTGCCCCAGTCGCGGCGCAGGATCGGGCGCCTCGGGGCTCGATTGTGACCAGTTGGTCGGCGTGCGCATCGCCCGCATGTGCCCTTCGCTGGGATGCTCCTCCGGGAAGAAGAATCCCGTCGCATTCAAGTGCTCGTCGGCGACCACGTCCTCGGCGGTGTTCATGCGCCCGAACGGGATATCCGCCCGGGTGAGCAGTTCCATCCACTGCGCGCTGGTGCGCTCGCGCAGGATGCCTTCGAGCACGTCGTAGACCTCGTCGATGTGCTTGGCGCGCCTGCCGTGGTTGTTGAAGCGCGGATCCTCCCACAGGTCCTGCCGCCCGACCGCCTCGAGGAAGCTCTTCCACTGCTTGTCGTTGTAGACCAGCACGCACAGGTAGCCGTCCTTGGTCGCGTACGGCCGCCGGTGCGCCAGGCGCGGATAGCCGCTCGGGCCGATGGGCGGATCCCACGATAGCCCTGCAAGGTGATCGCCCATGACGAAGTGCGTGATGCTCTCCAGCATCGGCACCTCCACCGACTGCCCGCGTCCGCTGCGCTCGCGTTCGAACAGCGCGGCGGTCACCGAATACACCACGTGCAGGCCGGTGATGCGGTCGGCCAGGTTGATCGGCACGTAGCGCGGCGCGTGCTTGCCGCCCTCGGTCATCATCCACGGCAGGCCGGTGCCGCCCTGAATCAGATCGTCGTAGGCCGCGCGCCCGGCGTACGGTCCGCGCTCGGAGTAGCCGTAGCAGCCGACGTAGAGCAGGCGCGGATTGACGGCCTGCAGTTCCGGGTAGGACAGCTTCAGCCGCGCCATCGCCGAGGGCCGGACGTTGTAGACCAGCACGTCGATGCTGGGAATCAGCCGCATGATTGCCTCGTGCCCCTCGGGCTTCTTCAGGTCGAGGACGATGCAGCGCTTGCCGCGGTTGAGGTTGATGTACAGGTGCCCCATCCCGGGATTACGGAGCGGTCCGACGTGGCGCATGTTGTCGCCGTCGTGGGTCTCGACCTTGATCACCTCCGCGCCGAGCTCGGCCAGGATCTGGGTGGAAAACGGCCCCATCACCACGGTGGTGAGGTCGAGTACGCGTACGCCGTGCAGCGGTCCGGGCATATCTTCTTCTGCTGTCGTTGAAGGTTACTGGGGTTCGATGCCGGCGGCGCGGATCATGCGCCCCCAGTGCTCGATCTGTTCGTTGACGTAACGCGCGAAGGCGGCGGAGCCGAGCGGGTCGACTTCGAAGCCGATGCGCGCCAGTTGTGCCGCCACCGCCTTCTGGTCGAGCACGGCAAGCATCTCGCGCTCGAGCCGGGATACGATCGCGGCCGGCGTCTTTGCCGGCGCGAACACGCCGTTCCACGAGGTGGTGTCGAAGCCGGGCAGCGCGTCGGTGATCGGCGGCACGTCGGGCAGCAGGCGCGAGCGCTGTGCGGTGGTCACGCCGAGCACGCGCAGCTTGCCGGCGCGCACCTGCGGCATCGCGGTCGCGAAATCCGCCACCATGGTCTGTACGCGTCCGGCCATCAGGTCCACCAGCGCCTGCGGGCTCGCCTTGTATTGCACGCCGACGATGTCCACCTTGCCAAGACGCTTGATCGTCTCCATCGCCACCAGCGAGGTGCTGCTCGCCTGTGCGTAGGACAACTCGCCGGGGTGCCTGCGCGCATACTCGAGCAGTTCGCCGGTCGTCTTCACTGGCAGCGACGGCGTCACCACCAGCATGAACGGCAGCGTACCCAGGCGCGCAATCGGGACGTAGTCGCGGATCGGATCGTAGGGCAGCCGGTTGAACAGATGCGGATTGGCACCGTGCGTGGTGTTGGTCGTCATGAACAGCGTGTAGCCGTCGGCCGGACTGCGCGCAACCAGCTCCGCGGCGATCTGCCCGAAGGCGCCTGCACGGTTCTCGACGATCACCTGCTGGCCGAGGCGCTCGGACAGGGCCTGCGCGAGCACGCGCCCGGCGGAGTCGGTGCCGCTGCCCGGTGAGAAGGGCACGATCAGGCGGATGGTCTTACCCGGCCAGGATGACTGCGCACGCACCGGCAGTGCGGCACACAGCGTCGCCAGCGATGCATACAGAAAGGAGCGGCGCTTCATCTCACCCCCGCACCACACGCGCGGGGTTCTCCTCGTACGGCGGGGAGTAGATCACCAGCACGCGCACCGGCTCCTCGCTGACCACGGTGAACACGTGCGGGATGTCGGCCGGCAGGAAGCAGCACTCGTCGAGACCGATCTCGCAGGTCTCGCCGCCCACTTCTACACGCGCGCGCCCCGCGAGCATGTAGCAGACCTGTTCGATACCGGGATGGGCGTGCGGCAGCGCACCCTTGCCGCGTTCGATGACGCCCAGCACCACTTCCAGATTGCGCGCCCCGACGTTCTCGGGGCCGATGAGGCGGCGGTTGGTGGTGCCGACGTGGTTGGCAGGATGGTAAGCGGGCACGTCCTGCGCGCGCACGAAGTAGCGCGAACGCGACTGGTTGTCCTGATCGTCCTGCTTCTGCACGTCGCCGCTCCCTGCCGTTGGTGTTCTGCGGCACCCATTATAGGCAAGCCGTCTCTGCGCGCCCGGCATGGACGTTCCGGCACAGGCGTTGCCGCGCATTCTCCTTCAACCGCAGGAGGACATCATGAAGGTAAACGAAGCGATGACGCGCGACGTGCGCGTCGCCACCCCCGAGCAGTCGATCCGCGAAGCGGCCGTGGAGATGGCGCGGCTCGATGCCGGCATTCTTCCCGTCGGAGAAGGCAACCGCCTGGTCGGCATGATCACCGACCGCGACATCGCGATCCGCGCGGTCGCCAAGGGCATGACACCCGACACCAAGATCCGTGAGGTGATGAGCCAGGACGTGAAGTACTGCTTCGAGGACGAGGACGTCCAGGCCGTGGCACGCAACATGGCCGAGATCCAGGTGCGCCGTCTGCCGGTGGTCGATCGCAACAAGCAGCTCGTCGGCATCTTGTCGCTGGCCGACATGGCGCTCATGGAGGGTTCGGAAGCGGCAGGCGAAGCCGTCGCCGGCATCTCCGAGCCGGGCGGTCAGCACACTCAGACTGGCGGGGCGCGCTGATTGCCGATCCGATCTGCACGTCATCGATCACGCCCACTCTCCAGGAGAACTCCCGTGATCCGAAGCCTCTCGCTCGTCATGCTCGTCCTGCTGTCGCCGGCTGCCTTCGCGCAGAAGACCTGCGAAGGTCTGCCCTCGGTCGACCAGCTGAAGAAGTTCCTCAAGGCCGCTCCGGGTCAGGGAGGCAAGGCCGGCGGGCTGTTCAACGGCGAGCGCAGCTGGGTGGCGGTGGTCGACCGTGCCGGTCGACTGTGCGCGGCGACCACCTCGACCGACGATCCCTACGGCGTGTGGCCGGGCAGCCAGTCGATCGCCAAGGCCAAGGCCTACACCGCCAACGCGTTCTCGGTCGATCCGATGCCGCTGTCCACCGCGCGCCTGTACACGTTCACGCAGCCGGGACACTCGCTGTGGAGCCTCGGGCAGGCCAACCCGTACGATCCCGAAGCCCTGATCGCACCGGACGCGAAGATCGATCGCGGCGAGATCGCCGGCGGACTGATCTTCTTCGGCGGCGGCCTGCCGCTGTATCGCGAAGGCAAGGTCATCGGCGGTCTGGGCGTGAGCGGCGATACCTCGTGCACCGACCACGAAATCGCCAAGCGCGTGCGCGATCAGGCACGCATGAATCCTCCCAAAGGCGCTCAGGCCGATGACATCCAGTACTCCTCGAAGGACAAGCCCGGCCCGTTCACCCATCCGCTATGCGTGAACACCTATCGCAACGGCGAGTACATCGGCGAGGAAGCGGCGGCGAAGGGCTACTAGCGATCGGCAATGCACGCGTTCTACGCGCAGGCGCGGAACGCGGTTTGCTCTGCCCGCCTCTCCCGCGCGGGACGAGGCGGGCGTCAGCGTAACGGCATATCGAATCAGGCACCTGCGAAGCCGGGCGCGGCGTGTGCAGTCCGCCGCCATGTGTTGCGCGTACCACCGTCTTCCGGAGAAGCCGTGACCCGTTTCCATATCACCCGCATGACAATCGGCGCACTGCTTCTCGGTCTGGGTGCCTGCACGCGCGACGAGCCGCCTGCCGACGCCGCGCCCGCCGCGCTGCCGCAACTCGACACCTCCGCGGACGCCACGGCCGCCTCCACCGACGACGGCCAATGGCCGCTCGCCGGAAAGAACACCCAGCTCACCCGCTTCAGCGGACTGAGCGAGATCGACCGCAGCAACGTCGGCCAGCTGCAGCTCGCCTGGAGCTTCTCCACCGGCGTGCTGCGCGGCCACGAGGCTGCGCCGCTGGTCGTGGGCGACACGATGTACGTCGTCACGCCCTACCCCAATCTGCTGCACGCGCTCGACCTCACGCGCAACGGCGCGAAGAAGTGGACTTATCACCCGCAGCCGCTATCGGAATCGCAGGGCGTGGCCTGCTGCGACGTGGTCAACCGCGGCGCCGCCTATGCCGACGGACGCGTCTTCTTCAATACGCTCGACAACCACACCGTGGCGGTCGATGCGAAGACCGGCAAGGAGATCTGGAAGACCAAGCTCGGCGAGATCGGCCAGGGCGAGACCATGACGATGGCGCCGATGGTGGCCAAGGGCAAGGTCTTCGTGGGCAACAGCGGCGGCGAGATGGGCGTGCGCGGCTGGCTCACCGCCCTCGACGCGGAATCCGGCGACATCGCCTGGCGCGCCTATCACACCGGTCCGGACGAGGACGTGCTGATCGGTCCGGAGTTCAAGCCGTTCTACACCCAGGACCAGGGCAAGGATCTGGGCGTGACCACCTGGCCGGAAGACCTGTGGAAGATCGGCGGGGGCACGGTGTGGGGCTGGGTGTCGTACGACCCGGACCTCGACCTCGTCTACTACGGCACCGCCAATCCGGGGCCCTGGAATCCCGACCAGCGCAAGGGCGACAACAAGTGGACGGTGTCGATCTTCGCGCGCCGCCCCGACGACGGCCAGGCGATGTGGGCCTACCAGTGGATGCCACACGACCAGCACGACTACGACGGCGTGAACGAGAACATCGTGCTCGACCTTGAACTGGACGGGGCGATGCGCAAGGTGATCGTGCATCCCTCGCGCAACGGCTTTCTCTACGTGGTCGACCGCGCCACCGGTCAGGTGCTCAGCGCCGAGGCGTTCGAGTACACGAACGTCATCGAGCGCATCGACCTCGAAACCGGACGGCCGGTTCTGACCGAGGGAAAAGGCACCGCACAGGGCCGCAACGTGCGCAACATCTGCCCTGCAGCACCCGGCGCGAAGGACTGGCAGCCGGCAGCGTGGTCGCCGCGCACGAAGCTGCTCTACATCCCCACCAACCACCTGTGCATGGACTACGAGGCCACCCACGCGAACTACATTGCGGGCACGCCCTACGTCGGCGCCAAGGTGGCGATGATGGCCGGTCCCGGTGGACACCGCGGCACGCTCACGGCGTGGGACGTGGCGAACGCCAAGCCGCTGTGGCGCATCGAGGAGCACTTCCCGGTGTGGAGCGGCGTGCTCGCCACCGCCGGCGACGTGGTGTTCTATGGAACGATGGACCGCTGGCTCAAGGCGGTCGACGCGCAGAGCGGCAAGCTGCTGTGGCGCTACCGCGTCGGCTCCGGCATCGTCGGCCAGGTCACCACGTTCCGCGGACCCGACGCTCGCCAGTACGTCGCGGTCATGGCCGGCGTGGGCGGATGGTCCGGCGCCATCGTCGCAGGCGATCTCGACCCGCGCGATCCCACGGCGGCGCTGGGGTTCGTCAACGCCATGAAGGATCTGCCGCAATACACGCAGAAGGGTGGCACGCTGTACGTGTTCGCGCTGCCCCAGGAGAACTGAGCGCATGCGTGCGGGGCATGCAGCCGTCCATACGACACTGCTCCTGGCTGGGAGCCTGCTGCTGGTCGCCTGCGAGGGCGGCGACGACCTGCGCGGCACCACCGGTTCCGCCGCCCCGCTGCAGACGCCGACCTCACCGCCGCGCGTACCGGCCAGTGCGCTCATTCCCGGCGGATCGGCACCGGTGCCCGCGGTGGCCAACCCCTACTGGCGTTCGCGCGACGCGATCCGCGATGGTGAGCGCCTGTACAACTGGTACAACTGCAGCGGCTGTCACGCAGGCGGCGGCGGTGGCATGGGCCCGCCGCTCATGGACGATCAGTGGATCTACGGGAGCCTGCCGGTGAACCTGTTCGACACCATCGTCGAGGGCCGGCCGGGTGGCATGCCGGCCTTCGGCGGCAAGATCCCCGAAGACCAGATCTGGAAGATCGTCGCCTACGTCGCCTCGATGAGCGGCTCGGGCGGCGCGCTGGAGGTGGTGGACGAGAAAGGCCTCCCCTCCGCTCAGGAGAGCGCGCGGCAGTCGCGCGAGTGATCCGGTGATGCGCGCACTCACCTCGCTTCTGCCCGTATGCCTGCGCACGATCGGCCTCTCGCTGCTTGCGCTGCTGACCTCGTGCATGCCGCGAAGCGAAGATGCCTCCGGCATCGTCGCGCGCTTCGGCGACCCCGAGGCAGGACGCCGGATCATCGCGCGCATCGAGTGCGGCATGTGCCACGCCATCCCCGGCGTGGCGGGCACGACCGGCGGTGTCGGTCCGCCGCTCGCCGGCTTCGCGCAGCGGCGCTACTTCGCCGGCAGCCAGCCCAATGAGCCCGAGCGCGTGCTGCAGTGGATCCTGAATCCGCCGTCGCTGTCTCCCTCCACCGCCATGCCGCGCATGCCGATCGATCCTGACGAGGCGCGCGACGTGGTCGCCTATCTCTACACCCTGCGATGAACGCCGCACAATCGGTCTTCGAGGCGCGCGGCCCCGGGGCACAGTCAATTCTCGAGCTCACCTGGGTGATGATCGCAGGCGGCAGCGCGATCATGCTCCTGGTGATCGCGCTGACCATCTACGCCATGGTGGCCGCGCACGAGCGTCGGCAGTGGCTGGCTCGCGCCGCAGCGATCGTCGCCGGCGGCATCGTCTTTCCGGTCGTCGTGCTGTCCGCCCTGCTCGTCTACGGGCTGGTGATCGCCGACGAGCTGATCGCCCCGCGCGAGGACGCACTGCGCATCGAGGTGACCGGCGAGCAGTGGTGGTGGCGGGTGCGCTATCTGGACGAGCGCGGCATCGCCCGCTTCGAGACCGCCAACGAGATCCGGCTGCCGACCGGCAGGCCGGTCGAGATGACGCTGCGCTCGGGCGACGTGATCCACAGCCTGTGGGTGCCGCAACTGGCGGGCAAGATGGACATGATCCCGGGGCAGGTGAACCGCCTGCGCCTGCAGGCGGATACGCCGGGCGTGTACCGGGGGCAGTGTGCGGAGTTCTGCGGCGGACCGCATGCGCTGATGGCGTTGTACGTGGTCGTGCACACGCCGGAGGACTACGCGAGCTGGGCGCAGCATCAGCTGCAGCCCGCGCAGCCGCCAGCCGAACCCTTCCTGCGCAGCGGCCACGACCTGTTCATGCAAAGCGGCTGCATCGCCTGCCACAGCATCCGTGGCACGCGGGCGATGGGCAGCAACGGGCCGGATCTCACCCACGTCGGCGGCCGGCTCTCGCTCGCGGCGGGCAACTTTCCCGTGCACCAGGGCACGCTGGCCGGCTGGATCGCGAACAGCCAGCGTGTGAAGCCGGGCAATCACATGCCGGCCTTCTCCACCTTTCTCGGCACTGAATTGCGCGCACTGGCGGCCTACCTGGAGAGCCTGCGGTGACGCGGCCCATCGACGATCGCACGCGCGTGGCTGCGCCTCCTCGCGACGAAGACACCCGCCCGCAGCAGGTGCCGCTACCCAATCCCGGCCCGCGGCCGCCGGAAGAACTCGAGCGGCTGAAAGCGGCCTGGGTGCCGCCGCGCGGATGGCGCTTCTTCTCCGCGATCAACAACAACATCATCGGTCTGCTCTACATCGGCACGGCCCTGGTGTTCTTCGTGCTCGCGGGCATCCTCGCGCTCATCATGCGCACGCAGTTGGCCGTGCCCGAGAACGATCTGGTCGACCAGGCGATCTACAACCAGCTCTTCACCATGCACGGCAGCATGATGATGTTCCTGTTCGCCGTGCCTGTGGTCGAGGCGGTGGCGGTGTACCTGATCCCCGGCATGCTGGGCGCGCGCGACCTGCCCTTCCCGCGTCTGAGCGCCTACGCCTACTGGGCCTATGCGGTGGGCGGCATCGTGTTCTTCTGCAGCCTGTTCTTCGGGCTCGCGCCCGATGCCGGCTGGTTCATGTACACGCCGCTGAGCAGCGAACGCTTCTCGCCCGGCGTCAATGCCGACTTCTGGCTGCTGGGCATCGGCTTCATCGAGATCTCCGCCATCGCCGGCGCGATCGAGATCATCGTCGGCATCCTGCGCACGCGCGCGCCCGGCATGTCGCTCGACAAGCTCCCCGTGTTCGCCTGGGCGATGCTGGTGTTCGCCTTCATGGTGGTGTTCGCGTTTCCGCCGCTGATGCTCGCCACCGCCATGCTCGAGCTCGAGCGCGCCTTCGGCTGGACATTCTTCGATCCGACCGGCAGCGGCAGCCCGCTGCTGTGGCAGCACCTGTTCTGGTTCTTCGGCCATCCGGAGGTGTACGTCATCTTCCTTCCGGCGGCGGGCATGGTGTCGACCATGTTGCCGACGATGGCACAGACGCCACTGGCGGGCTACCGGCTGGTGGTGCTCGCCCTGGTGGCAACCGCCTTCCTGAGCTTCGGGCTGTGGGTGCACCACATGTTCGCCACCGGCATCCCGATGCTCTCGCTGGCGTTCTTCTCTGCGGCCAGCATGGCGGTGGCGGTACCCTCCGGCATCCAGGTGTTCGCCTGGATCGCCACCATTGCCGGCGGACGCCTGCGGCTGCACGTCCCTGCCCTGTTCATCCTCGGCTTCCTGTTCATCTTCGTGCTCGGCGGCCTCACCGGCGTGATGGTGGCGATGGTGCCGTTCGACTGGCAGGCGCACGACACCTACTTCATCGTCGCCCATCTGCACTACGTGCTGGTCGGCGGCATGGTCTTCCCGTTGTTCGCGGCGATGTACTACTGGAGCGCGGTCGGCAGCAGCCGGCCGCTGTCCGAGACCCTCGGGCGCTGGACCTTCGGCCTGATGTTCGTGGGCTTCAATCTCGCCTTCTTCCCCATGCACATCACCGGGCTGCTCGGCATGCCGCGGCGCGTGTATACCTATCACGACTACATGGGCTGGGACTGGCTGAACATGCTCTCTACCGTAGGCGCCTACATGATTGCCGCGGGCGTGCTGGTCTTCCTGATCGACCTGGCTCGCAACTTCCGGCCGAGCGCCAATCAGGGAAGCTCGAACCCATATAACGCGGGCACGCTGGAGTGGATTCCGGGCGGCGCCTACGGCATCCGCAGCATGCCGCACGTGACCAGCCGCGATCCGCTGTGGGCACGGCCGGAGGTCGCGAACGAGGCGGAGAACGGACACTGGTATCTGCCGCGCACGGTCACCGGCGGGCGCGAGACCATCGTGACCAGTCCGGTGGACGCGCGACCCCAACACATCGCGCAGCTGCCGATGCCCACGTTCCTCCCGCTGGTCGCAGCCCTCTTCACCGCCGCCTTCTTCATCCTGCTGGTGTTCAAGGCAGTCTGGCCGGCGCTCCTCTGCGGCGCCATCGCCATCGTTACCATGCTCGTGTGGGCGTGGCGCACGGATCCCGGACACACGCATCCCCCGGCTGATATCGGCGGCGGTCTGGTGCTGCCGGTCTACGCACAGGGCATGTCGTCCCACTCCTGGTGGGCGATGATCGTCCTGCTGATGGTGAGCGGCGCGTTCTTCGGCGCCCTGCTCTCGTCGTACTTCTTCCTGTGGACGGCCTCGCCGCAGGCCTGGCCGGAATCCACCGGCCTGCCCCTGGCTGCAGCGCAGTGGCCCCTGGCCGGCACCGTGCTGCTGCTGTTCAGCCTCGCCTGCGTGGCCTATGCCAGCCGCGCGTTGCGCGGGGCGGAAGTGCCGCGCGCGATGCTGCACGTCGTGCTCGTCGCCGGGATCGTTGCGCTGTGCGCGCACGCGGCGATCGAGACTTACGGACACTGGGAAAGCGGACTTCGCCCCGGCGACAGCAGCTATGGCGCGGTGGTGTACATGCTCGCGGCACTGCAAGGCTTTTTCGCCGTGACCATCGCCGTCATGGGGCTGTACACGCTCGCCCGCTCCCTGGCCGGCCTCCTGCACGCGCAGCGACGCGTGACCTTCGACAACACCCGTCTGCTATGGAATTACACCGTGGCGCAGGCGTTGCTGGCGGCAGCGGTCGTGCACCTGTTCCCCCGGTTGACAGGCTGACGATGGCACACGCACGAACCTACTCGCTCGTACGCTTCGCCGGTGAACTGGTCAACCTCGTTGCGGGCCTGCTCATCTGGGCTGGACACTTCGCCATCGTCTACGGGGTGCACGCGATCGCCTGCGCACGCGGACTGGCCGAGCGCACCCTGTTCGGTTTCGGCGCCGTGCCCTTCGTCGTGGTCGTCGCCACCGCTCTGGCACTGCTGGGCAGCGTCATCGTGCTCGCCTTCGCCCTGCGCGATCTGCGCACGCTGCGCGGCGATGACGAGGCGAGCGACTCGCAGCGCTTCCTCACCTACACCTCCGCGACGATCGCCGGCTTCTCGATCCTCGCCATCGTTTGGGTCGCACTGCCCGCGGCCATCATTCCGCCGTGCGCGTGAGCCTGGCTCGCATCGGCGGGCTGCTGGCCCTGTGCTGGCTGGCCGTCACCACGCCGGTGCGCGCCCACGACGCCGAACCACAAGCCTGGCACGAAGTCTGGACCATCTGGAACGACGACTGGTGGCTGTGGGTCGTCGTCCTGGCATTCGGGGCCTGGTACGCGCGCGGCGTGCACGTCCTGTGGCGCCAGGCGGGCGCGGGTGCAGGCATCTCCCGCACGCGCGCACTCGCCTTCGCGTTGGGGTGGCTTGCGAGCGTAGCCGCTCTGCTCTCGCCGATCGATCCGCTCGGGGGTCAGCTGTTCAGCGCGCACATGGTTCAGCACGAGATCCTCATGCTGATCGCCGCGCCGCTGCTCGTCGTCGGCCGCCCCATCGGCGCGTTCCTATGGGGTCTGCCGCAGCGGTGGCGGCGCTCGGCGTGGCAAGCGTGCCATCGCTCCGGACTGCAGGGCTTCGTTCGCTGGCTCACCACGCCGACAACCGCGTGGCTGGTGCACGCCATCGCCCTGTGGGGATGGCATGTCCCGGTCCTGTTCGACGCGTCGATCCGCAGCGATCTCGTGCATACCGCGCAGCACGTCAGCTTCTTTGGCACCGCGCTCGCCTTCTGGTGGGCGCTCATGCGCCCGGGTGCCGGCCGGGAGACGCGCGGGCTGGCGACCATCTATATCGTCACCACGGCCATGCACACGGCCGCGCTCGGCGCCCTGCTCACCTTTGCGCCGCGTGTCTGGTACAGCGTGTATCTCGAGACCACGCCGACGTGGGGCATCGACGCGCTCGAGGACCAGCGCCTGGGCGGCTTGATCATGTGGGTGCCCGCGGGCTTCGTCTACCTGGCCATCGCGCTCGCGCTATTCGCCGCCTGGCTGCGCGATCTCTCAGGGCGCCAGTCCGATGTCGGATGGCAGCCGCATCAGTGACGCTTGCGGCTCTTCATCCTGATTCCGGTCGCACGGCGAGGTAACGGCCATGTGGTTCGATTCATGGTCGGATCTGATTCGCATCGCGCTGGTCGGCACACTCGCCTACATCGGATTGGTCGTGCTGCTTCGTGTATCCGGCAAGCGCACGCTCACCAAGATGAACGCGTTCGACTTCGTGGTCACCATCGCGCTCGGATCCATGCTCGCGTCGGTAATTTTGTCGCGGGACGTGTCGCTCACCGAAGGACTGTTCGCGCTCGCACTGTTGATCGGGCTGCAGTACGCCGTCACCTGGCTCTCGGTGCGCTCCTCCACCGTGCGCCGCATCGTCAAGTCCGAACCCAGCCTGCTGTGCTATCGCGGACGCATGCTCGATGCAGCGCTGCACACGCAGCGCGTCACCGAGGCCGAGGTCCGTGCTGCAGTGCGTGCCGCCGGTACGGCGAGCATGCACGACGTCGAGGCGGTCGTGCTCGAGACCGATGGCACGTTCAGCGTCATCGCATCCAGCGGGGATCGACGCGCGGATGCGATCGCGCAGGACGTGGCGGGCTATCCGCGCGATGCCGGGTGAGTCCGAGGGCATCGGAGCGCAACTTGCAACCACGCTCGGGCAAGACGGAATTCGCGCCCGCGGCGGCCATGTCGACGGGCAAATGCCGATACCCATCAGTCACTTCGGGAGAATGCCATGCTGCGTCAGGTCACCGACATCGCGGGACTCGTCATCGCCGCCCGCGATGCAGAGCTGGGCAAGGTCCGCGACTTCTACTTCGACGATGCGCACTGGACCGTGCGCCACATCGAGATCGACACCGGCGGCTGGCTCACCGGGCGACGCGTGCTGATCTCGCCACACGCCATCGAGTCCTTCGACTGGATCAACAATCGCCTGCACGTCGCGCTCACGCGCGAGCAGGTCGAGAACAGCCCCCCGGTCTCGGCCGATCAGCCGGTCTCGCGCGAGCAGGAAGCCTCCCTCTACATGCACTACGGCTATCCGGCGTACTGGAGCGGGCCCGGTCCGTGGGGCGCCGGCGGACTGCCGATGGCACCGGGGCTCGCGGCACCGCCGGGACAGCCCGTGACGAATGCGCCCCCTTCCGTCGAGGCCGAGAATCGCGAGGCAATGGAACGCGCGCGCGGCGACTCGGGGTCGCTGCGCAGCTGCAACGAGGTGCTCGGCTATGGCATCGCCGCGTCCGACGGCGAGTTCGGTCACGTCGAGGACTTCCTGGTTGACGAATCCGACTGGGCGCTGCGCTACGTGCTGATCGACACCCGCAACTGGCTGCCCGGCAAGCGCGTGCCGATCCCGGTGCAGTGGATACGAGAGGTCAGCTGGGCCGACGAGAAGATCTTCGTGGATATGGATCGCGCTCGTATCCAGTCAAGTCCGGAGTATCTTGGAAGCATGGATCGCGAGTACGAGTCCAGGCTGCACAGCCACTACGGTCGCGAGGGGTATTGGCAGGGGTAGGATTTGTCCACCGCGAGGATTCCTCCCTCCGGTAGGAATGACGCCGCTGGGACGAGGGATCCGCGCCTTGCAATGTCCCTCAGCCGTCGTAGGGTCCTGCTTCGTGGATCATCGTGAACGGATGCAGGTCCGACCCCTCGAGAACCTCGCCGTGGCGATCCACGATCACCATCTGCATCCAGTGCCGTCCCTCCGGGACGTCATATATGCGGAAGATCGGCACGTAGCTGTCGCGGACCACGCGACGTCCATCGATGAGCAGGCGGAAGCGCATATCCGGCGCGAGGTCCGCTTCGGCGAGTTCCGCCTCCACGAACAGGTTTCCGCCGATGTCGTAGACCACACTGCCGCGTTGGGGCGTGTCGATGCGGATTGCGTCTGCGCTGGCGGGGCGCGCGATGAGCACCGTGCACAGAACACACGCGAGAAACAAAGCCTTCAGGATGGGAGAGCGTGGCATGGCGGGAAAGCCCAGGGTTGAACGAGTGTCTGAAAGCGGCGTGCAACACGCGTACCGGGCATGGCGCAAGGCACGCGGGTTGCACGCATCTTGACTCCAACGGAAGTCAATCGAAAGGAGGTGAATCCATGCGCATCAAGCACGTACTGATTCCCACATCCGTTGCGGCCGCAACCGCGCTCGCACTCCCCGCTCTCGCCCAGAACATGAACGGTGCCGACCGGGGGTGGGGCGACATGGGCCGCAGTTCCGAGTACTACGATTTCCGCGATCCCGGTGTGGACCGCAACTACAACCGCTACGAGGACAGCCTGCGCGATCGCCGCTGGGACGAGTCGCGTCGCGACATGGACCGCTACAGAGATCGCAGGGACGACTGGCGCTCATCGCAGCGCGACTATCGCGACTACGACTACGGCAGTGCGCAGCGCGACAACTACGACTACGGTTATGACTCCGGATCGCCCTATCGCGGCGGTGCCTACTCGCAGTACGGAGACGAGGGCCGTAATGGTCCATATCCACAGGACCGCTACTCCCGGGATCAGTACTCTCAGGACCAGTATTCGCGCGATCGGTACTCGCAGGACTGGCGCAACGGCGAGCGTTACTCGAGCCGCTACGATCGAGATCGGCGCTCAGCGATGGGACAACGTGGGAACCGCTATGACGATCGTTACGCCAGCGACTACGACCGCGACTGGCGTTCCAATCAAGGGGGCGACTACACGGCCGATCGCGGCGACGATGTCGAGTTCTACGACATGAACGTGGACGATCGCGCACAGTGGCACGAGCGGACCTATCGGGGAACCGCCAATCGCGGCATTCGCTAAGGCAGCAATGCTCCAACCGGCGACGCGCGCCCCGGCGGCGTCGCCGCCCCCTGCTTTTTTTCACACCGAACGGCTCGTTCGACCGATGCGCGCCGCCTTATACAAGGGCGAGGAATCCAATGCGTTCCAATTCGCTTCTCCTGACTGCACTTCTGCTGGCGACGACGTGGCAAGCGCCCGCCTTTGCGCAGGACAATGGACAGGCGCTTGCGTCCGATGACTGGGGCCCCTATGCGAGCGAATTGACCTGGAATTCCCCGGAACGGCTCGACTCCTTCATCGAGGACGAGGACTGGGCGTCGTACGCGGGCTACTACACGGACGATCTGCTCAGTGGCTACGGCGGCACACTCGGACGCTATCACTTCGGAGACGACGATTGGCGTTTCGGCCGCTGGTCGGATGAAGGCCCCAGGGCGCGGTACATTGACTGGCGCTCCGACCGCTTCGGCGTGTACGAAGACGGCCTGCGCTGGTTCACCGACTCGATCGGCTTCGATCGCTGGAGCGATCGCGCCGCGTACGACTGGGCCGGATCCCAGGTACCCGGCAGTGGTGGGTGGTTTCCGTTCTGAACCGAGGTTGCGAGAACAGCAAGGAGGATGCAATGAAGTGGTGGCGAGAACTGCTCATGCTGCTGGTGCTGATCGGTCCCGCATCGGCGGTTGCGCAAAACAGCGACACCCGCAGCAATGAGACCGGCCGCAACGAATCGGGAAGCAACGCAAGCGCCTCGGCGCAGGCCGCCGACGATCAGAGCGCGCAACGCAGCGCAAACCGCTTCGTAGTGGGCGTGCTGGTGGATGCGCGCGTGGTACGCGTGGATTCGGAAGATCGGTTCCATCGGCTGATCAAGCTCGAAAACCGGGAAGGACGCGAGCTCATCGTCGACCTGGGCGCCTCGCCCCCGCCGGAGGCGATCGGCCTGCGCGAAGGCGATCTGGTGGTGGCGCTGGGAAAGAGCGCACGTATCAATGGCCACCCGGTGCTGTATGCACTCTACGTCGCCCCGCTTACCGAGCTGGCGCAGATACGCCGGAGCGAGGAGCGCGAGAGCAGGGGCACCGTCGGTGAGCGCTGATCGCCTGGAAACAGTGGCTGCATGGGGCGGCTGAGCGCCTGGTGGAGCCGCCTTACGGGCAGCCTCTGGTTTCTGCCCAGTCTCATCGTGGCGGCGTGCGCCATGCTCGCCGTAGGACTGGTGTGGTTCGACCGGGTGAACCGCTTCGGCCTGGCGGATGCCTACCCACTCGTGTTCGGCGGCGGCGTCGAGGGCTCGCGAGGGGTGCTGAGCGCGATCGCCGGTTCCGTCATCACGGTCGCCGGCGTGGTGTTCTCCATCACCATCGTCGCTCTGTCGCTGGCGTCCAGCCAGTATTCGCCGAGAGTACTGCGCACCTTCATGGCGGATCGCCCCACACAACTCGTGCTGGGCGCATTCGTGGGCATCTTCACCTATTGCATCCTGGTGCTTCGGACCATTGGCGATGTCAGCGACTCCGATCCGTTCGTGCCGTCGATCGCAGTGCTGACCGGGACTGGACTGGCACTGATTGGCGTGGGGCTGCTGGTCTATTTCATCCATCACGTCGCCACGTCCATCCAGGCCGCCAGCATCCTCGAGCGCGTCGCATCCGAGACGGCGCACGTCATCGACCGGGTCTATCCTGATCGGCTCGAGGGCAACGAGCAGCGCGACACCCGTGCGGACGACGATGCCTCCGGATGGCACGTTCTCGAGGCTCGGCGGACCGGCTATGTCCAGGGCATCGATTTCGAGCAACTCGCGGCGTTCGCCTCCGACCACGATCTGATGCTGCGCATCGAGTGCGCAGTGGGCGGCTTTGTCGCCGAGGGCGGCACGCTGCTGCGTGCCAGCCGACCGCAGGACGAGGCAGCGATGCGCCGTCTGCGCGGACGCTTCGCGATCGGAGCCCAGCGCAGTGCCGACCAGGACGTCGCCTTCGGCATCCAGCAGATCGTCGACGTGGCGCTGAAGGGATTGTCGCCGGGCATCAACGACACGACCACCGCCTTGATGTGCGTGGACCGCCTCGGCGCAGTGCTGCGGCGGCTCGCCACGCGGCGACTGCTTCCGCGCCTGGACGCCCGGGCATTCGAGCGATTGATCGTCACGCGCGCACCGGACTTCGAAAGCATGGCTGCATGCGCCTTCGATCCCGTCCGGCGGGCCGCCGCCGGCAATCCGGACGTGCTGTGCCGCCTGGTGCGCACAGCAGAAGAACTGTTGCCGCTCGCTCCCAGTCCATCCCGGCGTCAGCGCATCGGGCACCACCTGCGCGCCACCCTCGAGTGCGCGCAACGCACCATAGAAGCCGAGGCCGAGCGCGAGGCGGTAGTGAGCGAAGCACAGCGCAGCCTGGCGGTGCTCGAGGCCTCGCTTGCCCCGGCTCTGGTGACGGCGTTCGGCACGCCGCGATCGCGCGGCGATGCCTGAAACGACTGCTCACACCTCGCGTCGTCGCATGGAGGGATGACGCAGCAGCCACGCCGCCCCGGCTGCGAACAGCAGCATGCCGATCGGTCCGAAGGGCCGTGCATGGCTCAGCCCGTAGAAGATCGCGCCAGTGACCAGCAGTGCGAGCGGCGCGGCCGGCGCCCCGGTGCCGCGCAATGCCGCCGCGACGCCGAGGATCGCCAGCGCCCAGGCTAGGGCAGCCGACAACGACATCAGGGAGAAATTGCCGATCACGCGATCGTCCCAGATGGTCTGCACGGCTGCCGCCACTACCTCTTGCGCAGGCGGCGGCAACTGCATGCCGAAGCGCACGAGCATCGGCAGGCAGATGCCGAGTATGGCGATCATCGCGATGTAGAAGACGAAGAATCCCACCACTCCCACGCGCGTGACCGTCACCGACGGACCGCGCAGGTTGCGCGTGAGCTGCACGATGCCCGTGGCCAGCAGGCCGAGCAACGGCAGCTGGATCACGTGCAGCGCAAACCACCACCCCGGCATCGGTTCGATCTGCCGATACAGGGGAATCTGCGGAAGGATCAGCGGATGGGAGGCTGCCAGCGCCGCGAGCAGCAGCGGCGCGACAACCAGCGTCACGATGCGCATGACCGGTCTCCTTGGGGATTTCCCCAGGCGGGCAACACGGGTGCCGGGCCATCGGGAGCGGCCCGGCTGTCCGACATCCCTGCACTGACGACGCACATCCGGGAAGACGGGGTTCACAGCACCGCCCGTCATGCGCTACCCTGCGCAAGATGAGTCTGCGACCGGCCCTGCTCACGCCGCGCGATGCGCTGTTCCTGGACGTCGATGGCACGTTGCTGCCCATCGTTGCCCGGCCCCAGGACGTACGCGTCGACTCGGCGTTGCGCGCCCTGCTCAAGCGCCTGCGCGATGCCCTCGGTGGCGCACTGGCCCTCGTGAGCGGGCGATCCATCGCGGAGATCGACCAGCTGTTCGAACCGCTGGTTCTGCCGCTGGCCGGCCAGCACGGCTATGAGCGCCGCGATGCTGCGCTGAAGCTGCATCGGTCCGAAGTGTTCGGACACTCCCTGGACGACGCCGTCGCCGCGCTTACCGACTTCTCCCGGCGGCATGCCGGACTGCTGGTCGAGCAGAAGGGCGCCAGCGTCGCCCTGCACTACCGTCTTGCACCCGAACTCGCCGACGCTGCGCGTACCCAGGTGGAGGCGCTCGCCGAGCGCCTGGCGCCCGACTACACCCTCATGGCGGGGAAGATGGTGTTCGAACTCAAGCCCGCGCACACCGACAAAGGTGGCGCGATCCGCGCGTTCATGCACGAACCGCCCTTCGTCGGGCGCGTGCCCGTGTTCCTCGGAGACGACGTCACGGACGAGTACGGGTTCGCCGCGGTCGAGGAATTCGCCGGCGAATCGATCAAGATCGGCCCCGGCGTCACGCGTGCACGCTGGCGCCTGAATGGTTCCGCGGACGTGCGCGGCTGGCTCAACGCCTCCCTGGATGCGCTACGCGCAAGCGAACGCCGCGCAGGCTGAGCGCGGCGTCGAAAGAACACGTGAGGCGAAGCGCGGCCGCGCTTCGCCCCCTTCAGCTGCCGATCAACGCTGGGTATTGTTGTTTCCCGCGGGCTGCTCCGCCACGCCCGCACCCTGACCGGTGGTCTCCGCATCCTCCGGATGCCCCAGCGATCTCAGGCTCTGCTCCGGGATCTGCGTGTCGGGCTGCTTGGGCTCATCGGTGTTGGTCTCGATCACGCCCTGACCCTGTCCGGTGGTTTGCGCCTGACGCGGATGTCCGACCGAACCCTGGCTCTGGCCGGGAATGTCCGGCTGCGACTGCGCCGACTCGCGATCGTCGTCGCCTGCGACGGCTCTCGCCACAGGCGGGCGGCTGCGTCGTTGCGGATCCTGAATTTCCTGTCCACTGCCGTCCGGCGCGATGCCGTCGCGGAACTCCTGCTCCGCCCGCTCTTGCGCGCGCATGATGCGGGCCCAGCGTTCCGGATTGCGGTGGAAGCTGCCACCGCGCTCACCCTGGTAGTAGTCCGGCATGCCGACGCCACGTCCGGTGAGATCGCCCATGCCCACGCCGGTTGAGCCGGCGAAGTCGCCATCGTAGTCGGGCAGCTGGTAGCGCCCGTCGTACAGATCGCGCTGCCCTCTGGCCCAGCGGCGATACTCATCGCGCCAGTAGCGGTCGCGCTCCGCCATCGCTGCGTTCTCGCGCTCGCGCATGCGCTGATCGTTCCAGCGCGCGTCGTCCATGCCGCGATCGGACATGCGGCGCTCGCTCATCCGATTGCGCATGTCCGGCCGGTTCGACGGGCGCTCCGCGCCGTAGAAGTCGTAATAGTCGAATCCTGGCGGCATGTACTGGCGTCCCTGATACTGATCCGGGCCGCGGCCGGCGTAGAAGTCGCTCGGATAGGACGGCATGCCCTGGCCACGCTGCGCGTCGCGCTGGCGCTGCATGTCGCGCCAATCGCGCTGCGCACGCTGATCGTCGCGCCATCTCTGACGCCACTGCGACTCCTCGAACTCGCTCCAGGACAGCCGATCCTGCACGCGAGGCGAGTAAGGCCGGTCGTAGCGCCACTGGTCGCCGCCGCGCGCATTGCCCCTGCCACGTTGGTCGCCCCACTGACGGTCGTAACCCTGTTCGTAGCGCCCGTCGTAGTAGGGACGATCGGAACGTGAGTAGTCAGAGCGATAGTCGCCCTGCGCACGGGACTGCCAGCGCCGGTCGCTGTCCGCGTTGCGCCACTGCTCGGCCGATGCCGGGACGGCGGCTGCCGCCATCGAGCCAGCCGCCGCGATCAATGCAAGTCGTACGTATCGTTGCTTCATGCCATCCTCCTGCAGGTTGGTTCTCGGGTGCGTGATGCCAATGCCGGACGCCCGTCCGACCACGCCGCTCGATACGGACCGAGCTCAGCGCGGCGCGTCGGCGTCCGCGCTCGCGTCGTCCATGTCGAAGTTGTCGAACCACGCGTTCAGTTCATTGCGATACTCAATGTCCAGGTCAGGCCAGCTGTCGGCCGGGAAACCCGGGGCGGTGGCCACCTGCCCGCGGTCCAACCGCAGCGCGAGGTTGTCGTCCTGCTGCCGGCTCCGCTCGAACGCGCGCAGCGGCAGGAGCGTGAGGCGGTCCGGCGCTGACCATGCGCGATCGAACTCCACCACGGCGAACTGCACCTGCCCGCCGGGCATGGCGATCACGAGGTCCTCGAGGTCACCCACATCCTCGTCTGCGCTGGTGACATCCGCATCGAGCAGTTCGCTGGCACGGCGCAACAGCATGTCCGGCCGCGGCTCGACCTGAACCGTCGGACCGAAGTAGCGGTCGACCCGTGCGCGGTAGCCTTTTTCCTGGCGCCAATCCGGCCACTGATCGCGCTCGAAGCCGGGCGCGGCCTCGAGCCGCGCCTCGTCGACCGCGAGCACGAGCGACTCGCCATCCGGCGCGCGCGTGAACACATGCATCGGATAGGCGAAGAGCTTCTCGCCCAAGCCCGCGATGCCTCCAAAGGCCAGGATCGCGTAGTGCACACGTTCGTTGTTCACGTCGACGACGAGATCGTTGATCTCGCCGAGGTCTTCGCCGCGCTGGTTGCGCACGTTCATGCCTATCACATCGCTCGCGCGCGCACCGTGCATGCTGGCGTCACTGCGCTGCCCGCTGTGCTGCACAGCAGCGTTCTGCGCATCACCTTGCTGCACCGCGTTGGCTGATGATTCAGCGGCCGCATTGACGCTCAGGCCTATACCCAAGCCGATCGCGGGGACGAGCGCAAGACTCTTCGATCTGTACCACTGCATTCATAACCTCCTGCCTTCAATGCTGTTTCGATCACCGGGTAGAACGAACATCCCGGCCATGCACGAAGGGCCGCAATTGCCGCGCCGACCCGTCGCTTCCTGATGGCGTCGCATGGGCACGACGCCTGCAGGCCCGATGGACTCATGGATGGAGTGCGTCGCGCTCCGCGATCTTCAACACATCGAGGAGGTTTGAAATCAATGAAGGCGACCACAGGAACTCGTACGCTCTGCGCGATCTTCGGTACCGCGCTGTGTTGCGCGGCCGCCACTGCGGTGGCACAGGACACGTCCCAGCAGAACGCGCCCACGAATGCGCAGTCGGCAGCGAAGGATGCAATGCAGAAGCCAGACGGCGCGGATGTCGTCCAGCTCACTGCGTGGGACGTCGAACCGCTCTATCAGGGTCTGCGTGCCGAGCAGATCATGGACGCGACGGCCTACGGCCTGAACGGAGATGAGCTTGGCGAGGTCGAAAACATCATCGTCGGTCCTGACGGAAAGATCCGCTCACTGGTGATCGAAGCCGGAGGCTTCTGGGACATCGGAGACACGCACGTTGCAGTGCCGTGGAACCAGGTGAACTTCTCGGACGACGGCGAGCGCGTCACCGTGCCTCTCGAAGAGGACAACCTTCCGGGGTTCAGCCTGTTCGACAACGACGAGGAGGTCCCCGCCGGTCCCCGCGAGTGGAAGGTGAGCGAGCTTCTCGACGACACGGTCGAACTCAGCGACGTACCGCGCTATGGCGTGGTCGACGACGTCATCTTCGATCGCGCCGGACAGCTGCAGGCCGTGCTCGTGAACCGCGACACGCGCTACGGCGCGCCGTACGGCCCGTACGCCTATCCGTACTACGGCTACGGCTACGACCGCACCTACGACCCGGGCTCGAGCGTCTACATCCTGCCGTACACGCAGCAGGAGTTGAAGAACCTGCAGCGCTTCGACACGGCGCGGATGAATGGCGCGGACCAGGGCGCCGCGGCTGAGAAATAGCCGCGTACCGGGGGCGGCACGCTGAACGGGCCGCTCTTACTGCCGCACACGGTATGCCGTGTGCGGCAATTCTTCTCGATCGTGGCCCGATGCAATCGGGAGCGGACACCGACCGCTCGCTTCGCATCGATGCCATTGCGTATCAACCTTGGAGGCACTCATGATCCCGACACGAAAGATGGCCATCACCATGGCGTCGCTTTTCGCGATGAGCGGCGCCTCCGCGGCGCTTGCGGGTAATGCGTCCAATGAAGCCCGGCAGTCGCACGGGACTTCGGGCAACGCTGCACAGCAGAGGCAGTCGAGCGCGGACGATTCCGATCGCTGGAACTGGCAGGCTGGCCCGGCGCTGGCGCAGAACGGAACCTCGTATCGTGGGGATCGCTGGCGCGGAGATCAGCGCCGATGGCGCTCGAGCTCCGACTGGGATGCGTTGGGCGAGTTCGACACCCGTAGTGACGATCGCAGCGGGCGCTACGGTGCCGGGCCCCGAATGTGGCGCAATCTCGACGAAGGGTCGGGCTACACCTACCGCGAGCGCTACTACGATCCCTACGCCGACCGGCGGTCGTACTCGAACTACATGCGAGACCGCTATCGCGACGACCAGCGGGCGATGCGGGATCGCATGCGCGATTCCCGCGACTGGGACCGCGGCGGTTACGCAGACTATCGCAATGACCGTCAGCGCTACTACGACGATCGCCGCTTCATGCAATCCCGTGGGGAACGCGATCGGTACGGTGATCGTCAGGATCGCGCAATGGGCCCGCAAGGCTGGCGGGGCGACCTCGACGAGGGACTGATCACGCAACCGATGTCGAGCCTCTACGAGGATCGTGGCGCGGTGGGCCCGCAGGGATGGCAGCCCGGTATGAGTGACCGCGGGTACGACGACGGCCGCTACGGTCCACGCGGGCAGTGACCGGGCGTCGATCTGATCCGTCAACCTTCTTCCATGGATGGAGCCGAGCAGTGAAAGCATTGACTTCATGGAGCCTGGCGGCGGCGCTGGCATGTTCGCCGGCAGCCTTCGCCCAGCAGGGCAACGACCAGTCGACTGGTGATCCGTCCGCGCAGCACCAGCGGGATCGTCAATCGGCGCAGGGCATGCAACGCGACAGCATGCAATCGCAGTCGGCGCGTGGCACGGCCAACCGGTTCGTGATCGGAAAGCTCGTCGATGCCAAGACGATCCGCGTGACCGGCGCCCAGGGCGCCGGCAAGCACCGACTGCTCAAGCTCGAGAGCCGCAGCGGCGAACAGATCGTGGTGAACATGGGACCCTCACGCAGCCCGAGCGCGATGGGCTTCCGCAAGGGCGATCTGATCGTCGCAATGGGCAAGAGCGCCCGCATCAACGGCAGCCCGGTGCTGTACGCGCACTACGTCGGCGAACTGCAGGATCTTGCCGCACGCGAGGGGATGGGTGGCGGCACCGCGGAACGCTGACATTCGACACACGGAGAGCACAGATGGACACCAGACGACTGCTGGCCGCGCTCGCCTTCGCAGCGTTCACGGCCGCTCCGGTGCACGCGGCCGCGCCGCAAGGCGATTACGGCGCGTTTGCCTCGGAGAACGCACTCACCGACGACTGGGGCGTCTACGACGAGGACTTCGCGTGGGACAGCGATGAGGCATGGTTCGATGACTGGTCGGTCGGCGACGACTGGGCTGGCTACGGCGACGACCTCGGCTTCGACGACTACGGCGCGTTCGATCGCGACTACACGTGGCGAGGCGACGAGGACTTCGGACCGTGGCAGGAGCAGGCGCACTACGACTGGCTCGGCTACGACGATGCCGGAGAGGAAGGCTGGTTCGATTTCTGAGCCCCGCTCACTTTCCACGAGGAGACCATGATGCACAGACCGATCCTGATGGCGGCGGCCGCGGCGGCGGTCGCTTGCAGCCTGGGCGCCAACGCGCAGAACATCAGCCGCGGGGAGGTGGCGCGCACGGTCGGCCAGCCCACCTTCGCCGACGAACCGTTCGGCGGACGCCGCAACGTGAACGAGTTGGATCCACGGCGGCGCTGGGGCGGCGATCCCGACTGGAACGCCGAGCGCGGGCGGCACGTTCCCGACCGGTGGACATCCGGCAGGCGTGACACGCCGTATCGGATGCAAGGCGACGACTTCACCGCCCGGCGGGACGACCTCGATCCACCGGCGGCCCGCCGAATTCCTGCAGCGCCGAACAATCCGCAGCATCTGCGCATCGAACCGCGCGTGTGGCCGGACGACGCCCAGCGTTATCGGGAAGACCGGCGCTATCGCGACGCCCAGCGTTATCGGGATGACCAGCGTTATCGGGAAGACCTGCGTCCTCGCGACGCGTACGCCCGAGACTGGCGCGACCGCGCGCCCTACCCCAGCTATGCGCAACGTGCCGATCCGGTGCGTGATCAGGCTCAGCGACTGCGTGGCCGGAGCATGTACGACATCCATCCGCGCCAGGGACTCAGCGACTACCGCATGCAGCGGGACTGGATGAGAAACCGCGAGCGCATGATGGATCGGTACGAGGCCCAGGCCACGCGCGAGCGCTGAGTCGCCGGAGCGCCCGTCGATCCCTGGAGCCAACCCATGACGACGCAGTCGATCTGGAAAGCCACTGCACCTGACCGGACGCAAACCGCCCGATCGGGCCCGCTTACGCCGGCAGAGACACCCGGCTGGCCCCGCGCTCGCGCAGCGTCGACGCGTTCGCAAGCAGATACCCGAGCAGCAGGGTGAAGCAGCCCAGTACGAAGATCTTGTTCACGAACCAGTTGGTGCGGAAGATCGTCCACTCCGGCGCCGACAGGAACAGCACGAACTTGCTCACCACGATGACGATCTCCGCGACCGAGACGATCATGGCGAGCGCGTAGGTGTAGCGCTGCCAATTCAACAGCGCCCATCCCACCCACACGTGCACCACCGGCCAGAAGTCCAGGTAGACGTGGGACATCGCCGGTTCGCCGCGCGAGAGCGCGTAGCCGATGGGAAAGAGATACTTGATGACGACCGTCCAGGCCGCGAGGATGAACAGGAAGTGAGCGAAGAAGCGTAGCATCGGTCAGCTCGTCGGTCGCAGGTGGCAGCGTGACACAGGCCGGCGCGCCCTCAGGCCAGCCGCTGCGCCGCGTCGCGCGTGAAGCTGGCGATGGGAATGCGCGCGGGGCAGGCATTCATGCAGGACTGGTGGGTGCACGTGAGGCAGGCCGCGGCGGGCGCGCCGAGCGCGGCATACTCGGTACGGGCCAGCTCCGGACGGCGGTAGTCGACGTCGTACATGCGCGTGCGCAGCACCTCTGCTATCGCGACGTTCTCCGGGCAGCTTCCCGCACAGGCGGTGCAGCCGCTCTGACAGTAGCTCGCCGCCTGCATCTGCGCGTAGCGCTCCAGCAGTTGCGCATCGCCTTGCCGGGTCGCGGCGTCGCCGGAGGCAAGCAAATACTCGTCGACCTCCTCCTTGCTCGTCATCGACACCAGCAGGCCGTCGGCATAGCCGCCGGAGAGCACCCAGCGGAAGGCCGCGTTCGAGAAGGTCGAACCGGGTCGCTCGAACGGGCGCATGTCGTTTAGACGCGCGCCCATCAGCGTCTTCATCGCCAGCACGCCGATGCCCTTCTCCTTCGCCTTCTTCAACCGCGGCGGAAGATCGCTCTGGATCGCGGCCCAGTGGAAGGTGTGACGCAGGCGGTCGGTGAAGCTCGGATCCTGGGCGAAGTTGTAGGCCACCAGGATGACGTCGGCGAGATCGTTCTCGATGGTGTAATCGAGGCACTTCACCAGGTCGCTGCCGTGCCCGGACATTCCCCGGAAGCGGATCTTGCCCTGCTTCTTCGCCTGCTCGGTGAAGGCCCACCACTCCTGGTTCTGCATGCGCTCGACATCGTCCACCGCATGATTGAAGTAGATGTCGACGTAGTCGGTCCCCAGCCGCTTCAGGCTGTTCTCCAGCGCGCGCATCATGTCGCCGCGGCGTTCCGAGGCGGACGCGCGGGTCTTGCTGGTGAGGACGACCTGGTCGCGCTTGCCCTGCAGCGCCTCGCCGATGGCCTCCTCCGCGAATCCGCCGCGATAGCTCTCGGCGCTGTCGAACAGCGTCACGCCCCGCTCGAAGGCGTGGCGCACCACGTTCGTGTCGGAGGTGCTGGCCGAGCCGAACGAGATGTCGGACACCCTCAGTCCGGTGCGCCCCAGGGTGACGTAGCGGCGCACGCGCGGCTCCGCCGCCTGGGCCTGCACGGCACCCGGCACGCCCAGCCCGGCGCCAGCGCCCAATGCGACCCCCGCACCCAATGCGATGAACTCCCGACGACCGACCATTGGCTTCCTCCGCGACTCAACCCTTGTGGACGGGAAGACCGAGCTGCGACCACAGCAGCATGCCGCCGCGCAGGTTGGCGTAGCGCTCGAATCCGGCGCCGCGCAGCATCACGGTCGCCTGACCCGAGCGCATGCCCGCGTGGCACACCGCCACCACCGGCCTGTCCCTCGGGATTTCCGACAGCCTGGATTTGAGCTCGTTCAACGGAATCGACTGACAGCCGTCGATGAAGCCGAGAGACTCCTGCATCTCCTGCGGCTGGCGCACGTCCAGCACGTGCACCTCGCCCAGATGCTGCGCCAACCACTCCGGCTCGATCTCCAGAAGCCCGGCGTAAGTCTGGCGCACCGGTCCCCACTCCGCCGGCCGGGGCACGCGGCCGTCCTCCGGGCGGCCGCAGCGCAGGTTGGCCGGCAGCGCCTGGTCGATCTGCTTGGGATGCGGCAGGTTCAGGTTCTCCATGAAGCCGACGAAGTCGCGCTCGTCGGCGCTGCCGCCGATGCGCGGGTTGTGCGCCTTCTCCTCGGCCACCGTCGACATGGTGCGGCCGCTGTAATCGTGTCCGGGGTAGATCGCGCAGGAATCGGGCAGCGTGAAGATTTGATCGACGATCGAGCGATACAGGGTCCGCGCGTTGCCCTGCTGGAAGTCGCAGCGCCCCGCGCCCCGGATGAGCAGTGCATCCCCGGTGAAGGCCATGCTGCGCTCGTCCAGCACGTAGGTGAGGCAGCCGTCGGTGTGACCGGGCGTCGCGCGCACTTCCAGGTGACGGGTGCCGAATGCGATGCGATCGCCGTGATCGAGTGGCATGTCCGCGCAGGCGATGTCCGGAGCGTAGCGCTTGGAGATGCCGTAGCGGCAGCCGGTGGCCTGCTGCATCAGCCACGCGCCGGTGACGTGGTCGGCGTGGCAGTGGGTGTCGAGCACGACGTGCAGTCGAAGGCCGAGTTCGTCGAGCAGCGCCTTGTCGCGCAGGTGCTGCTCGTAGACGGTATCGATCAGCACGGCCTCGCGCGTGCGCGCGTCGCCCAGGAGATAGGTGTAGGTCGACGAGGCAGCATCGTACAGCTGCCGGAAGATGGTTTCGGTGCCCATGCGCGTCCCCGACGTGGCGTCCGGGACAATTATCGCCGCATGCGGCAGCCGCGTCGAACGCGTCAGCCGACTGCCGCGGGGTCAGGCAGCCGTCGCCAGTGCGCGCAGCGGCGAGGCCTGGATCACCCGATCGCGCCCGGTGCGCTTGGCCTCGTAGAGCGCGCGGTCGGCGGCTTCGATCAGATCCTCTTGCGCAAGCCGCTGATCGGGACTGATCGTGGCCAGTCCCACGCTCACCGTGACCGGGGACATCTGCCCGTGGTCGGCATGCCCGGTGAGTTCGCGCACGGCCTCGCACAGCAGCTCGGCCCGCTCCCGCCCGCCCCGCGGATCGAGCCCGGTGGCGAGCGCGACGAACTCCTCGCCGCCGTAGCGGGCCACCAGGTCGGATCCGCGTGCGAAGCAGCGCCGCAGGGCATCGGCCACCAGGCGGATGCGCTCGTCGCCGGCCAGGTGACCGTGGGCGTCGTTGAAGCGCTTGAAGTGATCGATGTCGACCATGAACAGCGTCAGCGGCAGGCGCTCGCGGCGGGCCCGGTTCCACTCCCGCCCCAGTTGCTCGGTGAAATGCCGCCGGTTGTACAGACCGGTCAGGCCGTCCTTGAGCGCCAGTCCCTCGAGCACCTGCTGGGTGCGTTCCATCTCGCGTTGACGGTCGATGAGCCGCTGCTCGGCCTGCACCGTGTGCGTGACGTCCACCAGCGTGCCGGCAACGTGGGTGAGTTTTCCGGCCACATCGCGCATCGGCGCGAGCCCGAGCTGGTTCCAGAACAGGCTGCCGTCGCGCCGGTAGTTGCGCAGCGTCGCCACGCAGCCGTGGCCGGTGCGCAGCGCGTCGCGAATCAGTTCCAGCCCCGGCTGGGCGGTGTCGTCGCGATGCAGGAAGCGGCTGTTGCGCCCCAGCGCCTCGTAAGCGCTGTAGCCGGTGATCCGTTCGAACGCCGGATTGACGTAGACCAGCGGGCAGTCGTGGGTACGTACGTCGGCGATCACCAGGCCCTCGGTGGCCGCCGCGACCGCCCGGTGCAGCAGTTCAGGCGTCACGTCTGTATTCATGGTCTCTCTCAGCAAACGCGTGGAAGTACTTGACGGATAGAGTTTCGACCGGATTTTGCCGTGCTTTAGCAGATCCTTGACGCGGATATTGCACAGGATCCGCCTGGGCGGCACTCAGCGAGGATGCGACGTCATGCCGTCGGGCACGTGCCACGCGGTAATATCCACCCCTGCGTCCTGACGTTCGCCCGGTCAACGGAATCGCTAGACGGGAGTTTTTCCCATGCCCGCCAAGAAGTTGAACCGTTTACCTCGGTGGATTTCCAACCCCGAGTCGGGACTTGACCGGCATTCCACAACTACCTGAGGAGCCCTATTGATGAGTGTTCTGACCTCCTGCCGGCCTGCGCTGGCCGGCACCATTCTGAGCCTGGCGATGCTGGCCGGACCGGCCACGGCCGATTCCGGCAAGGGCCTCGCCTACGTGAGCAACCAGAACGGGGAGATCACCGTCATCGACCTGGCCAAGATGGAGCCGGTGGGCGAGATCGACGCCGGTGGCGGCTCCCCGCGCGGCATCGGCGTGACCGCCGACGGCAAGTACCTGATCAGTGCCAATCGCGACAGCGGCGACATCGCGATCATCGAGCGCACCACCGGCAAGCTGGTCAAGCGCGTGCCGATCGGCGAAAACCCGGAGTTCGTCCGTGTCCGCGGCGACTACGCCTTCGTGTCCTTCGAGCCCGCGTCAGTCGGCGGCCCGCCTCCCAAGCCGGGTTCCGAGGAAGAAAAGAAACTGAGACAGCAGCGCGAGGACGACGACGAGGAACCAGCGCGCATCGCCGTCGTCGACCTGAAGAAGTTCGAGAAGATCCGCGAGATCGAGGGCGGTATGGAGACCGAGGGCATCGAGTTCTCGGCCGACGGAAAGAACATCATTATCACCAACGAGGCGGACGAGAACCTCAGCGTCCACGACATCCAGACCGGCAAGCTGGTCAAGAAGATCGACACCAAGAAACACGGCATCCGTCCTCGCGGTGTGAAGATGCACCCGGATGGCAAGATGTACGTCGCCACCCTCGAGTACGGCAACAAGCTGGTCATCCTCGACGACAAGTACAACATCAAGAAGACCGTGCCGACCGGGGAAACGCCCTACGGGCTGGCCTTCGATCCGAGCGGTGACCGTCTGTTCGTGGCGCTCGCCAAGGGCAACGCGCTGCAGGTGTTCGACACGAAGACGTGGAAGCCGATCAAGGAGATTCCGATCGGGCAGCGCTGCTGGCACTTCACCTACACGCCGGACCTGAGCCACATCCTGGTGGCCTGCGGCCGCTCGCACGACATCCACGTGATCGACGCGAAGACGCTCACGCCGGTCAAGACCATCGAGGACAAGAAGCTGCCCTGGGGGATCGTCACCTACCCGAAGTCGATCGGCAGCCTCGACATGCCGAAGTAATCTCCGCTCGCCCCGCGCCGGCTTCGCGCCGGCGCGGCGGCATCACGCGGCGCCACCTTCATTCTCCGGCGCCGCGTCACTCGCACGCGCTGCGCCACTCGCTCCCACCGTTTGGGCGAACCACCGCGCGGTCGCCTCGTCTGCAGGAAAGAACAACTCCAGCCGCAGGTTCTGCAGCGCCACGTCGAGCGGCGTTCCGACCGTGGCGATCATCGAGAACAGTCCCAGCCGCGTCTCGCCGCGGCGCAGCCACAACACCAGCGTCGGCGGCAGGTCGTGGTCCGCGCGCAACGCGGACGCTGCCCTCGCCACGTCGGGCAGTTGCAGCACGCGCTCGAGCAGGGCGTGCGCCGCGCCACGGGCGCCTTCCAGCAGCGTCTCCGCGCGCAGGCGCCGCACCATCCACGCCGCCACCTCGTCCCAGTTGTCGATCGCGCCGCGCAACATGTCGGGACGCAGCACCGCCTCGACGGCGTTGAGCGGCTCAGGCAGCGCGGCACCGCCAGTGAGGAAAGCCATCAGCGCGGCAAGCGCGTGATTGGCGCGCACGATGGTGTACAACTCGTCGACGACGATCGCGGGATAGGGTGCCTGCTGGCGCAGCACGTGCTCGAGCGCGAGGTCGATCGGCTTCATGTCGGAGGCATCCAGGCTGCGCTGCTGACCACACTCACCCAGTCCCTGCCCGCTACGCACGCCGCCCGTTCCCCGCTGCCGTACTACCTCGGCGCCGCGGCAGACGTCGTCGTCGGACTCGAGCTCGCACTGTTCGGTCCGCAGGTCGCGCGACTCGCCATGCCGACGCTCGACACCCTGTTCGGCGCCGACCCCGGCGTGGTGCTGCGCATCGTGGGCGTGGCGCTGCTCGTGTTCGCGCTCGACACGGTGCTGATCGCGCGCTCGCCGGGCCGGCTCGGGCGCCTGCGCCCGTGGATCGCGCGCGCCAATCTCGCGACCGCTGCACTGGGCGCCATCGCGCTGCTGACGACGCACGCGGCATTGTCACCGATCGGGATCGCGGCAGTGGCGCTGATGAGCGTGGCGCTACTCCTCATCGGACGGTGGCAGCAGCGGCACGCCTGAGCAGGGGGCCATCCAGGCGGTTCGAGAACAGATCAGGACGGCGCGCGCAGCACCCCGCGCGAGATGACCAGTGCCAGTTCCTCCGGCTCCACCGGCTTGGTGACGTGGTTCTGGTAGCCGGCCGCGAGCGCGCGCACACGATCCTCGGCGCGGCCGTACGCAGTCAACGCGACGGCCGCGATCCGCGCCCCGGTCCCTGCCTCGCGCCGACGCACCTCGCGCATGAGGGCGTAGCCGTCCATCTCCGGCATGCCGATGTCGGACAGCAGCAGATCGAAGCGTCCGCAGCCGAGCCATTCCAACGCACGTGCCCCGCTGTCGGCGAGCGTGACTTCCGCGCCGTATCCGGACAGCAGGTCGCCCAGCATCTGCAGGCTGTCGCGCTCGTCCTCCACGACCAGGAGGCGCAGGCCTGCGAGGATGTTGCCGCCCTCCACCACCGGGGCGGCCTCGGCCGCCACGGGCGCCTGCGCCGGCGGCACCGCAGGCAGCACGACGTGGAACGTCGCGCCGCGACCTTCTCCCTCGCTGGCGACGCTGACTCTGCCGCCGTGCAGTTCGGCGATGTGGCGCACGATCGCCAGGCCGAGACCGAGTCCCCCGTGGCGCCGGGTGATGGAGCCGTCCTGCTGCCGGAACCGATCGAACACGTACGGCAGGAACTGCACATCGATGCCCTGACCGCTGTCGCGCACGCACAGATCGATCTCGTTTTCCGTGCGCGTCACCGCGACATCGACGCGACCGCCGGGGGGCGTGAACTTCACCGCGTTCGCCAGCAGGTTCCACACGACCTGCTGCAGCCGGTTGAAGTCGGCGGCAACGACCGGCACGTCCGCGTCGACCTCGACGTGGGTGCGGATGGACTTGGCCTCGGCCGCTGCCTTGACGGTATCGAGTGCCGCCTCCACCGCCGCGCGCAGGTCCACCGCGCCGATCTCCAGCCTGAGCTTGCCGGTGATGATGCGCGAGACGTCGAGGAGATCCTCGATCAGCTGCTTCTGCGCGCGCGCGTTGCGCTCGATCGTCTCCAGCGCACGCCCGATGATGGCCGGTTCGAACTGATGCATGCGCGCAACCGCGCTCCAACCGACGATCGCGTTCAGCGGCGTGCGCAGCTCGTGCGAGACGGTGGCGAGGAACTCGTCCTTCAGGCGGCTGGCTTCCTCGGCCTGGTAGCGCGCGGCCTGTTCGCGCTCGAGCAGCGCTTCGCGCTCGCCCTCGGCGCGCTTGCGCTCGCTGATGTCCTGGATCACCGCCACGCCATAGGCGGGCGTCCCGTCCCGGTTGCGCACCAACGCGCCGAACAGGTGCGTCCACACCACCTGTCCGTCGCGCCGGATGTAGCGCTTCTCCATTTCGTAGTGCGGGATCTCTCCCGCGAGCAGGCGGCGGAACAGGTCGAGGTTGCGCGGCAGATCCTCGCGATGCGTGATCGACTGGAACATGCCCCCCTCCAGTTCCTCGCGGGCGTAGCCCACGATCCGGCAGAAGCCTTCGTTCACGCGCAGCAGCACCCCTTCGGGGGAAGTCTCCGCGATGCCCACGGGAGCGATCTCGAAGGTTGCGCGCAGCCGCTCCTCGATGGAGCGCACCGGCGCGTCCGCGCTGCGGCGGTCGCGGCGGCCGTGGTCCGGCTCCTCGGGTGCATGCGCACGCGCGCTCTGCCACACGCTGGCCGGTCTCTTGTCCACGTTCTCATCCACCTCTGCGTGTGTGCGCCGCGTTCAACCCGCTCACCGTCCGATCTGCGGCATCGGCGCAGGTTCGGCCTCTCCTTCCTCCGGCTCACGGGTGTCCATCTTCTTCAGGCCCACGTCTTCGAACTGGCCGGCGTCCTCAGCGGACTGCGCCCCGGGTTCGGCTGCTTCCCGCTCGGGCGGCCGGGTACGCAGGCGCCGCTGGCGCTCGTCGCCCGGTTCCACGCCGCTTTCGAAGACGCGATGCAGGGCTGTGCGGCAGCTCTCGGCGTCGACGAAGGCGTCGATCGAGCGCGCGACGGCACGGCCGTGATCCAAGAGGATCCAGCGCCACAATCCCAGACGTGCATCCTGAACGATGCGGTATTGCATGAGCTCTCCCTGCGGCGATGCCTGCTACTCAGGCGCCCGAGCCATTCAGCAAACAGAGTGCGCGCAACGGGACCGCATCCGGGCCTGGCGCCGCGGCGCCCGAGGGAGACTGCGCGGATCTACCCCGCTGAACCGCGGGACGACCCCGACCGCCAGTCGGCCATGGAGGGTACGGCATGCAGTTGGGGATAGCCGCCGCGACGGTGCGCGTCGCAATCGCGGCGCTGCGCAGCTCGCTGGGCACGCGTGACGAATTGGCGAAGCTCGCCGGGATCAACCGGCTTGACGAGGTAGTCGTCGAATCCCGCCGACAGGGCGTGAAGGCGGTCGTCGGGCTGCGAGTATCCGGAGACGGCGAGCACCACGGCCCGGCGCGCCTTGCCCAGCTTGCGCAGGCGTCTGGCTACTTCGAAGCCGTCCATGCCGGGCAGACCGATGTCGAGCAGGATCAGCTGGGGGGCGTGCTTGCGCGCCAGGCGCAGCGCCTCCGTACCGTTGTACGCCACGTGCACGGCGTGCCCCCAGATGCGCAGGAGCATCGCCATTGTCTCGGCGGAATCGACGTTGTCGTCCACGACGAGCACGCGCAGCGCCTCCTGCTCCTGCGGCACGAACGGCGGTGCGATCTGCTCGTAGCGCATCGTGCGCGTATCCAGGGGAAATCTCAGGACGAATTCGCTGCCTGTGCCAGGTCCTGAACTTACCGCCTCGATCGATCCCTCGTGCAATTCCACGATCCGGCGCACGAGCGGCAGACCGATGCCCAGACCGCCTTCGGAGCGGTCGAGCCCGCGCTCGCCCTGCACGAACAGGTCGAAGGCGCGCTCGCGCAACTCGCGCGTCATGCCAATGCCGTTGTCCTGGATGCTGAGCACGGCCCAGTCGTGCTCGCGCCGCAGGGCGACGCGGATGGTGCCGCCCTCGCGCGTGAACTTCGCCGCATTGTCGAGCAGGTTCACCACCGCCTGCGCCAGCCGCGTGGCATCGCCGAGCAGCGGGACGGGGTCGGCGGACAGGTCGAGTTGCAGGCAATGCGCGCGCGCCTCCAGGAACGGCTCGGACGCCTCGAGCGCCCGCGCCACGACCGACTTGAGATCGACCGGCGCGCGCTGCAGCGTGATCTTGCCGCTGGTCACGCGGCTCACGTCCACCAGGTCGTCGACCAGCCGCGCCAGGTGCGAAGCCTGGCGGTCGATAGTGGCCAGGCAGTGCTGCAGGACCGGATCCCTGCTCTCCTGGTTGCGCACGACGGCCAGCGCATTGCGGATGGGCGCCAGCGGGTTGCGCAGCTCGTGCGCCAGCATGGCGAGGAACTCGTTGCTGCGCTGCCCGGCCTCCTCGAGCGCCTGCATGCGCCGCACTTCGGTGAGATCACGCGTGATCTGCGCGATGCCGATGACGCGGCCCTGATCGTCGACCAGCGGCGTCATCACCACGTGCGCCCAGAACTGGGATCCGTCGCTGCGCACGCGCCAACCCTCGCGCTCGATGCGTCCGACCGTGGCCTGAGCGAGTTCGGCGGATGCCAGTCCGGCCTCCACGTCCTGACTGCGATAGAAGTGCGTCGTCTCTGCGCCGACGATCTCCACGGCCTTGTAGCCGAACAGGCGTGCGGCGCCCGCGTTCCAGCTGGCTACCCGCCCATCCTCTCCGAGCGAGACGATGGCGTAGTCGGCAACCGCGTCGGCCACGAGGCGATAGCGCTCCTCGCTCTGGCGCAGATGCTCCTCCTGGCGACGGCGTTCGGTGAGATCACGCGTGACCTTGGCGAAGCCGATCAGGGTACCGTCGGCCCTGCGCACCGGATGGATCACCACGTTGGCCCAGAAGCGCGATCCGTCCTTGCGCACGCGCCACCCCTGGTCCTCGAAACAGCCGCGCTCGCTGGCCATGGCCAGTTCCTGCTGAGGCCACTGGATGGCATTCGCCTCTGGCGGATAGAACACGGAGAAGTGGCGGCCGACGATCTCGTCCGCGGCATAGCCCTTGATCGCCTCGGCGCCGGCATTCCAGGTGATCACGTGCCCCTGGGCATCCAGGCAGAAGATCGCGTACTCCCGGATCGACCCCAGGAGCAGGCGACAGCACTCATCGATGATCGAGCTGTCGGGCGACTTTGCCGGCGCCTTGCGGCCGGGGCGGGGTCCGTGCGGTTGTTCGGTTTCCATGCGGGGAAGCAGCCTGCCGACGTGGCAGTGGTCAACTGCGTCGTCAGCAAGCGTCGCTCCCGCGCTTTACCCCCTAGCGGGACGGGTTTTTCGCCGGTAACCGCAGCGACCCGTGCAAGTCCTACATGGAGGCGGATTCCCCATGGAGGAAATGCCTGCCTACCGCCCTGCGCTGCCGGGTGAGGCGGGGGTCGTCCCTCCGGGGGAGAGAGTGGGTAGTCCCCCCTGCCGCGTCATGTCGAGCGCAGGGAGGAATCATCGCCCTGGACGGGACAATGCGAGGATCTCCCCCTTCGGCTCGAGATGACGCCGACGGAAGATGCCGCTAGTGCACCTGCTGAATGCCCGCCAGCAGCCACCCGCCGCGACCGTCCTTGCGCTTGGACAAGTTCCAGATCTCCTGGAAGGCTTCGCCCTCGGGCGCCTCGGCGCTGCGCAGCATGCCGTCGAAGCGCACGCTCGCCAGGTAGTCCACCGCGCTCTCCTCGATGCCCAGCAGTTCGGCATCCAGGCCGACGATCTCGTTACGCCCGCTTTCGGCGCCGTGCTCGGCGAGTTGCACCCGCAGTTCGGCGAGCACCTCCGGCGTGGTGAACTCGTTGAGATCATCCACGTCCTTGCGGTCCCACGCGGCCTGCAAGCGGTGGAAATGCACCTTGGCATTGCGCAGGAAGCCGTCCACGTCGAAATCGTGCGGCACGCCGGGCGCGCGTCCCGTCATGTCCGCGGCCGTGGTCGAAACGCCCACGCCGCCCAGGCTCGCCGCGATACTTCCCGGCCGCGCGGCCTCGGTCGAAACCGGCGAACGCGCCGCCACGGTCGACTGCCAGGCCGGTTCGGTGGCGGGCTGCCGCCCGCCCACAGGAGACTGGCGGGTGGCGCCGCGCAGCATGCGCCACACGAACACGCCGGCCAGCACCAGCAGGCCGATCATCAGAGCGGAGGCCAGGAACTCGGCAAACGGGCCGATCAGGCCGAAATGCGAGAGCAGCGCCGCGATGCCCAGTCCCGCCGCCAGGCCGGCGATGGGGCCGAGAAAGCGATTGCCGGTGGCGGGCGTCTGCGCCGCCGGCCTGCCGGCAACGCCGGGCGCGGCCTGCGTGGCGCCGGGCTGCGTCGCGCCAGGCTGTCCGGCCGACTGGCCGAGCCCTTCCCGCTGTGCCGGCTGTGCGGGCGGCGCCGCCTGCTGCGTCTGGCGCCCGAAGCTCTTTCCCCCACCCATGCGCCGGGCCGCGTCCGCGTCGGGAATCACCAGCGCGGTACCGACAAAGGCGAGCAGCGCGAACAGACCCGCGCGGGAAAGACGATGGAGACGATCGGACAGGCGAGAAGGCGAGACGAACATGGTTTTCCTATGACCTCGGACGGATGGACCGATACGCAGCATAGTAGACCAGGATGCCCGACCCGGATTCCAGCGATTCAACGTTAACCTGACATTAACGCGCCGGCCAATCCAACCCCGGCCAAAACGCAGAAAGCCGGCACCAGGGCCGGCTTTCCGATCGGCGTTCCCGCCACGCCTGCCTTAGGCAGCGAGCCTCTTCAGCTTCTGAATCGCCACGCCCACGTCCTGGGACGCGCGGGTGTACGGGGTACCGTTGTCGAGCATCTTCTCCGCGTCCGCGTACTTTCCTGCATTGATGTGCCGTGCCACTGCGCCCGCCTGGCGGTGGAACTCGCGGTGCTTGTCGCGGACTTCGGCGTACTCGCCGTGCTTGCCCAGACTGCTCTTGCCCTCCCCATGCAGCCACTTTCCGAGCATGCAGCAGTCGTCGCGCTCGATCGTGCCAGCATCGAGCTGTTCCTTGCGCGAAATGGCAGCCCGGAACTTGAGCTTCCACTCCGCATGCGCCTTGATTGCATCGTCCAGATTCATCGCAATGGCATCCTCGCGTCTCGTTTGTCGGGTCGGCTGGGAACCGTCCACCCAGCCCTATCGACACGAAATCGGCCCGATGAAGGGTGGTCGACGGCGCGCTTGCCGGGGTGCTGAGCGTCACACCCACCCTGAGAGCGGACCGCCCAGCGTCGCCACAAAATGACAGACGGGCAAACCTCTGCTATCTTTCGGCCACTGTCGTTTCCATCTTCATGCATGTCATCGTCAAGCGCGGCCCGGCGCCTCTCCGTCGCCCTCGACCTCACCGCCGCGGTCGCGGCGGTCTGCGCCATCGGCTTTGTCATCTGTGCCCTCCTCCACGGCGCCCAGCAGTCGTGTCTCGACCGGGTGTTCTGGGCGCTGTGCGTAGGCGGCACGGCTCTCCTCGCGGCGATCCTCGTCGATCGCGTCGGCACCGTTCACGGCTGATCCCATGCGACGCTGTCGCCGCGCTTCATGCGGCGTGGCTCGGTAGCCGCCGCATCCGCATCTCTTGTAAGTTCTGCAATGCCACGCGCGTAGGACACCGGTCTCCGCCGGCGTGGCAGCCGGGCGCGCTGCGTGCACACCGCGCTCGCCATGAGATCCGTTCTGCACGTCCGGCCGGGCCGGCACGCCCAACCCAAGCGACACGCCCCGCGCATCCTGCTGCTCACTGCATCGCTGGGCGCCGGTCACGCCCGCGCCGCCGTCGCCGTCGCGACGGCACTGCGCGCGGCGATTCCCGACTGCGCGATCCGAACCCAGGACTTCTGGACCCTGATGGACGAGGCGGTCGCTGCCTCCCTGCAGCGCGCCTACCTGAACCTGGTGCGTGACCGGACGTCCCTGTACGACCGCATCTACCGGCTCGACCAGCGCACCTGGCGCGCAATCCTTGCCGGCGCACCGCTGCCCGAGCCTCTTCTGCAAGGACTTGACGAACTGGCTGGCACGGCACGCTCGACGCTCGACGCGTTCAGCCCGCGCGCGCGCCATCCGTTCGACCGGCTGATGCTGCGCTCCTTCTGCGGCGCGTGGGACGGCGCCACGCGCCTGCTTCCCGGCGCTGGCAGCCTGCTACGGGTCGCCATCATCCGCAGCGGCTGGACGATCCTCGCGCGACGGCTCGACGCGGTGCTGCGCGCCTTCGCGCCCGATGCGATCGTGTCGACGCAGATGAATCCGGCAGCGCTGCTGGCGCTGTGCGCGCGGCGCAAGCGCGGCGCCATTCCCTCGATCGGCGTGATCACGGATTTCGGGGTGCACGATTTCTGGCTGCAGCCGGGTGTGGACCGCTACTGCCTGCCTCACCACGACGTGCCGGTGCGCCTGCACCGCGCCCGATCCGAGGCGACGGTGACGGGCATGCCGCTGATGCCCCAATTCGCTGCGCCACCTGACCCTGTCCAGGCGCGCGCCCGCCTCGGGCTGGACCCCGCAGTCCCGGTGGTGCTGGTCGCCGGCGGTGGGCTGGGGATCGGCGTCGAACCGGTCGCGCGGGCATTGCTGGCATCCAACCCACGCCTGCATGTGCTGACGGTGACCGGGCGCGATGTCGAGGCCGCATCGCGCCTGGGCGGCGCGCCGCACGAGCGCCTGCGCGTGTGGGCATGGACCGAGGACATCGCGCTGCTGATGCGCGCCGCCGACATCGTCATCGGCAAACCCGGCGGGCTCACCGTGGCAGAGTCGCTGGCGTGCGGCCGACCGCTGCTGGCAACCGGAACCTTGCACGCGCAGGAGGACTTCAACCTGCAATTCCTTCGCCGGCATCAGATCGGCGACCTGGTGCGCAATGACGATCTGGTGCAACGGGTCGAATCCATGGTCCAGGCCCCGGCGATGCTGCGCCGGATGCAGGCCCGCGCGTGGGAGCTCGGGCGTCGGGACGGCGCTGCAAGGGTCGCTTCGCTGGCGCTGGATCTCGCTGCCACGCATCGCCGGGAGTCGAGGACGGTCGAGTCATGACCGATGCGCTGCGCACGGCTGCCCGCGCCGCAATGCTCGGCATCGAACTCGGCTACCGGCGCGCGCACGAACTGGAGCCGCTCGGCCGCGTGCTGCTGGTGGGACGCAGCCGTCATCGCGGCGCAGCGGTGACGCTGCCGGACGGTACGCGCATCGAGCGCGGCGCCACCATCGGCAGCCTGCACTTCAACAACCTGGGCTTCTCGCGCCTGACATCGTCGTCGGCCCGCGCGACCGCGCACGCGTTCGCGCGTGAGATGCTCGGTTCGATGCAGGCGCTTGCCGATGCCGCGCGCTCGGAGGCGCGCCTGGCCGGGATCGACGCGTTTCACGCCACGACCTGGCTCCCGCCGCACGGGGAGCGCATCGGCTTCGTCGCATTGCCGCTGCCGCCGAGCAGGGCGATTCGCGTGCGCGCGGCATGGTTCAGGCTGCTGGTGTGGACGTTCGCGCCGGCGCGCGAGACGCGCGAGCGCGCCCGCCCCCGCCCTCACGCGTACTGGCTCTCGCGCCGCGCGCTGATCGAGCGCTTTCCGTGCCGCACGTCCATCTGACCTTCGACGATGGTCCGGATCCGCGCTGGACGCCGATCCTCCTGGACCTCCTGGAACGCAGCCGGGCACAGGCCACCTTCTTCGTCATCGGCCAGGCGGCACGTGACAACCCGGCACTCGTGCGCCGCATCGCCGAAGCGGGGCATGCGATCGGCAACCACACCTGGAGCCACCGCCATCCCTGGGGCCTGTCGAGGCAGGCCGCGCAGCGCGAGGTGCGCGACGGGGCGATGGCGATCGCCGACGTCCTCGGCGCCCCCGCGCACTGGTATCGTCCCCCGCACGGTCGCAGGCGCGCCTGCACGGAAGAAGCCGCCGCCGCACTGGGGCAGCGCACCGCGATGTGGACGCGCAGCGCCATCGACTGGGGTCCGCTTGCGCGCCCGTCGGCCATCGCGGCGCGGTTGCGGACGCTGCGCGATGGGGAGATCGTGCTCATGCACGACTGCGCACGCGGCATCAACCGTCCCGACGTCCTGCTTGCCGTGCTGCCGGATTGCCTGGAGCGCCTTCACGACGCCGACTGGCGGCTGAGCACACTCGACGTGCAAGTCACGCAGCATTGAGGTCCGGCGGCATTGACAGCACGAGAAGCGTGTATATACTCGCATCCATGAAGCGTGCCGCCCCGAACATCCCATGCCATTGCAGCGCACTGCGCCGCGCCGCGCGCATCATCACCGAGTTGTACGACCGCGATCTCGCGTCGGCCGGCCTCACGCTGCCGCAGTTCTCGCTGCTGCGCCGGCTCGAGCGCGCCGGTCCCTCGAGCCTCACGCGACTTGCCGAGGTCGTGCATCTGGAGCGCACCACCCTCGGCCGCAACCTGAGGCCGCTGGAGGACGCGGGCCTGATCGAGTCGCGCGCCAGCGAGGCGGATGCGCGCGTGCGGGTGATCGCCCTGAGCGAACTGGGCGAGGCGACACTCGCGCGCGCGATGCCCATGTGGCGACGCGCCCAGCAGCGCCTCGAGGGCGGCCTGGGCGCGGATCGCGTCGCGCTGCTGCGCGGCCTGCTGGCCGACCTCGACACGCTGAGAAGCTGAATTTTTTTGCGGCTATATGTGTATATACACGCTTAACTTCGACGCGCAGCTCGGTCTGCCGCGCGAGGACGTGATCATCAGTCTCGTCGAAGTCGCCAAGGAAAACTGGTCCTTCGGCAACGGCGAGGCTCCCTACGCCTGACGGTGACGGCTCACCTGCAACGCAAGGAGGTTTCATGCACGAGCAACTCACCCTGCGCAACGTCGACGTAGTGCCGGTCGTGGTGCCACTGAAGCGGCCGGTCGTGTCCAAGGTCGGTGTGTTCCGCGACTGGCCCCTGATCCTCATCGATCTGCACACCGAGGAAGGCATCGTTGGCCGCAGCTACCTGGAACCGTATCTGGCGCACTCGATGCGCTACATCGTCCCGGCGCTGCACGATCTGGCCGCTACCCGCAAAGGCAAGCGCCTCGCGCCGATGGAGGACTGGCAGCGCGATCGCGCAGCGCTCAATCTGGTCGGCTATGCCGGCGTGACCACGATCGCGGTGTCGGGAATCGACATGGCCGCGTGGGACGCCCTGGCGAAGGCCGCCGGCCTTCCCCTCGCCCGCTATCTCGGCGCATCGACCGGACCGGTTCCGGCCTACAACAGCAACGGGCTGTGGCTGACACCGGTGGATACCCTCGCCGACGAAGCGGCGGAACTGGTCGGCGAAGGCGGATTCACCGCATTGAAGCTTCGCCTGGGGCGCGAGCACGCGCGCGATGACCTGCGCGCGATCGCGACCATTCGCGATCGGGTGGGCGGTGACGTCCGGCTCATGGTCGACTTCAACCAGGGCCGCACCTTCGGCGACGCGCTGGAACGCTGCCAGGCCCTCGACGACCAGGGTCTCTTCTGGTTCGAGGAGCCTGTGACGTACGACAACTACGACGGGTACGCGAATCTGCGCACGCGGCTGAAGACACCGTTGCAGATCGGCGAGAACTTTTACGGCCCGCGCGACATGCACCGTGCCATCGCGGCAGGTGCGTGCGACTACGTCATGCCCGATCTCATGCGCATCGGCGGGATCACCGGCTGGCTGCGCGCTGCGCCGATCGCAGCGGCTGCAGGGATTCAGGTCTCCACGCATCTATATCCGGAGGTCTCCGCGCACCTCATGCGCGCCACGGAGACCGCACACTGGCTCGAGTGGCAGGACTGGGCCGATCCGGTGCTGGCGGAACCGTTTGGCCTGCGCGACGGCACCATCCTCATCCCCGAGCGACCCGGGTGCGGCATTGACTGGAACCTGGAAGCGGTGCGCAGGTATCGAATCGACGGCTGAGGCGCCGTGTCCGTTCTGTCCCCGGCCCGTGTGTCACGCATCATCGCCTCTCGAGGCGAACCAAGCTGCAAGTAGGTTTTACAGTCTCGCCAACGCCCCCCCGCTGCGTGCACAATCCAATCGGGACCAACCCGCGGAAGGGGGCGCCGCATGCGACTGCACGAGTTCATCGTGCGTGAGTTGGAAACCATCGTGAGGCAGTGGGAGAAGTTTGCCGCCACGCAGACGCCGGCCGCCTCGCACATGAGCCGGCTGGAGTTGCGCGACCATGCGAAGCCGATTCTGATGGCCATCGCGCGCGACCTGCAGACGCCGCAAACACGCGACGAGCAGTCCGAAAAGTCGATGGGCCGCGCGCCGGTGTACGAGAACGCACCCGAGACCGCAGCGGAGACGCACGCCGTGCTGCGCGCGCACAGCGGCTTCGACATCCGCCAGCTCGCCGCGGAGTACCGGGCGCTGCGCGCGAGCGTGCTCCGCCTGTGGCTCGACGCGGTGACCCCCGATTCCACCACGATCGGGGACATGATCCGTTTCAACGAATCCATCGATCAGGCTCTGGCCGAGTCGATCGCGCATTTCAGCGCGCAGGTCGAGCAGGCCCGCGACCTGTTGCTCGGCATGCTCGGCCATGACATGCGCAGTCCGCTGCAGGCGATACAGATGACGGCATCGCACCTGGCGGCGATCAACGCCGGAGAACAGGTCTCGCACGCTGCCGGCGTGCTCATCCGCAGTGGCGCGCGGATGCAGGCACTGCTCGACGACCTGGTCGACTTCAACCGCACCCGCCTCGGCCTCGGCATCCGCGTGTTTCCCGCAGAGGTCGATCTCGCGGCGCTGTTTGCGGAGGAGATCGAGCAGCTGCGCGCGGCGCACCCGCACGGCTCGGTCGAGCTGCACTGCGCGCCTGCCGTTCGCGGCGTGTGGGATGGCAGACGGCTTCAGCAGCTGCTGAGCAATCTGGCGGTGAATGCGATCCGCTATGGCGATGACGGGGCGCCGGTGCAGGTGATCCTCCACGATGCGCCGGACACCGTTCGCTTCGAGGTGCGCAACCGCGGCCCCGCCCTCGCACCCGCCGCGCTCGCGCGGCTGTTCGAGCCGCTGCAGCGTGGCGACAACGACGCCGACGCCGACGCCGGACGCGAGCATCTTGGCCTCGGGCTGTACATCTCGCGCGAGATTGCCCGCGCGCACGGTGGCGACATTCACGCCCGGTCGGATCGCGACGAGACCGTGTTCGAGGTTGTGCTGCCACGCTGCAGCACTGCGCACTGAACGGCCTCACCCCGGCATCGGGACGCAGCTCGTCCGGAATTGCGCAGGTATCGGCGCGCTCGCCCTCTCCGCTACAATGCGCGCCGTCGAGAACCCCTCAGAACAACGCCCCCCGCATGGACAATTTCGCCCGCGCCGAACCCGCACGCTACCTTCCCCGCTTCATCTTCGCCACCCGCTGGCTTCAGCTGCCGCTCTACCTGGGACTGATCGTCGCCCAGTGCGTGTACGTGTTCCACTTCTGGGTCGAGCTCGTGCACCTGCTGGAGGCGGTATTCGGCAGCAAGGAGGCGCTGCAGATCCTCATCAACAACATCGGCTACAGCGTGGAGGAGAACTGGGAGCCAAAGCTCAACGAGACAATCATCATGCTGGTGGTGCTCGGCCTCATCGACGTGGTGATGATCAGCAACCTGCTCATCATGGTGATCGTCGGCGGCTACGAGACCTTTGTCTCGAGGATGAATTTGCAGGACCACCCGGACCAGCCGGAGTGGCTGTCGCACGTGAATGCCTCGGTGCTCAAGGTGAAGCTCGCCACGGCGATCATCGGGATCAGTTCGATCCACCTGCTGCGCACCTTCATCAACGCCGAGAACTACGATCAGAAGGTCTTGCTATGGCAGACACTCATGCACATCGCCTTCCTGGTTTCCGCGCTCGCCATCGCGCTGGCTGACCGCTTCATGGGGCCGCCCGTAGGCGAACGACACTGAGCGGCGCTGCTGCTACGCGGGCCCGCGCGGAACGCGCAGCAGGCCGAGCGCCACCAGGCCAAGCAGCGCGAGCGCCACGGTGGCCGGCTCGCTGATCAGCTGAAGTTCCGGCGTCGCCGGTCCGATCACGAAGGCGCTCAACGGCGTGTGGCCGTCGTAGACGGCATCGGCGCTCCACGGCGACGCGCCGCTGATGGTAAGCAGGTCTTCGACGCTGCAGCACGATGCGGCCTCGGCGACGCCGGATCCCTCCGGAACAGTGCCGGGCGTGCCATCCGGGTGCAGCACGGCGTACGCGACGACTGCGTCCGCGAACGTCGCGCCCCTGTCGTTCGGCAACGCCACCGCATTCATCGGCAGTGCATCGGCGACGGCAGCGCTCGTCCCCAGCGCCGCCGCAAGGATGAGTTCACGGCACCTCATTCTCGCCCCCGTGGCATCGGAATCGGTCCCCGAAGTACTCGAAGCAATGGACGGACCACGGCGCGCCGGCCTGCGTAGAACAGGTGCATGTAGGAGGCTATCGCCTCCGAGCGTGTCATTGCGTCAGGATTCACACGAGCGGAACCGCCCGGCGTCTCCGCTACGCATCGCGTTCCCGTGGCGTGGCCGCTTCCACGCGTCGCCCCAAGCAGACTATCCTTCCTCCATGAAGCCACGTCGATGCAACGACCGGCGAATCCATTAAAGGGAGACGATGATGAACAGGTGCGTGCTCGCAATCCTCGCTGCAACGCTGGGCAGCGTCGCGCTCGCGGACGACGGCGAGGGCAACGCCGACCAGCCCACGAAAAGCACCGGATTGGTTCAGCGCGCCAAGGAGGTCGGCGTCAATCGGTGCGCCGGCCGGGTCGGCGACGTGATCGGCTACTTCCATGGCGAGGACTCCTACGGCCACTTGGCCGTATGGCACAAGGCCGACCCCGACAATCACCTCTTTCACGGGCTGACCACCCAGACCTACGACGACGGCCGGCAGATCTCCACGCTCGCCGTGGCCCCGCAGGGCGAGGCCTGCGACGTATCGTTCACCCAGATCTTCGTTTTCGGCACGGCGTGCTCCGAAGCGCGTGAAACGACGTTCAAGGACTGGAAGTTCTACGCAGACATGCAGGGCGTCGCGCTGTTCGAGGATCCCACGGCCGACTCGGTCACTTTGGCTCTCGTGCCCGCCGGGCAGGCCTGTCTGGCGATCAAGTCCGGCGCCTTCTACTGAGCGCGAGGTCTCGCACGTCGATTGCTGGCGCAAGCGGAATTTTGGGTCGGACCGCCGCCGGGGAGACAGCAGTCCGGCCTGTGAGGCAAGCGCATGTCGATTGGCCGTCGAGAACTATTCGAACGAGACGCCGGGCCGCGCGGCCGGGTGTCGCCCGAACCGCAGTACGTGCCTGAGCTGCTCGCTGTCCTTCAGGCAATGGCTCAGCCGCTCGTCGTCTTCGATGCGGAGGGCAGCGTGCGCCTGATGAACGCGGCGGCGCGGTCCCTGCACGATCTGCCCGAGACCGGCCTGCTGAGCCAGCGGGACTTCCTGGATACCTTCGAGGCGTTCGATGCGACGGGACGCCCGCTGCCCCGGGACGAGCGCCCCACGCTGCGCGCACTGCGGGGCGAAACCGGTAAGGATGTCGAGCTCACCGTGCGCAACCGGCGCACGGGACGGACCTGGCAGGGCATCTACACCGCCACACCGATCTTCGACGCTGCCGGACGCGTGGAGTACGCAGTGATCGCGATCCAGGACATCACCGAGCGGCGCGCTGCGGAGGACGCGCTGCGCAGAGCGCACGACACCTTCCGGCACCTGGTGGAGAACTCGCCGTTCGGCGTCTACGTCGTCGACGCCGACTTCAGGCTGCAGATGGTAAGTGCCGGCGCGCGCAAGGTGTTCGAGAACGTCCATCCCCTGATCGGACGCGATTTCGCCGAGGTGCTGCGCATCCTGTGGGAGGAGCCCTTCGTCAGCCAGGTCATCGCCCGCTTCCGGCACACCCTGGAGACCGGGGAGGCGTATCGCTCGCCGCGCACCGTCGAGCGCCGCTCGGACATCGGCGAGACGGAGAGCTACGACTGGCAGATCGAACGGCTGGTGCTGCCCGATGGACGCGAGGGCGTCGTGTGCCACTTCTACGACCTGTCCGAGCGCCAGCGCTACGAGGCAGAACTGCGCGATGCGGACCGGAAGAAGAACGAGTTCCTGGCGATGCTCGCGCACGAGTTGCGCAATCCGCTTGCACCGATGCGCACCTCGATCGGGATGATGCGCACACGCGAGCTGGCCGATCCGGCGCTGGAACGTTGTCGTGACATCATCGATCGACAGCTCGGTCACATGGCGCGCCTGCTCGACGATCTGCTCGACGTGTCCCGCCTGGCCCGCGGCAAGCTCACGCTACAGCGCGCGCCTGTCATGCTCGCCGATGCGATCCGCGCGGCCGTCGAAGTGAGCCTTCCGATGATCGAGCAACGCAGGCAGACGCTGGTGGTCAATGGCGTCGATCTGCCTGTCACGCTCGATGCCGACAGCACACGGCTCACCCAGGTATTCGGCAATCTTCTCGACAACGCCTCGAAGTACAGCGAGGTGCGCTCCCGCATCGAGCTCGCGGTCAGGCAGGAAGGCGACGAGGTGTCGGTTTCGGTGCGCGACCAGGGAATCGGCATCGCACCGGAGATGCTGGAGAAGGTGTTCGAGCTGTTCACGCAGAGCGAGGGCGCTCAGGACCACGTGCAGGGCGGACTGGGCATCGGTCTGTCGCTCGCACGCCGTCTTGTCGAGATGCACGGCGGATCGATCCGCGTCGAGAGCCGCGGCGTCGGCTACGGCGCGACGTTCGTCGTGAACCTGCCGACGCGGCCGGCCCGCGCCGCCGCTGACGCCCCCTCCTCCACGCGGGCCGCGCCGACGCTGTCTCGCCTGCGTGTGCTCGTAGTCG
>CAYLTE010000004.1:0-54027 GCA_964386195.1 uncultured Burkholderiales bacterium | reverse complement strand
GGCCGGGAAGCCTTCGCGGCCGTCGCGGCCTTGCCGGCCGCGCGCGCAAACCAGCCAATGCGCGCGGGACACACGACAACGACAATCTGGAGGAGTGCGTGCACTGGCGCGTATCGACGACCCTGCTTGCCGCGGCGCTGCTTGCCGCGCTGCTGGCAGGCTGCGCGGACCGGGATCATCGGCTCAAGCTCGCGTCCGGTCCGCAGGGCGGCACCTGGTACCCGCTATCGGGCGCATTGAAGAACATTCTCGAGCGCCGGGTGGACGGGCTGTGGGTACAGGTGCTTCCGGGCGGGGGCGTGGCCAACGCCAAGGCGGTGGAGATCGGCCGCGCCGACATCGCCATGGCCAATTCCGTCTCGACCGTGGATGCCATCAACGGCGTGGCGCCGTTCAAGGCGCGCGCCACGCACGTCTGCAACGTCGCCACGCTGTATCCGCAGTACTTCCAGGCCGTGGCCCTGGCCGACTCGGACATCCGCACGCCCGAGGATTTCCGTGGCCGTTCGCTCGCCACCCAGCCCAAGGGCAACACCGGCGAAGCGATCACCCTGCAGCTGATGCAGGCGTACGGCATGGACTACGACGACCTCGGCCGGCTCAATACCGGCAACTACACCGATTCGGTCTCGCTCATGAAGGACGGCAATGCCGAGATCTTCACCCTCGGCACGTCCGTGCCGTCCGGCGCAGTGATGGATCTCGCCAGCTCACGCAGCATCCGCCTGGTCCCGGTGCCGGACGACGCGCTCGCGCGCATGCGCGAGATGAATGCCGGCTATCTGCGCATCGTCATTCCGGCGCAGACCTATCCCGGGCAGGAGGAGGCGGTGCCGACCATCGGCTACGCCACACACGTGATCGCGCGCTGCGATCTCGCCGATGCAATGGTCGTCGAGATCCTCGAAGGCCTTGTCGCGGGCATGGGCGATCTCGCCAGCATCGCCAAGGCGATGAAGGACACGACCATCGCCAGCATGGGCACCGACATCGGCGTGCCCATGCATCGCGCCGCGACGCGCTGGTATGCCGCCCACGTCACTGAAAGTGCGGGCGCGGCGCACGCGGGGGGCGCACGCTGATGGAATCCGCTGTCGAGCGCCGACGCTCACCGCTCGCCTGGCTCATCGCCGGCGTCGGTCTGGCCATGTCCGCCTTCCATCTATGGATCGCCTGGTACGGCCCGCCCGACGCGCTGACGCTGCGCACCGTCCACCTCGCCTTCGCGCTGGTGCTCGCCTTCCTCACCCTGGCACCGCACGCGCGCGCCGCGACCGACTCGCCCGGCTGGCAGGAACTGCTGCTCGTGGCCGGCAGCCTGGTCGTGTGCGGCTATCTCGTGGTCGAGCGCGATTACGTCCTCGCCCGGATGATCTACGTGGACGAACTACGACCCGTCGACTGGGTGCTGTCGGGCTCGACCGTCCTGCTCGTGCTGGAGGCCACGCGGCGCGCGGTGGGTTGGACGCTGCCGCTCACGGCGGTGGCCTTCCTCGGCTATGCGGTGTTCGTCGCGGGCATCGACCTCGAGCTGCTGTTCGAGCAGATGTATCTCGGGACCGAGGGCATCTTCGGCATTCCGCTGTACGTGTCGGCCACCTACGTGATGCTGTTCATCCTGTTCGGCGCGCTGGTCGAGCGCACGGGCACCGGCCAGCTGTTCATGGACTTCGCCATGAGCCTGACCGGACACAGCGCGGGCGGTCCGGCGAAGGTCTCGTGCCTGACCAGCGGCATGTTCGGCACGGTCTCCGGCAGCGCAGTAGCGAACGTCATGACCACCGGGACGTTCACCATTCCTCTGATGAAGCGCATCGGCTACAAGCCGGCGTTCGCGGGCGCAGTGGAAGCGGTTGCCTCGACCGGCGGCCAGATCATGCCGCCGATCATGGGTGCGGCCGCGTTCATCATGGCCGAGTTCCTCGGCATCAGCTACCTGCAGGTCGCCGCCTACGCGCTGCTGCCCGCGCTGCTCTATTACCTGGCCATCTTCATGTCGGTGCACTTCGAGGCGAGACGCCTGGGCATGCACGGCTTGCCGCGCTCGGAGCTTCCGCGCCTGGGCGAAGTGCTGCGCGAGCGCGGTCATCTGTTCCTGCCACTGGTCATCATCATCGGTGTGCTGGTCGCCGGCTACAGCGCGCCCTTCGCCGCGCTGTGCGGCATCGCCTCCACCATTCCCACTGCGCTGTTGCGCGCGAGCACGCGCCGCTACGTGCGCCTGGGCAACCTGGTCGAGGCACTCGAAGCGGGGGCGCGCAACACCGTGACCGTGGCCTTGTCCTGCGCCTGCGCCGGGATCGTCATCGGCGTCATCTTCCTGACCGGCCTGGGACTGGAGTTCACCAACCTCGTGCTCGCCGCTGCGGGCAACCACATGCTGTTAGCACTGGTGCTCACCATGGTCGCGGGCATCGTGCTGGGCATGGGCATGCCGACCGCTCCGGCGTACATCATGCAGACCGCGCTGCTCGTGCCGGCGCTGGTCAAGCTCGGCGTGTCGGTCGAGGCGGCGCACATGTTCGTGTTCTACTTCGCCATCCTGTCGGCCATCACGCCACCGGTGGCGTTGGCCGTGTACGCGGCCAACGGCATCTCTCGCGCGCAACTGTGGGATTCCAGCGTGGCGGCGCTGCGGCTCGGCGCGACCGGCTTCATCATTCCGTTCATGTTCGTCTTCGGCCCGTCGCTGCTGATGATCGGCGCACCCGCGACCATCGCGCAGACGGCGCTGACCGCGACCGTGGGGGTGATCTGCCTGGCGGCCGGATTCTCCGGTTATCTGCTGGGGAGGACATCGTCCTGGCAGCGGGTGCTGCTGATCGGCGCCGCGCTCGTACTGATCAAGCCAGGTGGATTGACCGACGCCATCGGTGCCACGCTCGTGGGGATCGTCGTCGCGACGCAGTGGCTCTCTGCGCGCGCGGCCCGCGGACAGCAAACGGGCTGATCGCGCTGCAACGCAGAGGCGCCCGAGGTTGACGGACCGAGCCGATCGGGATGATCATCCCTAGGTCGTAGGCCGCCGTTGCGCGGTCCATGCAGACGCAACGCCCGGAACGAAGGCAGCCGCGGTGCCGTCGTTCGAGCGCCACGCCCACTAGCAACCCTTCTCTGCGAAGGGACTCCCCTCAATCAAGGAGCCGTTCAATGCCAATGCAACGCCTGCTCGTATCATTCGCGCTTCTCGCCCTGACTGCCTGCGCTGCCGTGCAGAAGCCTTCGGGCGGCACCCAGGAAACGGTCGAGGCCAAGGCGCGCGTCGTCGCCATCGACCGGGACGCGCGCATTGTCACCCTGGAGGGCGAGGACAGCGGCGACTGGTGGGTGATCGAAGCCGGACCGCAAGTGCGCAACCTCGAGCAGGTCGACGTGGGCGACATGGTGACCGTGCGCTACACCGAAGCCATTGCCTGGCAGGTCAAGAAGGCTTCGCAGGGCGCGCCGGGCGTGGTCGAGAGCACCGGCGTGGAGCGGGCGCAAGCGGGCGAGAAGCCTGCCGGCGTGGTCGGCCGCGAAGTCACCGTGACGACCACCGTCACCGACGTCGATCTGCCCAACGGCACGGTCACCCTGACGGGTCCGCGCGGCCACTCCCAGACCGTGAAGGCCACGAACATGGCGAACCTGCGCAAGGTCCAGGTGGGCGACTTGGTGGACATCACCTACAGCGAGGCGCTGGCCGTTTCGGTCGAGCCTGTTCCCTGACCGAACCCGCGCTAGGACTTCGCGTCCAGCGCGTAGCGCTCGAGCGCAGAGAGGGGCGCGTATCGAAGCACGTTCAAGTGGCTTGGCTTCGAGCACGGCGGCGGGCGCCTTGCCCGCCTCCCATGCCCCATGTCAGGGCAGGAGCTGAATCAACTCACGCGCCGCCTCCTCCACTACTGATTTGAACGTGACCGTTTTCTCGGCCAACGTGTCGTGCGCGGCAGCCAATTCTTCCGCGCCCTCCCATGCGATGGTGCCCGTGCTCGCGTCCCAGATCTGAAAATAGAGGCGGATCGTGGCGGCCTGGGTCTTCATGATATCCAAGCCGAAGATACCGAAACGACCACTATTGCGTTGCCAGAAAGCAGCCATCTTCAGTTGCCCGAGGAAGCGCATACCCGTGGCCTGCGAGATCTGCCCTAACGCCGTCGGATCGAACACCCCGGTGTCGCGGTATTCTCGATAGATGCCCTTATACGCATCGGTCAGCCCCTCTCGGTTCACGGCGCTGATGGTGGCTGACAGCGGCAGCAGTCGAAACTCGGGACGTTGCCGCGCCACCTCGCTGTAGAAGATCAGCGCCAGGGCTTGCTTGTCTTCCTCTTGACCGGTGACCGTCGAGGGAGTCAGAAAAGCGAGTCCGCCCGTTTCGAGGTCGCCGTGCAACAGACTGAAAGTTTGAGCCTGCGGCGTCGAGTAACGCTGCGGTGCCACGGTGCAGGCGGCGAGCGTCAGCGCCCCGACACCTAATAGCAAATGAATCGGCCTGACTCTGAACTGCACGTGCGCCTCCGTCCAAAGTACAAAAAGAGCATAAGGGCAACCATCCCCATTGCTCAAGCCGGGAACCCGGTTCGAACGAGCGCGCGATCTGATGGGTTGGTTCAGAGGCTCAGGAACTGAGCGCGTAGCGCTTGAGTGCCGAGAGCGGTGCGTAGCGCAGGACGTTCTCGTGAGTTGCCTCGAGGACGACGGCGGGTGCCTTGCCCGCCTCCCACGCCTCCACCCAGCGCAGCACGTGCAGGCACCAGCGGTCGCCCGGCTTCAGTCCCTTGAAGCGCATCTCGGGGCGCGGAGTGCTCAGATCGTTCCCGCGCGACATCGAGAATTCCAGGAACTCGGCCGTAACTTTCACGCACACCAGATGGGCGACGTCCGCTTCGCCGTAGGTGGCGCAGCAGCCATCCCGGAAATACCCGGTCAGCGGATCGTAGCTGCACGACTGCAGGGCGCCGCCCAGGACGTTCTTTTCGTTGAAGACCGTATCGCTCATCGCTTCATTGTAGAGCGCCAGGCAGCATTTCCGGCGGACCGGGTCGAGGGATGGCACTCGGCAACCCGAATGCTCGGCGCATGCGCGCATCCCGGCCGTCGAAACTTTCATTTGACTCGACCGCCCGGCTCGCGGACCATTCCCCCTGATCATCAACGTTCTGCATAAAAATAATACAAACCGCGCAAAGGAGACGCCCGATGCACCTCTCTCGTCCGTCAGCCGTATCGTCCGTACAGCGCCTCGCCGCGCTGATCCTGTTTGCCGTGATGGCGCTCCCCGGCCTCGCCACCGCGCAGTCCAAGCCGAACATCCTCGTCATCTGGGGTGACGACATCGGCACCTGGAATATCAGCCACAACAACCGCGGGATGATGGGGTACCGCACGCCCAACATCGACCGCATCGCCCAGGAGGGTGTGGGCTTCACCGACTACTACGGCCAGCAGAGCTGCACGGCAGGACGCGCCGCGTTCATCAACGGTTCGGTCCCGGTACGCACCGGCATGACGAAGGTCGGCATGCCTGCCGCAAAGGAAGGCTGGCAGAAGAGCGACGTGACCATGGCCACGGTACTGAAGAGCCAGGGCTATACGACGGGCCAGTTCGGCAAGAACCACCAGGGCGATCGCGACGAGCATCTCCCGACGATGCACGGCTTCGACGAGTTCCTCGGCAACCTGTATCACCTCAACGCCGAGGAGGAGCCCGAGAACCGTGACTATCCGAGCGACATGGTGCTGGCGAACGGCAAGACCTTCCGCGAGCAGTTCGGGCCGCGCGGCGTGCTCAAGTGCAAGGCCGATGGCAAGGGCGGCCAGTCCTGCGAGGACACCGGCCCCCTCACCAAGAAGCGCATGGAGACGATCGACGAGGAGACCCTCGACGCGGCGATCGATTTCATCAAGCGCCAGCATGCGGCGGGCAAGCCGTTCTTCGTCTGGTGGAACGCGACGCGCATGCACTTCCGCACGCACGTGAAGGAGGCGAACAAGGGCATCAGCGGGCCCAGCGGTGACGAGTATCACGACGGCATGGTCGAGCACGATGGCATGGTCGGCAAGCTCCTCGCGGTGCTGGACGAACTGGGCCTGGCCGAGAACACCATCGTGCAGTACTCGACCGACAACGGACCGCACTACAACACCTGGCCGGATGCCGGTACGACGCCCTTCCACGGCGAGAAGAATTCGAGCTGGGAGGGTGCTTACCGGGTTCCCGCTTTCGTGCGCTGGCCCGGTCAGTTTCCGGCCGGTGTGACGCTCAACGGGATCGTCTCGCACGAGGACTGGCTGCCCACGTTCGCTGCGGTCGCCGGCGCGCCGGACATCAAGGAGAAACTGCGCAAGGGCGTCGAGCTGAACGGGCGCACCTACAAGAACTACATCGACGGCTACAACCAGCTCGACTACCTGACCGGCAAGTCGAAGCAGTCGCCACGCAAGGAGTTCATCTACGTGGACGATGGCGGCAACGTGGCGGCGATCCGTGTAGGCGACTGGAAGGCGATGTACCTGGAGAACCGGGCCAACCGGCTGCAGATCTGGAAGGAGCCCTTCGTGGCGCTGCGCGCACCGGACCTCTACAACCTGCGTCGGGACCCGTTCGAGAAGGCGAAGATCGGCTCCAACACCTACGAGGACTGGTATATCGACCGCGCCTATCTGCTCGGGCCCATGCAGGTCGTGGCGAGCAAATTCCTCATGACGTTGAAGGAGTTTCCGCCCAGCCAGGCGCCGGGTGACTGGAGCCTGTCGAGCCTGGAGCACGCGATCAAGCAGATGAACATGGGCGGCAACTGACTTCACCCCACACCACCCCGGCGGCTGCGCCGCCACCCCGCCTCGTGAGAGGCGGGGAAACGTGCATGGCATACCCTTCCCCTCCTTTTCAAGGAGGGGTGCCGCCGCAGGCGGCGGGGTGGTTACTCCGGCATCACCCCACACCGCCCTGGCGGCTTGCGCCGCCACGCCGTCTGGCTTTCCCCACGGAGGCTCCGCATGAAAACTCACCCGGCGATGACCGTCTTCGTTGCGCTGGTGCTGGCCGTCGTTTCCTTTGCCACCCGCGCAGCCGACCCGCTGCCCTCGTGGAACGATTCCGAATCGAAGGCTCGCATCGTCGCCTTCATCGAGAAGGTGACCGACGCGAACTCTTCTGATTTCGTGCCAGCAACAGAGCGCATCGCGACCTTCGACAACGACGGTACGCTCTGGTCCGAGCAGCCGGCCTATTTCCAGTTGCTGTTCGCGCTGGATCGGGTGCGGGCCATGGCACCGGAACACCCCGAATGGAAAACCCAGCAACCCTTCAAGGCCGCCATCGAGGGTGACATGAAAACCCTCGCGGCCTCCGGCGAGAAGGGACTGGCAGAGTTGGTGATGGCGTCCCACGCGGGGATGACCGCCGACGCGTTCGATGCCACGGTGCGCGAGTGGATCGCCGCTGCCCGTCATCCCGTGACGAAGCGTGCCTACACGGACATGGTGTACCAGCCCATGCTGGAGCTGCTCGAGTACCTGCGCGCAAACGGATTCAAGACTTACATCGTTTCGGGCGGCGGTGTCGAGTTCGTGCGCGCCTGGGCGGAATCGGTGTACGGCATCCCTCCCGAGCAGGTCGTCGGCAGCAGCATCGAGACCCGCTACGAGGTGCGCGACGGCACGCCGGCAATCGTCCGGTTGCCGAAGATCGATTTCATCGACGACAAGGCCGGCAAGCCGGTCGGCATCCACAAGTTCATCGGGCGGCGGCCGATCGCCGCGTTCGGCAACTCGGACGGGGATTTCGAGATGCTCGAGTGGGTGACCTCGCAGTCGCGGCCCACGCTCGGCGTGCTGGTGCACCATGACGACAGCCAACGGGAGTTCGCCTACGACCGCGATTCCCACATCGGCAAACTCGTGCGTGGACTGGACGAAGCCGATGCGCGCGGATGGACGGTGGTGAGCATGCAGCGCGACTGGAAACGCGTCTATCCCGACCCCGGTCGCTGAGATGGGGGCGAGCGCCTTGGCGCGCGCCGTCGCGGCGACATTCGACCAGGTGATCCGGCGTGCGCTCGTCGCGCTGACATTGTTTGGCATGTCGTTGCATGCCTGCGCGCAGCAGGCCGAGGATCTCGCCAAGCAACTCGCCAACCCGATCGCCGCCCTCATCAGCGTGCCTTTTCAATCGAACTGGGACCGCGACATCGGACCTGCTGACGACGGGCGTCGCTACACGCTGAACTTCCAGCCGGTGGTTCCGATCTCGATCAACCCCGACTGGAACCTCATCTCCCGGACCATCCTTCCCATCGTCGACCAGAGCGACATCTTCCCGGGCTCGGGCGATCAGTTCGGACTCGGCGACACCGTACAGAGCCTGTTTTTCTCGCCCAAGGCGCCGACGGCCAGCGGCTGGATCTGGGGCGCAGGACCGGTGTTCCTCATCCCTACCGGCACCGACCGGCTGTTGACGGGGCGAAAGTGGGGCGCGGGACCCACCGCAGTGGCCCTGCGTCAGCAAGGCCCCATTACCTACGGGATGCTTGGCAATCACATCCGGTCGTTCGCAGGGGACGACGATCGTCCGGACGTCAGCAGTTCGTTCGTGCAGCCGTTCTTCACCTATACCTGGCCGAGTGCCTGGGGCGTTACCGTCACGGCGGACTCGACCTACGACTGGAAGAGCGACGACTGGAGCATCCCGCTGGGCGTGTTCGTCAACAAGGTGGCCAGCATCGGGGGCCAGGCGATGCAGTTCAGCGCGGGACCCCGCTATTACCTCTCGAGCACGGACAACGGCCCTGAGGGCTGGGGATTCCGGCTCACCGTCGTACTCCTTTTTCCGAAGTAGTCCGGCCGAAGCGGAAGCGGATTCCGGTAGCGATCGGCGCCCGACTGGCGAAGATCACTGCTCGAGCCCGCGCAGGAGTTGCTGCGCCTGCGCATCGCCGGGCGAAAGCTCGACCAGTCGCTCGGCGAACCTGCGTGCCCGGACGAGATCTCCGCGCGCCTGCGCCATGCTCGCCAACGCCCGCAGGATGTCGGGCTCCCCGGGGAAGCGCCGATGCGCCGACTCCAGCACCGCCGAGGCTGCGCCGTCATCGCCGTACGAATGCAGCGCGACGCCGTACACATAGGCGTAACGCGGCTCGTCGGGCGCCAAGCGTGCGGCGGACGCGAGCGCCGCGATCGCTTCACGACGCTGTTGCGTACGCACGTATGACAGTCCCAGCGCGTGGTGCAGCGGCGCGGACTGCGGCTGCCTGCGCAGACCGTCCGCGAGCACGCTGCGCACCTTGTCTTCGTCTCCGCGCACGCGATGCAGGTCGGCGAGGTTGATCCAACCCTGTGCTGCCCCCGGATACAGCTCGATCGCACGCAGATAGTCAGCCTCCGCCACATCCAGCTGGCCCAGTTCCTGATGGAGCGCACCGAGGTTCAGGTGCGACTCGGGCCGGTCGGCGTTGTAGTGCTGCGCAGCGACGTACTCCTCCAGTGCCTTCGAGGCCGCTGCACGGTGCGCCTCGGGCAACTGCGCGCCCGGCACCGCGGCCAGCGCACGGCCCGCGGCGATGCGCACGGCGCGTACCGGATCGACAGTCATTCGCGGCAGGTACCGCACACGCGTTGCGACATCGGTGGCGGCGAGCAGATCCACAGCGGCCCTGCGCACCAGCTCATCCGCGTCGTTGAGCGCCATCGCCGCCGCATCGATCACGCTCGGCTGCGGGTCGCGTGCAAGGCGCGCCAGTGCACTCGCACGCACGATCGCCGGCTGCGTCCGGTCCTCGACCAGCGTCAGCAGCTTGGGGCGGGCTGCCGGTTCGTAGCGCGCCCAGGCATGGAACGCATCGGCGAAGGACTGGAACCCGGCCGGCTCGCGTCCGCCGGTCCACGTTGCGATCGCCTTTGCCGCCCATTCGGGTTCGCGATCGACGTGGCAGGTGTTGCACGCGTTCGGCGTACCCATGTGCACGGACAGGTCGGGGCGTGGCACCCGCATGCTGTGGTCGTGGCGCGGATCGACCACCATGTAGGTGGTCGGCGGCATGTGGCAGGCGGCGCAGCGCGCCCCTTCCGACTCCTGCTCATGGTGGTGGTGCGCGGCAACGTCGTAGCGGGTGCTGGCATGGCACTGCGTGCACACAGCGTTGCCCGACGCGCGCAGATTGCCGGAGTGCGGTTCGTGGCAGTCGCTGCAGGTCACACCCTTGGCGTTCATCCGACTCTGCAGGAAGGAGCCGTGATTGAACACTTCGTCGCGCATCTGCCCGTCGCGCCAGTACAGGCCCTCGTCCAGCAGCGATACCCGATAGGCATCGCCGATGGGCCGGCCGGGTTCGTAGTCCTCGGAGAACTGCGCGCGGCGCGCATGGCACTGCGCGCACGTCGAAATTTCCTTGGCGCTCTCGCGCGGCTCGCTTCGTTGCGCGATGCCGGTGGCCGGATCGATGAGCCAGGCGACGCCTGCGCGCTCGTCGTATCTGACACGAAAGCCTCGACCCGGCGCGTCGAAGCGCTTCCAGTCGCCTTGCCTGTTCGCCCACGACAGATGGTTGGAGGCAGGACCGTGACAGGCCTCGCAGCCCACGCTGATCTCGGACCACTGGCTGCGATACTGCCGGGTGGCTGGATCGTAGCCCTTGCGCAGCGCCGTGGAATGACAATCGGCGCACATGAAGTTCCAGTTCTGCTGCAAGCCGGTCCAGTGCAGCGCATCGTCGTGCCGGATGTCCTGCCCGGGATAGAGATGGAACCAGCGCTGCCCGCCGCGATCGGCCGCCCGCGCATCCCAGGCAAGTCCCAGCGCCTGCAGGCGGCCGCCCGGGAGGGCGACCAGGTACTGCTGCAGCGGCGTCACTCCGAAGGTGTAACGCACGACGAAGTCGGAGAGTTGCCCATCGGCGCCGTCGGTATTCACCACGAAGGTGTCGTCCTTGCGTGTAAAGGTGGATGTCACCTGTGCGTAGCGGTGCTTGGCCCCGTCGAAGCGGCCCAGCACCGTCGCGTCGTCTGCGGGGGCCATGGCCTGTGCATGATGGGAGCGCTGCCAGGCGGAAAACGCAGCCTCGTGGCAGGTCTTGCACGTGGCGCTGCCGACATGATGCGCAGGCGGCATCTCGGATGCCGACGGCATCGGACCACGCTCCTCTCGCAGGATGAGGACAGCCGCGATCGCGACGAGGATCAGCCCTGCCAGCCCAGCGAGAATCCACCGGCGAGGCGATGATGGCGATACGCCCGGTCGATCCGGCGGTTGGGGGTGGGAAGGTCGAAGATGTCTGCGGCGCACACGGCAGCATAGCCCAGCGCCGTGTCCGCGGGCCAGCGGAGCTTCGCTCCGGTACTACACGGCGGCTAGGCCGGAACCACTTCGATCTGCGCCTGGTGGCTGATGCTCGCGCCGCGATCGTCGCGCCAGGTGAACTTCACTTCGCCGCTGCGCGTGGCGACGATGTGGAAGACGAGATACGGATTGGTCGAGACCGCCGGATGGATGGTCGCGCGAAACACCTCGCGCCCGTCGTACTCGCATACGAAGCTCTCGACGATCTCGCGCGGGATCGGCTTGCCGACGTTGTTGAGCCGGAAGCCCGACTCCATCGGATGGTCCACCATCGCGCGGATCTCGATCACCTCGTCGGCACGCGCCTTCTCCGGAACACGCACCCGGGCGTTGCCCAGCCGGCTCACAGGCCGCACCCCGCGACGGTGATCTCGACATGTACCGCCTCCTTCCACAGCGTGCCGTCGCTCAGCTCGGCCACGGCGAGAATCTGCTGCGAATCGGCGATGCGGATGCGCGAGGCGATGCGAGCGCGGCCGTTGTGCGGCCCCAGCGCGACGTCGAGGATGCGCGGCTGCGGGTTCTTCTCGGCGAACAGCCGGATGCTGCGGACGTGGTCCAGTTCGGTCATCGGACTGTCCACGCTCACCGTCACCGGCACGACGGCACCGTTCTCCGCGAGCTTGGGCAGTTCCAGCTTCACCTTGCCCGATCCCATGGGGCGGTCGCCGAAGGATTCGCGCAGGATCCTCGCGAGTTCCTCCGGTGTCGCCCGCGCCGGCCGGACGACGAGCAGGGCGGCTGCGCCCGCGAGCAGGCCGAGGGTTCGCCGGCGCGGAGGGGGAGGCAGGGAATATCCGTCCGCCATCATGGAAATGGATCCCGGCGAAAGCCGGGACCCAGGTGTTTCACCTCTCCGCTCAGGCGTAGCTGAATCCATGGTTCTTCAGCGGCAGGGAGCGGATGCGCTTGCCAGTCGCCACGGCCAGCGCATTCACCATCGCCGGCAGCAGGCTGCCGATCGGCGGCTCGCCCACTCCGCCCCAGAACCCTCCGGAGGGCGCCAGCACCGCTTCGATCTTCGGCGGCGTCTCCGACAGGCGCAGGAGCGGATAGTCGGTGAAGTTCGACTGCACGACGCGGCCGTTCTCGATGGTGATCTCCTCGTGCATCAGCGCGCTCAGGCCCCAGATCACGCCACCCTCGATCTGCGCGATCACCGCATCGCGGTGACAGACGTGTCCGCAGTCGATGCCCAGTACCACGCGCTTGACGTCGATGGTGGTCGCATCCTTCATCGCGAGTTCGACCACGGCCGCAGTGAAGCTGCCGTAGGAATCGACCACGGCGATGCCGCGATGCACGCCGGCCGGCAACGGGCTGCCCCAACCGGCCGCCTTCGCCACGGCGTCGAGCACGCCCAGGTCCTTCTTCCCCTGCAGCATCGTCCGCCGGAACTCGTACGGATCCTTGCCGGCCGCGGCGGCCAGTTCGTCGATGAAGCACTCGCGCGCAATCGGATTGTTGGTGTGCGCCACTGCGCGCCAGAATCCCGGCGGCACGTGCGTGTTGCGCATGGCGTACTGGTTGGTGAAGTTCGCCACCTGGTAGGGATTGTCCGAGAAGCAGCGCGTGTTGATCGGGTCGACGCCGTTCTTGATCTCCAGGCTCGGGATACGCACCGTGCTCAGGATGGACTGGTCGGCCTGGCGCACGTGCCAGCCGATCCAGTTGCCCTGCGCGTCGAGCGCGCCGCGCAGCTTGACCAGGCTCACCGGACGGTATCGGCCCTGCTGCATGTCCTCCTCGCGCGACCACTGCACGCGAACCGGCGTACCGCGCATCTGTTGCGCAATGAGCACCGCCTGCTTGGTGTACTCCTGATGGGTGCCGCGCCGTCCGAAGCCGCCGCCGGCGTGCATCTTGTGCACGTACACCTGCTCCAGCGGAATGCCAGCCGCTTCCGAGGCGGCCGCCATCGTCGCCTCGCCATTCTGCGTGCCGCACCACACCTCCACCTTGTCGTCGGTGACCACCGCGGTCGCCGTCTGCGGCTCCATCGTGGCGTGGTTCATGAACGGGTTGTAGTACTCGGCCTCGATCACCTTGGCCGCCTTGGCAGCGATCGCATCGAAGTCGCCGTCCTTGCGCGCGACCGGCGCCTGCTCGTCGTCCACGCCGGTGCGCAGGAACTGCATGATCGACTCGCTCGACACCTTGCCGTTCTCGGCCTCGTCCCACTCGATGGGCATGGCCTTCAGCGCCTGGTTGGCACGCCACCAGTTGTCGGCCACCACCGCAACCCAGTCGGGACCCGCGACGACCTTCTTCACGCCGCGCATGCCCTTGATCTTCGATTCGTCGTAGCGCACGAGCTTGCCGCCGAACACCGGCACCTGCGCGACGGACGCGTGCAGCATGCCGGGCAGGCGCACGTCGGCAGCATAGATCTGCTTGCCGGTGGTCTTGTCAGGGATGTCGAAGCGCGCCGGCGAGGTGCCGATGATCTTCCACGCGTTCGGGTCCTTGAGCTTGGGCTCCTTCGGCGGTTCGAGCTTGGAGGCGGCGTCGGCGACCTTGCCGAACGTGGTGGACTTGCCGCTGGGATGGGAGATCACGCCCTTGGACACACTGCACTCCGCCGCCGGCACGCCCCACTCCTCGGCTGCAGCCGCCACCAGCATCTGCCGCGCGGCGGCGCCGGCCTCGCGCATGTACTTCTGGGAATCGCGGATACCGCGGCTGCCCCCGGTCGACATCGAGCCGAAGATACGGTTGCGCCGGATGTGATCGTTCACGTCCGCGTATTCGGCCCGGACCTGGCTCCAGTCGGCTTCCAGTTCCTCGGCCACGAGCTGCGCGAGCCCGGTGAAGGTGCCCTGCCCCAGTTCGGAGCGCGCGATGCGAACGACGACCGTGTCGTCAGGCTGGATCACCACCCAGTGCGTGACCTCGGGCGCGCCCGCGCCAGGTTTGGGATAGGCCTGTGCCGGCAGGCGCACGCCAAGCATGAGGCCGCCGGTCAGGGCAGCGGACTTGACCAGGAAGCTGCGGCGCTCGTCGCTGAATCTCGGGTTCATCGCCTCGTCCCCCCTCAAGCCTGCTTGGCGGCGGCGTGAATCGCTGCGCGCACGCGGTGATAGGTGCCGCAACGGCACAGGTTGGTGATGCCAGCCTCGATGTCGGCGTCGCTCGGATTGGGCGTCTGCTCGAGCAGCGCCGCGGCCGACATGATCATCCCGCTCTGGCAGTAGCCGCACTGGGGAACCTGCAGCTGCACCCAGGCCTTCTGTACGGGATGGCTGCCGTCTGCCGACAGCCCCTCGATGGTGGTCACGCTCTTGCCCTCGACCGCCGACATGGGGATGACACAGGCACGCACCGGCTGTCCGTCGAGATGGACCGTACAGGCACCGCAGGCCGCTACGCCGCAGCCGTACTTGGTGCCGGTCAGGCCGAGTTCGTCGCGCAATGCCCACAGCAGGGGCATGTCGGGTTCGACGTCGAGATTTACTTGCTTGCCGTTGACCTTGAGCGATGGCATTGCAGGCTCCTTTCTTGAGGACGGAGGATTGAGGAGTTGTGTGCCTGGGAACCCCGTTTCCGGGACCGGTTCTGCGCCGGGATGAGCGCTGTGACAAGTGCGCGCGGATTCGGTTCCGGGCGCGCGGGCCTCACGCCGGCATTCTTCGGCGACGCCTGATGCTGAGGGCGATCGGTGACAGCCATACGATCAGGGTCACCACGCCGAGCCCAGCGGCGATGGGTCGCTCGAAGAAGGCGGACCAACTGCCCTCGGCCTTGATCAGCGACGTTGCAAGATTTTCCTCGAACATCGGACCGAGCACCACGCCCAGGATCAACGGGGCGATGGGAAAGCCGTTGCGCTCCATGAAGAAGGCCGCCACCCCGGCCACCAGCATGACGGCGATGTCGAACGCGGTATTGTTGATGGCGAAGGCACCCACCATGCAGAAGGCGAGGATGATCGGCATCAGCGCAGTGCGCGGCACCCGCAGGATCTGCTTGTAGAGCTTGATGGCCAGCAGCCCGAGCGGCAGCATCAGGATGTTGGCCAGGAAGAACACCATGAACACCGCGTAGATGTTCTCGGGATTGTTCAGGAAGATGGTGGGCCCCGGGTTCATGCCCTTCATGTAGAGCACGCCGATGGCGATGGCAGTGATGGAATCGCCCGGGATGCCGAACACCAGCGCCGGGATCCACGCCCCGGAAAGCGCGCCGTTGTTGGCCGCGCCGCTCTCCACCACGCCCTCGACGTGTCCGGTCCCGAACTTCTCGGGCGTGCGCGAGAACTTCTTCGAGATGGCATACGAGATCCACGCGGCGATGTCCGCGCCCGCTCCCGGCAGCGCACCGATGGCGGTTCCCACCGCGCTGCCGCGGAAGATCGCCAGCGGATAGCGGCGCAGCAGCGCCCATTGCCCGGCGAAGATGTTGCCGAAGCGTTCCTGGGCGAGATTCAGGCGCGACCCGCTGCCCGAGACGACGAAGCGCAGCACTTCCGACACCGCGAACATGCCGACCATCAGCGGGATGAAGGAGATCCCCCCGAGCAGATCGTCGAAGCCGAAGGTGAAGCGCGGGTGCGCCGCCGGGTTGTTCAACCCGATCGTGGCCAGCAGCAGCCCCAGCAACAGGGACACGAGGCCCTTTAGCGGCCGGTCGGAGGCGATGAACACCGCGCACGTGAGCCCGAGCAGAACGAGCCAGAAGTACTCGAAGGAACTGAAATTGAGAGCGACCTCGGCCAGCGCCGGTGCGGAGGTGACCAGCACCGCGGTCCCGAGCAGGCCGCCGATGGCGGAGAACACGAGACCGGCGCCCAGCACCAGTTCCGCCTGACCCTTGCGCGTCATCCGATACGCTTCGTCCGTATAGGCCGCGGACGCCGGGGTGCCGGGCATGCGCAGCAGGGCGCCGGGGATGTCGCCGGAGAAGATCGCCATGGCGGTGCAGCTGACGATGGCGGCCACCGCCGGCACCGGCGGCATGAAGAAGGTGACCGGAACCAGCAGCGCGGTCGCCATCGTCGCGGTCAGGCCCGGGATCGCACCGACGAACAGGCCGAACAGCGACGCGGCGAGGATGACGCCGAGCACGTAGGGGTCGGCGACCAGGGAAAACGCCAGGGCGATCGAGTCCATCGGTTGACGCTACCAGGCGAACTCGGTGAGCAGCCCCCAAGGCAGGGCCACCTTGAGCAGCGTGTAGAAAATATAGTGAATGCCCAGCGGCACGATCGCGGCGAGCGGGATCGCCGCAAGCCACCCGGTACCGCACGCGCGCAGCACGACGAGAAGCACGAGCGGCGCGGCGATCAGAAACCCGAGTGTCTCCGAGAACGCGATGTAGAAGGCGACCGCCCCGATCACCGCGAGCAGTGCAAGCACTTTGCGTGGCTGCTTCACCCACCCATCCCACTCGACGAGCGGGTGGCGCGGACTGGCACGCAACGCCCCGACGGCGAGCGCGATGCTGCACAGAATCAGTCCCACCGCCACCAGGCTGGGCAACAGCGAGGGGCCGAACGCCTGTCCTGGCATGTCGGGAAAGTCGGCGACGTGAGCCAGGAGCGCCAGGGCGAAGACGGTCAGCAGCGCGGCGATCAGGCCGTCGTTCAGTTTCACGCCGGCCCTGCTCTACTTGGTCAGGCCGACGGTCTTCATGAGCTTGCCCAGTTCCGCGTCCTCCTTCGCCATGAACTGCGCGAAGGCCTGCGGCTCCATCCACTCGGCACCGAAGCCGCGTTCGCTCATGAAGCTCTGGTACTCCTTGCTCTCGTAGGCCTTCTTCACTGCTGCGCGCAGTCGCGCCTCGACGTCCTTGGGCAACTTCCGGGGCGCAGCCACGCCGCGCCATACGCCAGAGATCCACGTGCTGCCCACCGCCGCCTTGACCGTGGGCACTTTGGGAAACAGCGCGGAGGGCCGTTCGGCCATGATGGCGAGACTGCGCACCTTGCCCGCTTCCATCAGCGCGCGCGCCTCGGGATGCGAGCCCGGCACGATCTGCACACCGCCGGCCACGAGATCGAGCAGTCCCGCTGCGTTGCTCGCGCTGGGCACGAACGGCACGGTCGCCGGATCGATCTTCTGCTCGAGCAGCAGCCCGTAGAGGGAGAGATGCCAGCTGCCGCCGTATCCGGTACCCGAGGCCTTGAACTTGCCTGGTTGGGCGCGCACCGCGTCGAGCAGTTCCTTGAGCGACTTGTAGGGCGCATCGGCGCGCACCTGGATCGCCGCGGAATCGATGTTCACCAGCCCCAGCGGCGTGAACAAGGCGCCGGAGAGCCGCGTCAGCCCCTGGTGGTGCATCATGCCGATCTCCGAAGTGATCAGCCCGATGGTATAGCCGTCCGGGCGCGCCCCCGAGATCGCCGCGTGGCCGACCACGCCGTTGCCGCCCGTGCGATTGACCACGTTGACCGGCTGCCCGAGGTCGCGTTCGAGCAGCGTGGCGAGCATGCGCCCGACCGCATCGGTTCCGCCGCCCGCGCCCCAGGGCACGATGAAAGTGATGGGACGTGTCGGGTAGTCGGCGTGCACTGCGCCCGTCAGCGACAACAGGCTGACGGCGCCGACCGCAGTCAGGAATCGGCGGATGAACCGCATGAGGTCTCCTCGTTGATGTGCCGCTCTGCTAGGCGACAACTGCGGCGATTGTAGCGGGAAGTGCGCGAACCACGAGGCAGAAGAAGCGCGTCAGCGTGTGTCATCCCGACCGCACCCAACGGTGCCATCCCGAGCGTCAGCGAGGGATCCTCGCCTTGCAACGTCCACGGCGAAGATTCCTCCCTCCGGTCGGAATGACACCGTGGATGCGTGAAGCGCGCGTACTTCGTGAGGAAGCGGTGTTCAGCGCTCAGGCTGCCAGCGCTTCACGAAATCGCGAATCTGCGGATAGACCATGTCGCGGAACTTGCGTCCGCTGAAGATGCCGTAGTGGCCCACGCCCTTGGCCAGGAGGTGCTTGCGCTTCTCCGACGGAATGCGCGTGGCGAGGTTGTGCGCCGCCTCCGTCTGGCCGTTGCCGGAGATGTCGTCCAGCTCGCCCTCGACGGTGAACAACGCGGTCTTGCGCAATGCGGCGGGCTCGACCAGCGTTCCGGTCACCTCCCACTTGCCCTTCGCCAGAAGAAACTCCTGGAACACCACGCGAATGGTGTCGAGGTAGTATTCCGCCGGCATGTCCAGCACGGCGTTGTACTCGTCGTAGAAGCGGCGGTGCGATTCCGCGCTGTCGCCGTCGCCCACGACCAGGTGGTTGAAGAAGTCGCGATGCGCCTGGATGTGGCGATCGGCATTCATCGCAATGAACGACAGGTGCTGCAGAAACCCGGGATACACGCGGCGCATGAAGCCCGGGTAGTTGAACGGCACCCGGTAGATGACCTTGTCCTCGAACCACGAGTGCGGACGGCCCATCGCAAGTTCGTTCACCACGGTCGGGCTGCGGCGCGTGTCGATCGGCCCGCCCATCATCACCGCGGCACTCGGCGTGCACGGGTCGTTCTCCTGCGCGAGCAGCGAGATCGCCGCCATCACCGGCACGGTGGGCTGGCACACCGACACGGTGGCGACGCCGGGGCCAAGCAGCCGGATGAAGCGCTTGCAGTACTCCACGTAGTCGTCGAGGTGGAACGGCCCCGCCGCCAGCGGCACCATGCGCGCATCGACCCAGTCGGTGATGTAGACGTCGAAGTCGCGCAGCATGGTGCGCACGGTGTCGCGCAGCAACGTGGCGTGGTGACCCGACAGCGGCGCGAAGATCAGCACCTTCCTGCCGGGATCGGGCATGTCCTTGCGGAAGCGCAGCAAGTGGCAGAACGGTTCGTCGTGCACGCGCTCGATGCTCACTGCGACGTCGCGGCCGCCCGCATTCACGTGCGTGATATTCCAACCCGGCTTGTGGTAGGAACGCATGAGCCGCCCCATGAGTTCGCTGCTCGCGGCCACGTGCCGGCTGACCGGCGTGTAGGCGAGTGGACTGTAGGGACTGCTGAACAGGCGGTGGCTGGTGTCGATCCACGCCACCAGCGGCGCGGAAATGGTCTTCTGGAACTCGTGCAGCGCGTACAGCATCATGCCCTCCGTCGGCACTGGTCCTGAGCCGCCTCCCATGGCCCCGCGAACCGCGCCGAACTTGTACTTGTAAAACTTATCCGTCGGCAATAGGCGAAAGCACTGTAATCAGGGGGTCACGCGACGTCAAGCCGTTTCCCGGGACGCCGGGAATTCCCCGACCCCCTCGGACTGTCTCCTGGCGCATGCACCACCGATTCGTTGCGAGGTCCCAGCGCAAGGGTCATGCCCGCGACTCAGCGCAGCGCGAGCGGAGCCTCGTCGAGCGCAGCGGCCTGCTCGCGCAGGGCGAGGATGTGGTCCTGCCAGTAGCGCTGAGTATTGAACCAGGGGAAGGCGGCGGGAAACGCGGGATCGCCCCAGCGAAGCGCCAGCCATCCGGCATAGTGGATCATGCGCAGCGTGCGCAGCGCCTCGATCAGGCGCAGCTCGCGCAGGTCGAACTCGGCGAATTCCCAGTAGCCGTCGAGCACCCAGCGCAACTGCTGCGCACGCACCTCGCGCTCGCCGGAGAGGAGCATCCACAGATCCTGCACCGCGGGCCCCATGCGCGCATCGTCGAGGTCGACGAAGTGCGGCCCGTCGTCCGACCACAGCACGTTTCCCGGATGACAGTCGCCGTGCAGCCGCAGGTGCGCGACCGGCCCGGTTTCGTCAAAGTCCTGACGTATGCGGGCGAGCAGTTGCGGCACCAGGCTCTCGTATGCCGGACGCAGGTCCGCCGGCACGAAACCGTGCTCGATCACGTATTCCATCGGCTGGTCGCCGAACGAGCGGATGTCGAGCGTGGGCCGGTGCGCGAACGGACGCAGTGCGCCGACGGCGTGGATGCGCGCGATGAATCGACCCATCCAGGACAGCGTGTCCTGCGATTCGAGTTCCGGCGCACGTCCTCGCTGGCGCGGATACAGCGTAAAGCGGAAGCCGTCGAATTCGTGGAGTGTGCGCCCGCCGGATGCGAGAGGCGCGACCACCGGAAGCTCTGCCTCCTCGAGCGCGAGCGCGAACTCGTGCTCCTCGAGGATGGCGTCGTCCGACCAGCGCTGCGGGCGATAGAACTTGACGATGAGCGGCTGCGCGTCCTCGATGCCGACCTGGTAGACGCGGTTCTCGAAGCTGTTCAGCGCCAGCAGCCGGCCGTCGCTGCGCACGCCGGTGCTGTCCACCGCGTCGAGGATGAGGTGGGGCGTGAGGCGTTCGTAGGGATGCGCAGTAGCAGTTTCGTCGTCCATCTCGTCATTCTAAGCGCTGGCGCCGATCCGCCCGCGCCCCACGGCCGCGTTCTGGCATGCTTGCATTCATCCATCCGCTCCCCGGAGCCGTTCGACATGCCCGTACCCTTCGCTCGTGCCCTCGCATTCGTCCTGACCGTTGGCGTTGTCCTTCCCGACGCCTCGGCCGCCTCCCCCTGCGCGGCGGCAGGCACCGGGGAACGGCGCCTGGAGAGCGAGAGCTACACCATCGCCTCCGACACTCCCGGCATCTCGCTGTACGTGCGCAACAAGCGCCCGGCCGATCTGAAGACGTTCTCCGCGCAGCGCACGCTGCTGTACGTGCACGGCGCGACCTATCCGTCGGAGACGGCCTTCGATCTGGTGCTCGACGGGCTGTCCTGGATGGACTTCATCGCCTGCCACGGCTGGGACGTCTATCTGGTGGACCTGCGTGGCTATGGCCGTTCGACCCGCCCCCCGGAGATGGCGCAGCCGGCCGAACAGAACGCGCCGATCGTCGACACCGCAGTCGCGGTACGCGACGTCGGCAGTGCCGTCGAGCACGTGCTGGCGCGGCGCAAGCTGGAACGGCTGAGTCTGCTCGGGTGGTCGTGGGGCACGTCGATCATGGGCACCTTCGCGGCCGCGAACCCGGAGACAGTGCAGCGCCTGGTGCTCTACGCACCGTTGTGGCTGCGCCAGACGCCGTCGCTGATCGGCAGCGACGGACCGCTGGGCGCCTACCGCCAGGTCAGCCAGGAGCAGGCACGCAAGCGCTGGCTGAACGGCGTGCCTGCGCAGGCGCAGGCGGATCTCATTCCCGAGGGCTGGTTCGAGGCGTGGGCGAAGGCGACCTGGGCGACCGATCCCGACAGCGTGAAGTGGAATCCGCCGGTGCTGCGCGCGCCCAACGGCGTGATCCAGGACGTGCGCGAGTACTGGGCGGCGCAGCGGCCTTACTACGACCCGCGTGCCATCCGGGCGCCGACGCTGCTGATCCACGGCGAGTGGGACCAGGACACGCCCGGCTACATGGCGCAGGCGCTGTTCGGACTGCTGGAGAACGCACCGTGGAAGCGGCTGGTCGTGATCGGCGAAGGCACGCACACGGTGATCATGGAGCGCAACCGCATGCAGCTGCTGCGCGAAGTGCAGCTGTTTCTGGACGAGCCCGCACCGCTTAACCGCTGACGGTGCGCGCGAGCGCCGGCGCTGCCACCCGCTCAGTGGGGCGCGCCGGTCCCGTCGCGGAACTGGTCGAGGCTCATCGGGTGCGCCTCCACGCGCAGGTCCTCGATGCGGCACTCCTCGAGCAGTTGAACCACCTCGCGCAGCACCTCGTCCCACGCCTCGGCGGGATGCAGCCGGCGCACGTGCACGAACACCCGGTTCTCGATGAACGGCGACGCGAAGCGCACGCCGAGCGCCCCCTCGCTCAACGCGGCGAGGCTCACGTCCGGCTCGCCCACTTCGCTGCGGAACCGGCGCAGCTCGCGACTGACGAAAGCCTGCAGCGCCAGTTCCTCGGCGGCGGTGAAGCCGGCCGCCTGCGCGGCCAGGAGCGTTGCCGGCGGGCGCGGGATGGCGACGACGCTGGCACCGTCGGTGTGCAGCTGCGCGGAGAGCTCGCGCGTGAACGGCATGCCCCAGGTGGCGATGGCCGATGCGGTCTCGAGAAACGTCGGGGCGCCGGGCGGCGCCACCGCAGCACCCATCAGGAAGCGCAGATGTACCTGCTCGTCGCCGCCGGTCAGCTCGATGTCCTCGGGCGGCAGGTCCGACCAACCGCCGTCGAGGTCCACCTGCCCGGCGGCCAGCGCGAACGCGCGCGCCTTCTTCCACGACAGGGCGGCGAGTGCAGCGGGCGCGCACAGCGCGTTGCTCAATCCGAAGTGCGCCAGCGGTCCGAGTGCGCGATTCTCGCGCAACACCTCGGCGAGCCGCTGCACGTCGGAGAGCACCGCGGACACGCGCCCGCCCCCTGCGGCAGCTGCAACGATGGCAACGGGAATCGCGAACAGGCGCGCGCCCACCGCAGCCGAATCGGGTGTGATCGCGCGGTCGACGCCTGCCGCCATGGTGCGCCACACGCCAGATGACGGCGCGGCATCCAGGGCGGCGCGAAGCGCAGTCTCCTTGCCGGCGTCCAGCGCATCGGCATAGCGGCGCGCCAGGCTGGAAAGCGGTCCCTCGACATTTCCGGATTGCAGCGCGGCAGACGCGGCAGGCGTAGCCAGCGCCGCTTCCACGAATGGATCGCCGTTCGGTGCTGCAGAGCAGCGAGGATCGGGGGGCAGCTTCATGCGAGGACGCACCAGGAATGGGAGGTGAAGAAGGAGCCGGCGCGAGCGTCAACTAACGCTTGACAGACCTGCCCGAGCGCGCGAAATATCGCATTCCGGCACGCCACGTCTTATTTCGCTGTCCTGACGCGCGAAGCCAGCCGCGGCGTGAATCCGGCTTTATAGCAGATCAACACGTGGGGGAGTCACTCATGAGTGAAAGACCAGCAGGTTGGTTGTCGGACAAGGAACTCGAAGAAGTTCTTCCGGCGGACAAGGCGGCGTTCCGCTCGCCCGTTCCGACGCAGATCGTGTCCAACGGCGAGTACAACCCGCCGCCACAGACCGAAGCGCAGCGCAAGGTCGAAGCGCTGATCAAGGAGTACAGCGAGAAATACGCCAAGCACCAGGGCGTAGACCGGCGCGCGTTCCTGAAGTCGGCATCGGGCTTCGCCGCAGCCTTCCTGGCGATGAACCAGGTGTTCGGTCCGGTGTGGGACGTAAGCGAGGCCGAGGCAGCCGACAAGGAGATGTCGGACGCGCGCGCCAAGAAGCTGTCCAAGCAGTTCATCTTCGACGACCAGACGCACTTCGTGCGCGACGACTTCGACAAGGAAGGCCTGCTCGGGCTGGGCAAGTACGCGCTCGAGCACTGGAACCCGAAGATGGCCGATACGCCGATGACCTTGGCGCGGTACAAGTTCGAGAACTACCTGAAGGAAATCTTCATGGACAGCGACACCAAGGTGGCCCTGCTGTCCAGCGCGCCGTTCGACGATCCGAGCTGGTACCTGCTGTTCAACGACCAGCTGCGCGACGCACGTGCGACGGTCAATTCCGTGGCAGGGACCCGTCGGCTGTTCTCGCACACCGTCGTCACGCCGGGCACGCCCGGCTGGATGGAGGAGGTGGACAAGGCCATTTCCGACTACAAGCCCGACTCCTGGAAGGGCTACACGATCGGCGACCCGCTGTCACCGTCCTCGAAGGGCACCGCCTGGCGCCTGGACGACGAGAAGCTCGTCTATCCGTGGTACGAGAAGGCGGTGAAGTCGGGCATCCGCACCATCTGTATCCACAAGGGCCTGCTGCCGCGCGACTACGAACAGTCCTGGCCCGGCGTGTGGAAGTACGCCACCGTCGACGACGTGCCGAAGGCCGCGAAGGATTGGCCGCAGCTCAACTTCGTCATCTACCACGGCGCCCTGCGTCCCTTCCTCGAGGATCCGTCCTACGAACTCGACCTGTTCGAGAAGACCGGCGAGATCCGCTGGGTCACCGACCTGGCGCGCATGCGCGAGGAGCACGGCGTCAACAACGTGTACGGCGAACTAGGCACCACCTTCGCCACCTCGGCCGTGGCCAACCCGCGCTTCGCGGCCGCCATCGTCGGTGCGCTGGTGAACGGCCTGGGCGCCGACCACGTCGTGTGGGGCACGGACTCGGTGTGGTACGGGTCGCCGCAGTGGCAGATCGAGGCCTTTCGCCGCCTCGAGATTCCCGACGACATGATGAAGAAGCACGGCTGGAAGACCAAGCTCGGCGATGCCGACAGCAAGGTCAAGCGCATGATCTTCGGCGAGAACTCCGCCAAGATCTACAACTACAAGATCAAGGCCGAGTACGAGAACATCGGCACCGACAAGCTCGCGCAGATGAAGGAGATCTACGAGCGCACCGGTGGCGAGCGCAACAACGCCTTCTACGGCTACATCGGCAAGCCGAAGACCACGGTCTGAGGATAGCGCGTCGCACTTCGACGGGGACCTTCGGGTCCCCGTTTTCGTTTCTAGGCGTCGTCGGACGCGCGCGGAACCAGGCGATAGTCCTCGCCGTGGCCGACCTGGAAGTCGTTCCCGGCACGGTCCTGCCCGCGCACCAGCCAGATCGGGCGCCGGCTCAGATCGAAGGCCACGCCGGCCTGCGACTGCGCGCGCACGACGGAACGGTCGAACTGCGAGGTCGCCGGCATGTAACGGACGACGAAGCCTGCACGGCGACGCGGCGAGCGGTTCGCGCGCGAGCCGTGCACGAGGAACACGTCGTGCAGCGAGAACTGCCCCGCGCGCAGGGAGTCGTCGCGCGCCTGGCCTTCGTCGAGCAGCGTCGGCTCGATCTCCTGGTTCAGCACGACGTCCTTGCGATCGCTCACCCGATGCGCGTGAATGCTGCCGCTGCGGTGCGAGCCAGGAATGAAGCGCATGCAGCCGTTGTCCGCATCCACGTCGTCCAGCGCGATCCACGCCGAGCACGTTGCCAGCGGACGAATTGGCCAGTACTGTCCGTCCTGGTGCCAGGGCACCTCCCGCCCGACCCGCGCGGGCTTGCAGAACACCTGCGAACCCCACAGCACGATGTCGGGTCCGATCAGCTGCTCTACCTTGTCGAGCAGTTCGGGGTGCGTGCAGAACGACAGCCACTCCTTCGCCGCCGCGTCGTCGTGCGCCTCGCCGCAGGGAGGATGCGGACAGATCAGGCTCTCGGGCGGGATCTCGGCCCGTCCATCGAGCAGGCGCTCCAACGCGTCGCGCATGCGCGCGAGCAGCGCGGAGGACAGCGCATCCGGCGAGACGATCAGCCCGTCCCGACGGTAGCGCTCGATCAGCGTGGCGCTCAGCGCAGTCACCGGGTCAACGCCCCGTGAAACGAGGCTCGCGCTTCTCCATGAACGCACGCACGCCCTCGCGATAGTCCTCGCTGGTGAAGCAGCGCTCGATGGCCTCGTCGACCGCGCCTGTCCCCGACTGCGACAGCAGGGCGTTGACTGCCGTCTTTGCCGCACGCAGGGTGAGCGGCGCGTTCTCTGCGACGAGATGCGCCCACTTGCTCACGTCGCTGTCGAGCTGGTTCGCCGGCACCACGTGCGAGACGAAGCCCATGCGCTGCGCCTCGGCTGCGTCGATCATGCGCGCCGAGAAGAACAGGTCGCAGGTGTTCTGCGGGCCGATCAGATCGATGAAGCGCTTGATGCCCTCGAGGTTGTAGCCCAGCCCCAGCCGCCCGGCCGGCATGCGGAAGCGCGCGTCGTCCGCGCAGATGCGTACGTCGCACGAGGCTGCGATACCCAGTCCGCCGCCCACGCAGAATCCGCGGATCTTCGCCACCACCGGCTTGCTGCAGCCGATGGCGGCTGCATAGCCGGCGTCCACCGTGTCGTCGTACTGGCGCCGCGCCTGCGGATCGAGACGGACCTTCTCGAACTGCGAGATGTCCGCGCCGGCGACGAAGGCCTTGTCGCCCGCCCCTTCCAGCACGACCACGCGCACGGAAGCGTCCTCATCAAGCTCGCGCATAGCGCGCGGAAGCGCCTGCCACATCGCCAGGGACATGGCATTGCGCTTGTCGGGGTTGGAGAAGATCACGCGGCCCACGGGGCCGTCGCGCTCGACAATCAGTTTTCCTTCGTTGCTCATTTGCTCATGCCGTAGAGTGAACTACAAAGCGCTAAACGCGAAGGCCGCAAAGCGCGCAAAGAAAAACGACTGTTGCGCCAACCACCCGGCATTCCTTTGCGTCCTTCGCGGTCTTTGCGGTTCGTGGTTCAGTAATTCTTTCGGTCAGATCGCCCCCTCGGCCCGCAGCGCCTCGATCTGCGCCGCGTCGTAGCCGAGTTCGCGCAATATCTCGTCGTTGTGTTCGCCGGCTGCGGGAAGCGGCGTGGCCACCTGCGGCGGGGTGCGCGTCAGTTGAGCGGCGTTCTTGATGACGCTGATCTCGCCCAGCTCCGGGTGCGACACCGGCGCGGCGATGCCGAGGTGGCGCACCTGCTCGTCGGCGAACACCTGATCCATGGTGTAGATCGGGCCGCACGGAATGCCCGCGGCGTTGAGGCGTTCGATCCAGTCGGCACTGGTGCGCGCGCGAAGCGCCTGCGACAGTTCCGCGTTGAGCTGCGCGCGGTTCTTCGAGCGGCCCGCCTCGTCGGAGAACTCCTCGCGCGCCAGCAGATCCTCCCGTCCGATCGTCGCACACAGGCGCTGCCACATCTGGCTGCCGGTCGAAGCGACATTGATGTAGCCGTCCTGCGTGGGATACGCAGAGGTGGGCATGCTCGTGGGATGGTCGTTGCCCATGGGCTTGGGCACCTCGCCGCCGATCAGGTGGCGGGCGGCCTGGAAGTCCATCAGCGCCACGCCGGCATGCAGCAGCGAGGACTGCACCCACTGTCCGCGCCCGCTTTGCTCGCGCTCGAGCAAGGCGGTCATCACGGCGAGCGCGGCGAACAGCCCCGCTGCCATGTCCACCACCGCAGCACCCGCCCGGGTGGGTGGGCCGCCGGGCTGGCCGGTCACCGACATCAGCCCGCTCATGCCCTGGGCGATCTGGTCGAAGCCGGGGCGATCGCGGTAGGGACCGTCCTGCCCGAAGCCGGAGATGCTGGCCAGGACGATGCGGGGATTGATCTGCGCCAGCCGTTCGTAGTCGATGCCCAGGCGGTGCTTGACGTCTGGACGGAAGTTCTCGACCACCACGTCGGCCGTCTCCACCAGCTTGCGAAACACCTGAAGCCCGCCTTCGCTCTTCAGGTTGAGCGTGAGCGCACGCTTGTTGCGGTGCAGATTCTGCATGTCCGCGCCCAGCCGCGGGCCGGTCGCCAGCTCCGGCCGGCCGCTGCTCGCCGGTGCCTCGATCTTGATCACGTCGGCGCCGAAGTCGGCGAACTGACGCACGCAGGTAGGCCCCGCCCGCACCTGGCTGAGATCGAGAATGCGAAGGTGCGAGAGGGCACCGGTGGTCATCGGGCGCGGCATGGCGTCTCCGCTGGGTCAGTTCGACAAGACATAAACGGGCGGTTCGACACAGGTTATACACGAACGCCCATTTTGCGCACAATCGCGCATGGACACCGAACTGCTGCGCCTGCTGCTGACCGCCTTCGTGACCCTGCTGGTCGTGGTCGATCCGATCGGCGTCGCGCCGATGTTCGTCGCGATGACCCACGAACAACCCGGCGAGACGCGGCGCACCACGCTCGCCCGCGCGGTGTTCATCGCGCTCGTCGTGACGCTGTTCTTCCTGCTCGCCGGCCGCGCCCTGTTGCAACTGCTGGGCGTGACCGTGCACGCCTTCGCCATCAGCGGCGGCATCCTGCTGTTCGCCACGGCAATGCCGATGCTGTTCGGCCATCGCCCGGTGCTGCAGGGCCCAGAGCACGGACAGGTCGGGCGTGAGGGGGATGACGTGGCGGTGTTCCCGCTCGCCATCCCCCTGCTATGCGGTCCGGGCGCGATCGCCTCGGTCCTGCTGCTCGCCAGCCGGGCGGAAGGCACGCGCGGCGGCGTGTTCGCCCTGGCTGCCGCGACGGTCGCGGTCTACGCTGTGTCGTGGGCCGTGCTACGCGTGGCGGACGTGCTCATGCATCGCCTCGGCGAGCAGCGCATCCACATCGTCACCCGTGTGCTCGGCCTGATCCTGGCCGCACTGGCCGTGCAGTTCGTACTGGACGGCATCGCCGAGTATTACGGGACGCTGGTCGCGGGCTGACGCAGGCGATGCGGCACACATGCCGATATAACGGGTCTCTCACCTCGGCTTGACCGGCCTGTGCATCACATTATGATGGCTGCGTGCTGGCCTCGTTCGATGACCGGTTGCTGCCAAAGGTTACCTCGCAATGCGCCGTCCGACCAAGCGACCCGCGAAACTGACCCGGCCGCGCCTCTATGGTGCAATGCCGCGCACCCGCCTGTTCGAGTTGCTGGAAGCTCGGCGCAGTCATGCGGCGGTGTGGGTGTGCGGACCTCCAGGCGCAGGAAAGACCACCCTTGTTGCCAGCTATGCGGAGTCCGTAGGCGCGCGGTGCCTGTGGTACCAGGCCGACGCTCAGGACCTCGACCCGGCAAGCTTCTGTTACTTCCTCGGCCAGGCCGTCAGCGAATCGGGGCAGAAGCTGCCTCTGCTCACCCCCGAATACCTCGCCGATCTCGAATCCTTCGGCCGGCGCTTCTTCAGAGACCTCTTCTCGCGGCTCGAGGCCGACGTGCTGGTGATCGACAATTGCCACGAGATCGCGAGAGGGGGAGACACGGAGCGGTTGCTGGTTCAGGCGCTTGTGCACGTCCCAGAGGGGATGAGCGTGGTGTTAATAAGCCGAGAGCCGCCGCCACCGGCATTTGCCGGCTGTCTTGCCGGCGCACTGAGCGTCATCGACTGGCCAGACCTGCGCTTGACTGCCTCCGAGGCGCAGGCCATTGCCGAGCGTCACGGCATTGCCCCGGCATTGGCAGCACAGGCCCTCAAGCAGTGCGATGGCTGGGCCGCAGGCTTAGCCCTGATCCTCGAACGCGCCCGGCGCGGCGGAGTCCTCGAGGAATGGACGGTATCCGATTCGAAAGAGGATGTGTTTGCCTATTTCGCGAGCGAGTTCTTCGATCAGACAAGCGAGGGCGACCGGTGCACCATGATGCTCGCGGCGCTGCTGCCGTCCGTGACCGCGCCCATGGCTATCGGGCTTAGCGGCGACCCCCAGGCTGGCGCACTTCTCGAACATCTGTACCGCAAGCAGTTGTTCACCCACCGGCGTGGAGACGACCAGCCGCGGTATGAGTTTCACGCGTTGTTCCGCGAGTTTCTTCTCCAACGTTTCCGAAGCTCCTCGTCCGAGAAGTCACGCCAGGATCTGCTTCGCCGCGCCGCCGAGATCGGCGCGCAGCACGGCGAAAGCGAGGCTGCCTTTTCCCTATTGTGCGAAGCGCGCGCCTGGGGGGACGCGGTTGAGTTGGTGCATCAGCAGGGAGAGAACCTCCTGAAGCAAGGCCGCGCCCGTACTCTCGCCCACTGGCTGGACCTGTTGCCCGAATCCGTCGTGGCCGAGAGGGCGTGGCTGCAGTACTGGTACGGCGCGTCAGTGTTGCCGGACAACCCGACGATTGCACGCGAGCGCCTCGCGCGAGCCTTCGAGGCGTTTAGCACGCAGAGAGATCCGGTGGGAGAGGTGCTCAGCGCAGCAGATCTGGTCGAAACCTATTTCGGCTACTTTGAGGGATACGCGTTTCTCGCCGCCTGGCTGCACCGTCTGAACGATCTGCTCGAACTGCACGAACGGGCGCTGTCGCCGGATCTGCGCTTGCACGCCTACTCCAGCGCGCTTGTCGCTGCCATTTTTGGAGACCCCAAGAATCCCTTGGTGGACAAATGTGTTGGCGCCCTCAAGCAGCTGCTGCTGGAAGACGGGAATGCTGACCTCCGCCTGAAGGGTGGTACATGCCTACTGACCTACTGCACAGCGACCCTCGACCTGGAACCAGGACGGGATGTAGTTCAGGTACTGAACCAGGTCGCACGAACGGACACCGTTTCGCCTTTCCGCAGGACTTGGTGGTTGATCAGGCTCGGTAGCTATCTGTTCCAGTTGGGGGACGACAAGCAGGGTCTCGAAGCCTTCGAGCAGGCGGGGGCGATCATCTCAGAGAACGGATTTCGCGCCGCGGATTGCGTCCGGCTCGCCTGGCAAACGTGTCTGTGCGCGGCGATGGGAAGGCACGACGAGTCGGCCCGCGCGTCTGCGGCCCTGTCCCATGCCGTGATGCCAGGGAAGAGCGTGGTGTTGTCGAATCTTCGCTATTCGCAGTTCGTGGTCGCCGCACACCGCAGCGGTTCCGCCGCGGACTGTGTCGAGCATCCGCTTGCCGCTGTCGCGCATGCCGATCAGGCGGGCCTGACGTGGATGCGCATCTGCCACCGCATTACGCTGGTCTTCGCGCTCGCAGAGAGCGGACGGCGGGAGGAGGCCCGCGCGCATCTGGCGCAGATGCGCCACCTCCTGGCAGGAACGTGCTTTCGTCGGTACGAAGCCCCAGTCCTGTTGCTCGAAGGCTACCTGCATCTGAGAGCCGGCGATACTGTCGCTGCGCGGGGACCATTAGTCGCCGGGATGGCGATTTCCCGGGAGCAAGGCTACAGCTTCGGGCATCGCGCGCTTCCCAAGCTGGTGCCCGAGTTGTTCGCCCACTGCCTGGAAGCGGGCATCGAGACCGACTTCGTCTCGAGCCTGATCGACCGGCTGCGCATCCAGCCGCCGGGCGACGATCTGTGGACCTGGCCGTATCCGGTGCGGGTGCGCACGCTTGGCACATTCGAGGTTTGCCTTGATGGCAGGCCTCTTACATTCCCGCGCAAGTCGCCCCGCAAGCCGCTCTCGCTCCTAAAGGCCATCATTGCCTTCGGCTGCGGGAACGTGCCGGAGCGCAAGCTGATGGACGCGCTGTGGCCCGACGAGGAAGGCGATGCCGCCATGGAGTCGCTGCGGGTCGCAATGCATCGCTTGCGGGCGATGCTGAGGGCACCGAATGTGGTTGCGGTCGAGAACGGGTTGATCTCACTCAACCGTCGGCTATGCGCGATCGACGTGGCGGTGTTGGCGGCCAAAGCAGCCGCAGGACCGGACAAGGAGGTCACTGCCCAGGCGGATCCTGTTCTCGCGCTGTATGGCGGCCATTTTCTCCCCGGCGAGGAAGAGTCACACTGGTCGCTCTCGGCACGCGAACGTCTGCGGGCGAAGTTCATCGCCTATGTCGATAAGTGCGGCCGGCAGTTGGAGGCAACCGGTCAGCACGGCGCTGCTGCTGACTATTACGCCCGCGGGATCGAGATCGACGATCTCACAGAGGATTTCTATCGCGGACTGATGCGATGCCATCTGCAGACTGGTCGATACTCCGACTGCATCATCGTCTACCGTCGACTGCGCAGAACCCTGTCTGTCACGCTCGGAATTCCGCCGTCGAGGGCTACAGAGAAACTGGTGCAGAGCCTGGGTGCGGCGTGATCGCCTGCTCGCTAACGGTAATCAATCGGTACGGGCGCTCCCTCTAGAATCGTTACGCTCAGACACGTATCGAGGAGGAGCCTTCGATGAATCAGCATTCACGCTTTAGTCGTAGAGACTTCCTGGCCGGCACCGCCGCCATGACCCTTGCGCCGCTGTGCCCAACCCGCGCCTGGGCAAACAGCGCCCTGACGGATCTTGATGCGGTGGAGGCAGTGCGCGCCATGCAGACGGGGGAGATTCGCTCCGAGGACTATGTCCGCGCCCTGCTGGCCCGCTGTGAGGAGCTGCGCCACCTCAACACGTTCATCTCGCTGGATTCCCAGCTGGTGCTTGAGACGGCGCGCGCTTCCGACCGTGCGCGTAGCGGAGGCGCGGCATTAGGGCCGCTGCACGGGCTGCCGCTGGCAGTCAAGGACAGCATTCACACCTCGGACTATCCGACCACGGCTGGAACGAACGCGCTTCGCAACTACCGGCCGCAGCGCGATGCAACCGTTGTGGCCGCGCTCAGGCGGGCCGGCGGCATTGTGCTAGGCAAGACCAATTTGCACGAACTGTCATACGGTTACACCAGCAACAACGAGGCGTTCGGGCCGGTGCGCAACCCCTACGACCCCAACCGCATCCCGGGTGGCAGCAGCGGCGGAACGGCCGCGGCCGTGGCGGCACGCATGGCGCCGTGCGGGCTTGCGGAGGACACCTGCGGGTCGATCCGTGTACCGGCCGCCTTGTGCGGCATCGCTGGACTGCGCCCCACCACACCGCGCTATCCGCAGAGCGGTGTCGTGCCGATCACTCCTAAATTCGATCAGGTCGGACCGCACGCGCGCTCGGTGCGGGATCTTGCCCTCATCGATTCGGTGATTACGCGAGATGGAACGCCCCTGAATCCGCCGCGCTTGGCGGGCACGCGGATCGGCGTGCCGCGCGCCTACTTCTGGGAAGATCTTGATCCGGAAGTGGCACGTATCGCCGAGGAGACGCTGGGAAAGCTGCGCGATAGCGGCGCCGTGCTGATCGAGGCCGACGTGCCGGACATCGGCAAGCTCAGCAGCGCAGCGAATTGGTCGATCCTGCTCTACGAGACGATCCCTTCCCTGCAGACCTACCTGGACAGCTACCACTCCGGGATGAGCGTTCGTCAGTTGATCGACGCCGCTAGTCCCGGTGTCCGATGGGCATTAGAGACATTTGCGCTGGAAGGCGGCGCCCAGGCAGTGCCCCGCGCCACGTACGAAGAGGCAGTGAAGGTGCACTGGCCCGCGGCACAGAAGGCCTATCGGGACTATTTCAAGCTGCACGGCGTGGTAGCCGCGGTTTTCCCGGCGACGCCTCTTCCGGCAACGCCAATTGGACAGGACGCGGAAGTCGAGCACAACGGCAAGACCATGCCCCTATTCCTGGCTCTGTCCCGCAACATTGTCCCTGGCAACACCGCCGGCATCCCGGGCCTAGTGCTACCAGCCGGCCTCACTGCCTCTGGCCTGCCGGTCGCGCTCGAGTTCGACGGGCCGCAATGGCGCGACCGCGAGCTGCTGGCACTTGGTATGGCAGTGGAAAAGGTATTGGGCCGACTGCCCGCACCTGGAATCTGAGTCGCTCCCAAGGCCCAGGCGAGCGGGTGGTGCTGTTCCCGAACCATTCGCGCAGCCCCTCCGCCGTCATGGGCCGGCTGAAGAGGCAGGCCTGCGCAGCGGTGCGGCCGTGAGTGTGCAGGAGCTCGACTTGGCAGCGCGTTTCGACACCCTGACTACGATCCGCTGCCGGCGCGCTGGCGTCACTCCCGGATCATGCGCATGGCGAGTGCTTCGGTGTAGCGCAGGACGACGAGATCGCCGACCTCTATCTCGTCGAGACGCTGAACCGCCTCGTCCACCGTGACCTCGATGTGGTGGCCCTCCGGCCCCGTGAGCACCACGCGCCGGCTTCCGTAATCGATCGATTCGACGAGCGCCTGAATCTGCTTGACCTCCACGATCGTTCCGCCTGGCGTATCGCCCTTGTCGGCCATCTTCACGGCTGTGGCTTCGCCCACTGCCGGCGTCCCGCCGACCGGGCTGATGAACAATGCGACGGATTCGAGATAAGCAACACGGAAGCGCGAACCGGCATAGACCTGGTCGAGGTTCTGCGCCTCCGGCGGCACGTTGAATTTCAGCAGCCGGCCGGCAGGCGTCGCGACCGTGACGGTTCGGGCCTCGTGATCCACCGCCCTGATCTGCACCACCGTGTCGGCGCCCTGAGCGAGGACGGCACCCGGCTTCTCCTGCTGCGAATGCGCGGATGCACAGACGAACAGCGCCAGTGCTGCAACGAATGCTTTCGTGATCATGACGAAGTTTCTCCTGACGAGCGGTGGACTAGTGACGAGGGCGACGCCGTGTCGCTCGCCGGCCTCGGGCAGAGCGGGAAACGGGCGCTACACTATAAACGACATACTGTCTGCATACTATTGCGCTCACCTGCACGAACTCCGTCATGAACCATGCACTCGCGTGCGTAGCATTCTGGCTCACGCTCATATTGGGCACTTCTGCCTATGGCGCCGACCCCCTGTTGCTCACCGCCGCTCGTCAAGACCGAGGCGATCTCGACCACATGCTTGCACGACGGGAGGTACGTGCGCTGGTGGCGCACAGCCGCACCGAATACGAGGTGGTCGAGGGCCGGCAGACGGGGATCGTCTACGAACTGCTCACCGATCTCGAGGCAGCCCTCAACGCGCAGTTTGCCCCGAGCGTCGATACCGGCCAAAGGAACCATCGCAGGGAACGCCGCCTGCCCATCCGCGTCACGATCGTCGCCGTTCCCTACGACCAGCTCTACCAGAAGCTCGAGGCCGGGTACGGCGACCTCGTTGCCAGCCCGATGCTCGTCACCCGTGCTGCCGGCGAGCGCGTCGACTTCACCACTCCGTTCACCGCAGAGGCGAAGGAGGTGCTCGTCACCCACAAGGGCGACACGCCGGCAGACGGGCTGGACGCGTTGGCGGGAAGGACGATCCACATCCGCCGGTCGAGCGGTTTCCACCAGACCCTGCTGGAACTGAACGGGCGCATTGCCGCCTCTGGCAAGCCGGCGATGAAACTCGTCGCTGCCGACGAACACCTCTCCGACGATGAACTGCTGGAGATGGTCGACGCGGGGTTGATTCCGGCCACCGTCACCTACCGCTTTCGCGCGCAACTGTGGGCGCATCTGTTTCCCAACATCGTGGTGAACGAACACGATGCACTGATCGATCACGGCAAGATCGCGTGGGCGGTGCGCAAGGACAACCCGCAGCTTCGCGCTTATCTGGATCGATTCGTCGAGAAGGACAACGTCACCGGACTTGCGCGGCGCAAGCGCTACCTGCAGGACGCGCACTTCGCCAAGCGCGCGCTCGATCATCACGGCCGGTCACGTTTCGAGTCGCTGGTCGACCTGTTCGAACACTACGCCACCCGCTACGACTTCGACCATCTCCTGCTGATGGCGCAGGGTTACCAGGAATCGAGGCTGAACAACGATGCGCGCAGCGCGGTAGGCGCCATCGGCATCATGCAGGTCATGCCCGACACGGGCAACGCGTTGAAGGTAGGCGACATCCGGAAGGTGGAGCCGAACATTCACGCGGGGGCCAAATACCTGGACATCCTGCGCAGACAGTACTTCAGCGCGCCCGAGATCGACCCGCTGAACCGCACCTACTTCTCGTTCGCGGCATACAACGCCGGGCCCGGCAACATCCGGCGAATGCGCCGGCTGGCGCAAGAGCACGGGCTCGACCCCAACGTGTGGTTCGACAACGTGGAACTGGTCACGCTTCAGCACATCGGCCGAGAACCGGTGCAGTACGTGTCGAACATCTCGAAGTACTACCTCGCCTACCGCTTGTACACGGACAGCGTACGCGTCAACGCGCCTGCAGCCACTCCCCCAGCCCCTGCGCAGTGAGCGGCCGGCTGAACAGGTATCCCTGGGCCGCGCTGCAACCGTGGGTGCGCAGGTAGTCGACCTGCTCGCGCGTTTCCACGCCTTCGGCCACCACATCCAGGCCGAGGCTGCGCGACATGGTGATGATGGCGGCGACGATGGCGGCGTCGTCGGGGTCGGTGCCGATGTCGCGCACCAGGCTGCGGTCGATCTTGACGCAGTCGATGGGGAAGCGTTTCAGGTGCGACAGCGACGAGTAGCCGGTGCCGAAGTCGTCGATGGTCACCGCAATGCCGCTGGCCTTGAGCCGGCGCAGCGCTTCGGCCGTGCGATCCGAATCGTCCAGCAGCGCAGCTTCGGGCACGTCCACGCCGAGCCGCCGGGGGTCGATGCCGGCGCTCTGCAGCGCCAGCAGCAGCTGGTCGATCAACTTGCCCTCGCGCAGTTGGCGCGCCGATAGGTTCACCGCCACCCGCCCGCCCAATGCGTCGTCGAGTTGGTGCATCTCCTCGGCCAGGCGCTTGAACACCCACTCGCCGATTGGCAGGATCAGGCCAGTCTCCTCCGCCACCGGCACGAACGAGCCGGGCGAGACCTCCCCCAGATCGGGATGCTTCCAGCGCAGCAGGCACTCCGCGCCGCGCGGCGCGTTCGACTCGAGCGCCACCAGCGGCTGGTAGACCAGCCGGAACTCGCCGCGCTCGAGCGCGCGGCGCAGGCCGGACACGAACACCATGCGCTCGAAGGCCCGGGCGTTCATGTCCTCGCGGAAGAACTGGAAGCCGTTTCGGCCGTGCTCCTTCACCTTGTACATCGCGGTGTCGGCGTTCTTGATCAGCTCGGTGATGGTGGTGCCGTCGTTCGGGTAGATGCTGATGCCGACGCTGGCGGTCACCTCCAGGCGGTGCTGGCCGAGCTGATAGGGCTCCGAGATCGAGTGGACGAGACGCTGCGCGGTGCTCACCAGCGCCTCGGGGTCGGCGAAATCCTCCACGTACACCGTGAACTCGTCGCCACCCAGCCGGCACACCACGTCTTCCTGCCGCACGCTCGCCTTCAGCCGCCGCGCCACCTCGGCCAGCAGCTGGTCGCCGGTGTCGTGGCCGAGGGTGTCGTTGATGCCCTTGAAGTTGTCGAGATCGATGAAGATCAGCGCGAGCCGGCGGTGGTGGCGGGCAGCGCGGTCCAGACCGACCTTGAGCTGGGACATGAAGAGGTTGCGATTGCCCAGACCGGTGAGCGCGTCGTAGTTCGCCAGGTATTCCAGCTGCTCCTGCGAGCGCTTGATGTGCGAGATGTCGCGCATCACGCCGACGTGGTTGATCACCGCGCCCTCGTCGTCGCGCACCGCGCTCATGGTCATCAGGTAGGGCAGTTCCTCCCCGGCCTGGTTGCGCGCCCACAGTTCCCCCTGCCAGCGGCCGGTGGCGTGCACCTTTTCCCAGATCTGCGCGAAGAAGCGCGGGTCGTGGCGCCGGGAGGCGAGCACCGAGATGCGCTGTCCGCGCAGATCCTCGCCGCGATAGCCGCTCATCTGCTCGAACGCGGGGTTCACCGCGATGATCCGCTCGGCCGGATCGGTGACGACGATGCCCTCGTCGGTGCTCTCGAACACGCGCGCGGCCAGGCGCAGTTCGTCCTCCAGCCGCTTCTGCTGGGTCACGTCGCGGCAGATCACCACCAGGCAGGGGCGTCCCTCGACCTCCACTCGCTCCGCCGACATCTGGCTCACGCGCACCTCCCCGTCGCGCCGGCGAATGTGCGCGAGGAAACCCTCGACCCGGGTCTGGCGCGTCAGACTCTCGATCAGCGCGCGACGCTCCAGATTGTCGGCCCACATGCCGAGGTCGAGCGCGGAGCGACCCAGCACCTCCGCGCGCGAATACCCGGTGACACGCTCGAACGCCTCGTTGACGTCGAGGTAGACCCCGTCGCGTTCGGTGGTGATCGAGATCGCCTCCGGGCAGTTGCGGAAGATCGTGGCGAACTTGGCCTCGGAATCGCGCAGCGCCGCCAGGACGCGCTTGCGCTGCGTGATGTCGATGACGCTGCCGCGCACCAGCGCGCGGTGCTCGTCGGGCAGGCGCACGAGGCGTACCTCGCACACGATGTCCTCGCCGGCGGCATTGCGATGCACCCACTCGAACACCGGCGCCTCGCCCTTCATCGCCCGCGCGACGTATTGCGCGGCCAGTTCCGCGGCCTCGCGCCCGTCAGGCTGGATCGGCGACGACAGCTGGGCCGGGCCCAGGCGGTAGAGCTCTTCGCGCGACAGGCCGAACAGGCCCAGCGCGTTCTGATTGGCATCCACGATGCGGCCGAGGTCGACGTCGAGCACGACGATCGCCTCCGGGGCATGCTCCACCAGGGTGCGGTATCGGGCCTCCTGAAGGTCCTGCACTACGCTCAAACGGTTCTCCTGTCGGGACGCGGCCCGAGCCGCTGCCATTGTAGGGCGAGTCCGTACACAGCAGCACATGCCGACCGCTTTCGACTCAGGGCGGCGACAGTTGCCGCGCCCGGCGGACGGCCAAATAACGCCTGGATATTAGGAACGAAGATCAAATTCGTTCTAAGGCAGATAGCGCTTGAGTAGTGTTCGTCCTGCCGCTGCGTCCTGGCCGTCTACTTCATACCGCCCCAGCTTCATCGATGACCTCCGACCCGCTCCAGCGCCCGATCGTGCGCCTCGTCGCGTCCCTGCTCCTCGCAGCAGGAATCGCGTGGTCCCTCGAGCCGACGCCCGCCCGCGCGCAGGACTCCCTGCTCAACGTCTCCTACGACGTCACCCGCGAGTTCTACAAGGACTACAACGCCGCCTTCGCCCGTTACTGGAGGGAGAAGACCGGACGCAGCGTGACGGTGCGGCAGTCGCACGGCGGTTCGAGCAAGCAGGCGCGCGCGGTGGTGGACGGACTGGAGGCGGACGTCATCAGCATGAATCAGGCGAGCGACATCGACATCCTGCATACGCGCGCCAAGCTGATCCCGGCCGACTGGGCCAAGCGCCTGCCCAATGGCAGCGTGCCCTACACCTCGACCACCGTATTCCTGGTGCGCAAGGGCAATCCGAAGAAGGTGCGCGACTGGAACGACCTGGTGCGCCCCGACGTCAAGGTCATCCTGCCCAATCCCAAGACTTCCGGAAACGGCCGCTACAGCTATCTCGCCGCATGGGGCTACGTGCTCGAGAACGGGGGTGACGCCGCGAAGGCGCGCGAGTTCGTCGGGCGCCTGCTGAAGAACGTGCCGGTGCTCGACGGCGGCGGGCGCGGCGCCACCACCACCTTCACCCAGCGCGGCATCGGCGACGTCCTGCTGACGTTCGAGAACGAGGTCGAACTGATCGAGAACGAGCTGGGCAAGGGTCGGTTCGAGGTGGTGGTGCCCTCCGTGAGCATCGTCGCGGAGAACCCGGTCGCGGTGGTGGACAAGGTGGCGGACAAGCGCGGCACGCGTGCGCTCGCACAGGCCTATCTCAGGTATCTGTACTCACCGGAAGGCCAGGAGATCGTCGCGCGCCACAACTTCCGCCCGAGCGACCCCCAGGTGCTCGCGCGCCACGCGCAGCGCTTCGCCAAGCTGCGGCTGTTCACCGTGCAGAACACCTTCGGCGGCTGGCAGCTTGCGCAGAAGCAGCACTTCGACGACGGCGCAATCCTCGATCAGCTGCTCGCCGGCAACCGCTGAGGGCGCGCCCGTGACCGCCGCTGCTGCAACGCTATCCGCCTCGCCTGCTCTCGCTGCAGGACGGCCATGGAAGAAGCCCAGCGTCCTGCCAGGATTCGGGCTGGCGCTCGGCTTCGCCCTGCTCTACCTGTCGCTGATCGTGCTGATCCCGTTGTCGGCCACCTTCCTGAAGTCCGCGACGCTGGGCTGGGAGGCGTTCTGGGCGACGATCAGCGCGCCGCGCGTGCTCGCGGCGCTGCGCCTGTCCTTCGGCGCATCGCTGCTGGCCGGCGCGCTGAACGCGATGTTTGGCCTGCTGGTCGCCTGGGTGCTGGTGCGCTACCGCTTCCCGGGCCGGCGCATCGCCGACGCAATGGTCGATCTGCCCTTCGCTCTGCCGACCGCAGTGGCCGGCATCGCGCTCACCGCCGTGTATGCAGGCAACGGCTGGATCGGTCAGTTCCTCGAACCGCTCGGCATCCAGGTCGCGTTCGCACCGTTGGGCGTAGTGGTGGCGCTGACTTTCATCGGCCTGCCCTTCGTCGTACGCACCGTGCAGCCGGTGCTCGAGGATCTCGAGCCGGAACTCGAGGAGGCAGCCGCCACGCTCGGCGCCAATCGCCTGCAGACGTTCATGCGCGTGATCCTGCCGGCGGTCACGCCGGCCCTGCTCACCGGCTTCACCCTGGCCTTCGCCCGCGCGGTGGGCGAGTACGGCTCGGTGATCTTCATCGCCGGCAATATGCCGATGGTCTCCGAGATCGCCCCGCTGCTGATCATCATCAAGCTCGAGCAGTACGACTATGCCGGCGCCACCTCGGTGGCGGTGGTGATGCTGCTCATTTCGTTCGCCCTGCTGCTGCTGATCAATCTGCTGCAGTGGTGGAGCGCACGACGCACGGGACGCCTCTGACATGAGCGCCGCTACCGCGCTTGCACTGCCGGCGCCGGTCGCCGCCCGCTCCTCCGCCACCGCCGAGCCGCGTATCGTGCGCTGGCTGCTGACCGGCCTCGCGCTGGCCTTCCTCGGCCTGTTCCTGCTGGTGCCGCTGCTCGCGGTGTTCACCGAGGCCTTGCGGAAGGGCTTCGACACCTACCTCGCCGCGCTGTTCGAGCCGGATGCGCTCGCCGCAATCCAGCTCACGCTGCTGGTCGCCGCCATCGCGGTGCCGGCAAACCTCGTGTTCGGCGTGGCGGCCGCCTGGGCCATCGCCAAGTTCGACTTCCGCGGCAAGAGCCTGCTGATCACGCTGATCGACCTTCCCTTCGCCGTCTCGCCGGTGATCGCGGGCCTCGCCTACGTGCTGCTGTTCGGCGCGCAAGGCTGGCTGGGACCGTGGCTGCAGGAACACGACCTGAGGATCGTGTTTGCGGTACCGGGAATCGTGCTGGCCACCGTGTTCGTCACCTTTCCCTTCATCGCGCGCGAGCTGATCCCGCTGATGCAGGCGCAGGGCACCGAGGAGGAAGAGGCCGCGCGCGTGCTCGGCGCCTCCGGCTGGCAGATGTTCTGGCGCGTGACCCTGCCGAACATCAAGTGGGGCCTGCTCTACGGCGTGATCCTGTGCAACGCGCGGGCGATGGGCGAGTTCGGCGCGGTATCGGTGGTCTCCGGTCACGTGCGCGGGCTCACCAACACCACGCCCCTGCACGTCGAGATCCTCTACAACGAATACAACTTCGCCGCCGCCTTCGCGGTGGCCTCGCTGCTCGCGTCGCTGGGACTGGTGACGCTGCTGCTGAAGAGCCTGATCGAATGGAAGACCCGGCGCGAACTCGCGCTGGCCGCGGCACTGCCTGGAGAACGACCCGCATGAGCATCGAAGTCAACCGCATCGCCAAGCGCTTCGGCAGCTTCACCGCGCTCGACGACGTCAGCCTGAGCTTTCCTTCGGGACAGCTGGTCGCCCTGCTCGGCCCGTCGGGCTGCGGCAAGACCACCCTCCTGCGCATCATCGCCGGGCTGGAGACGCCCGATGCCGGATCGGTGCTGTTTCACGGCGAGGACGCCTCCGACCAGGACGTGCGCGAGCGCCAGGTCGGCTTCGTGTTCCAGCACTACGCGCTGTTCCGGCACATGAGCGTGTTCGAGAACGTCGCCTTCGGTCTGCGGGTGAAGCCGCGTTCCGAGCGTCCGTCGAAGGCGCAGATCCGCGAGAAGGCGATGGAGCTGCTGAAGCTTGTGCAACTCGACTGGCTGGCGGATCGCTATCCGCACCAGCTCTCCGGCGGGCAGCGTCAGCGCATCGCGCTGGCGCGCGCGCTCGCCGTCGAACCCAAGGTGCTGCTGCTCGACGAGCCGTTCGGCGCGCTGGATGCGAAGGTGCGCAAGGAACTGCGCCGCTGGCTGCGCCGCCTGCACGACGAGCTGCACATCACCAGCATCTTCGTCACCCACGACCAGGAGGAGGCGCTGGAAGTGGCCGACCGTGTGGTGCTGATGAACAAGGGCAAGGTCGAGCAGGTCGGCAGCCCGAACGAGGTGTACGAGCGCCCCGCATCGCCCTTCGTCTACAGCTTCCTCGGCACGGTCAACGTGTTCCACGGCCGCGCCGCCGGCGGTCGGGTGCACCTCGGGCCGGTCTCGCTGGACGCTTCGCGCCACGCGCAGGTGGACGATGATGCGCCGGCGATCGCCTATGCGCGTCCGCACGAGATCGATATCGAGCGTTTCTCGCCCGGGGCGGAAGGCATTCCCGCGCAGCTCTCCCGCCTGCTGGTGGTGGGCCCGACCGCGCGCCTGGAGCTCGAGCGCGAGGATACCGGCGAGATCGTGGAGGCCGAGATCCCGGCTTCGCGCGCGGTGAGCCTGGGGCTGAAGCTCGGCGAGTGCCTGGTGGTGCGCCCGCGCCGCATGCAGGTGTTCGTCGAGCGGGCGAACGCGCTGCCGGCGCAGGCGCTGACGCTGGAGAGCTGAGACACAGGGTGGCGCGCCCCACCCCGTTCGAGGCCGTACTCCTCAGTTCAGCAGCACACCCCCATCGACCGTGATCTTCGCGCCGGTCACGTAGCTCGCGTCGTCGCAGGCCAGATACAGCACGGCGCGGGCGACTTCGTCGGGAGAACCGAGGCGCTTCATCGGCACCATGCCCGACATGTGGCCCTTGAAGCCATCGATCTGCTCGGCGGACATGCCCATCTTGCTGAATATGGGAGTCTCGATCGGCCCCGGGCTCACTTCGTTGACGCGGATCCCGCGCCCCACCAGCTCGTTGGCCAGTGTGCGAGCCAGCGAGGACAGCGCGGCCTTCGTCGCGCTGTACACAGCGGCCGTCGCCATGCCGAGATCCGCAGCAACCGAAGTGGTCAGAACGATGGAGCCGCCCTGCGACATAAGGGGCAGCAGGTGCTGGATGGTGAAGAACGCGCCGCGTACGTTCACGTCGAACATGCGATCGAACGCCTCCGGCGTGACCTGTTCGATCGGCATGAATTGCGCGATGCCTGCGTTGACGAACAGGACGTCCACACGGCCAGCCTGTGACTCGAGCGTTCGCGCAAGGGCTGCCGCGTCCTCGATTCTGGATGCATCGGAGGGCAACGCGGTGATGCCAGGCAGCGCCTTTCGGGCTTGCGTGAGCGTCGTTTCGTTGCGTCCGGTCACGAATACCTGCGCACCTTCCGCATGGAACAGCCGGGCGGCCGCCTGCCCGATGCCGGTGGTGCCGCCCGTGACCACAGCAATCTTGCCTTGCAGTTTCATGTCTCGAGTCTCCTATATTGGAACGAGCAGTCGGAAAAGAACAAAAAAACGCTACGACACGATTCTCAGCGCCACCTCCACGATCTGGTCCAGCACCTTGCGGTCACGCGTGGCCTTCGCCGTTACTGCCAGCCCGTTCATGGTGCTGACCAGAAAGCGTGCGAGCGGCAGGACGGGCCGGGACGCGTCGATCTCGCCGGCCTGCTGACCGCGCGCAATCAGCCCGGCAAAGGCAGCCTCGAGCTGGCGGGTGTTGGCCGCACACACACGCGAGACGCCTTCGTCCTGCCCGGCCAGCTCCGCCGTCGCGTTCACCATGAAGCAGCCTTTCCAGTTACCAGCCAGGAAGTTATCCAGAAAGTCGCTGAAGAAGCGCTGCAGCACCTCCTGCACCGGACCCTCGCGCTCCAGCGCCATGCGCACGGGTTGCGCCGCGAGCGTCCGATAGCGCTCGAGCGCGGCGAGATACAACGCGTCCTTGCCGCCGAACGTGTCGTACAGGCTTTGGCGATTCACAGCGAGGCGATCGACGAGATCCTGAATGCTGGTCGCGTGGTACCCGCGCTCCCAGAACAATTCCATCGCCTCATCCAATGCCGCGAACCGGTCGAACTGTTTGGTGCGAACCATGGTTCATATTGGATCAAGCCTGGAACGGTCAGTCAAGATGATTCTGATGGGCATCTTCGAGTGCCGACCGGGACGGTTCTCACCTGCTCGCTAGGGCTCGATCCCGAAAGGGTTCCGAAGTACGCGCTTCATCCTCCGTTCCCTGGCTTGCATGATGCAAGTTGCACGCCTATAGTCGGCGGATGGAACGAAAGAGTTTCAGAGCCATGCAGTGCCCGATTGCTCGATGCCTCGACCGCATCGGCGAGTGGTGGACGCTGCTGATCGTGCGCGATGCGTTCCACGGCCTGACGCGCTTCGATCAGTTCGAGAAGAGTCTGGGCATTGCACCCAATATGCTCACGCGGCGGCTTGCCGCGCTGGTCGAGGCGGGAATCCTGACCAAGCGCCGTTACAACGATCACCCGCCTCGATTCGAGTACATCCTCACGGATAGCGGACAGGATCTGAAGCCGGTCCTGATCGCCATGCAGGTGTGGGGCAACCAGCACGCCGCGCCGGAAGGGCCCAGTGTCATCCTGGTCGACTCTCGAACCGGCGCCCCGGCCGATCCGGTGCTCGTGGATCGGCATACAGGGCAACCCATCGCACTTCCTCACTACGTCGTGGCACCCGGTCCCGCAGCAGCGGATTCAACCCGGCGCAAGCTTGCCGGAAGCGCCTGGGGCCTGCCGGCGTCCGAACCGCCCACCGAGCGGGCCAGGAAGCGGCGGGTTGCAGCGAAATCGATCTGAGTCAGCTCGCATGCCCCCCACTTCATCAAAAGCCTACTGGCCCCTCCTGCTCGCCGCCGGGGCCATTCTCACCGTCACCATGGGCGTGCGCCAGTCGCTCGGCCTGTTCATCTCGCCGCTCAACACCTCCACCGGGCTGGGCATCGTCGCCATCAGCTTCGCGATGGCCGTGGGTCAGTTCGTCTGGGGCGCCACGCAGCCGATCTTCGGCGCCGTAGCAGATCGCTACGGCTCCACACGCGTGATCGCGCTTGGCGCGCTGCTGCTCGCCGCCGGCTGCGCCCTGACGCCCTTCGTGCAGAGCGAGTGGATGCTGCTGATGAGCATCGGCCTGCTGATGTCGGCCGGTGCGGGCGCGGGCAGCTTCTCCATCCTGATCGGTGCGACGGCCGCGCGTCTGCCGCCGGAACGGCGTGCGTTCGCCGCGGGCTTCATCAACGCCGGTGGCAGCTTCGGGCAGTTTCTGTTCGCGCCGCTCAACCAGGCGCTCATCGCCGCCTTCGGCTGGGTGAGCGCGATGATGACGATGGCAGCTGCCGCGCTGGTTACGATTCCGCTCGCACGACCGCTGGCGAAGCCGAGCCCGGCGCCGGGCAGTGCGGACGCCGTCACCGAGAAAGCGACGCAGGCGCACACCAACCTGCGCGCGCAGCTGCGCAGCGCCGGACGCGACCGCAGCTACTGGTGCCTGCACGCCGGTTTCTTCACCTGCGGCTTCCACGTCGCCTTCCTGATCACGCACCTGCCCGGCGAGGTCGCGCTATGCGGCATGCCGGCGAGCGTCGCGGCAACGTCCATCGCCATCATCGGCCTGGCCAACATCGCCGGCAGCCTGACCGCGGGCACGCTCGGCGGCGTGTACCGCATGAAGTGGCTGCTGTTCTGGGTGTACCTGACGCGCGCGGTGGCGATCGCGATCTATCTGATGGCGCCGAAGACCGCACTCACCTTCTACGCTTTCGCGCTCGTGCTCGGCGTGACCTGGCTGTCCACCGTACCGCCCACCGCTGGACTGGTGGGCAAGCTGTTCGGCACGCGCTATCTCGCCACCCTGTTCGGCCTGACCCTGCTGTCGCACCAGATCGGCGGTTTCTTCGGCGCCTGGCTGGGCGGTCTCGCACTCGCCGGCAGCGGCGACTACACTTGGATGTGGTACGCCGACATGCTGCTGGCCGTGGCCGCGGCGCTGGTCAATCTGCCGATTCGCGAAGCCCGAGTCGGGCGGCTGGCACGCGCAACGGCCTGACGAGGAGGATCGACATGGACGTGCTGGCACACATCCGTTTGCTCGCCAAGTACAACCGCTGGATGAACGACAAGCTCTACGAGGCGGCAGCCACGCTTCCGCACGAGCAACTCGCGCTGGATCGCGGTGCCTTCTTCAAGTCGATCCTCGGCACGTTCAATCACCTGGTGGTCACCGACATCGTGTGGATGCACCGCCTCGGCACGCATCCCGCCCGGCACCATGCGGTCGAACCTGCGCTGCGCATGCCGCGGCCCGAAGCGCTGGATCTGGTGCTGCACGAGGACCTGCCGAGCCTGAGCGCGACGCGGCGCGCTCTCGACGACATCTTCATCGCCTGGACCGACGAGATCGCTCTGCCCGATCTCGACGTCGCCATCGACTATCGCAACATGAAGGGCGTTGCGCAGAGGAAGCTCTTCGGCAGCCTGGTGTTGAACCTGTTCAACCACCACACCCATCACCGTGGCCAGGCGACAACGCTGCTCACGCAGGCCGGTGCGGAGGTCGGGGTGACGGACCTGCTTGCGCTGATTCCCGACGTGGCATGACGACATCTGTGAACAGTTAGGACTGGATCCCGGCTTTCGCCGGGATGACGGTGCACGCCGGCTCAGCGGATCCACCCGGGCACCGCGCTTGCAATGGGGGGTGAGTCCGAACAAGGAGAACACCGATGCGCATGTCCCGTCCTCACCCTGTCGAACTGCAGAGCTCGCTCACCCGCATGGCGCGTTCGAGCGGCCACTATCACGATCCTGCGCTCATCGAGTGCCGTTTCGAACCGGCTCCCTGCTTTCCCACCTACGTGGTCGGCGCACGCGGCGAAGCACGCTTCGGCGTCTCGGCGGCACTGGAGACGCTGCTCGACCGGGAATTTCCTGCATCGCAGAGTCACTGGGTACTCGAAGCCGAAGAAGCGCGGCTGATCGCGAGAGCAGTGCCGGTCTGATTGCATGCAAGCATCCAGTCTGGCGTTCGCCTCCCGGATGGTGCACAGTTCGGGAACAGAGCGTTTGTCAGCAAAGGTGATGCATGACCCACCTCGTGGAGGCTGCGCGTAACCGCAGTGAACCTCAGGTCGCGCGCGATGCCGTTACGCAGCACCTGTGCGCGTCGATCGATGCGGCGGCGCTCGCGCAGAATCCGTGCACGTATACATATCTCGAGCAGCCGTTCCCCGGCGAACTATACGACCGCATCCTCGCCTCCATGCCCGCGCGCGAGTCGTTTCACGAACTGCGGCATCGCGACGCCATGCGTGCCGACGGCAGCAGCACACGACTGAGGCTGTACCTGTTTCCCGAGAACCTGTGGCGCGTGCGTGCCGCGCAGCGCCCGGTGTGGATGCAACTGGCGCACGCCCTCATGTCCGCAGACGTCCAGGACGCGTTCAAGCGCAAATTCAGGGCATCGATCGAGTCGCGCTTCGGGCGCGACATCTCCGAACTGTCGTTCTTTCCGATTCCGATTCTGCTGCGCGATCAACCTGGCTACCGCATCGGCATCCACGCCGACACCGGCAGCAAGGCGATCACCGTGCAGTTCTACCTGCCCAGCGATACGTCGCAGCGACACCTGGGGACGATCTTTCACGCGGGACGCGACGGAGAGGATGCGGCCCGCACCACCGTAATGGACTTCATGCCCAACACCGGTTACGCCTTCCCAGTCGTGCCGCAGTCGAGCTGGCACAGCGTTGCGGGCACGCAACCCGGCGACGGCGAACGTCGCTCGCTGATGCTCATCTATTACGTGCAGGAGGGCGCACGCGCGTGGTGCAAGCAGCGCTACGACCGTCTGCGCTGCCTGCTGGGAGTCGGCCCGCGCGGCTGATCCGCGCGAGCGCAACGTTCAGCGCAGCGCGTCCAGGCCGGTGAGCACACGCGCGAAGAACGCATCGGCATGAGCGGCCTCGATCCAGCGCACGACGAGCACCATTCTGCTCTGCGGCTCCACCCACATGAAGGAACTGCCGGCGCCGATGGCGAACCAGCTCGATTCCGGCGCGCTCGGGAACACGCGCCGGCCGGTGTTGAGCCAGGTCAGATAGCCGTAGAACGGCGCGATGTCGCAGGACGTGAGCATGCGTGCGATCCAGTCTGCGGACAGCACCTGCCCGCTCTGCGCGCGACCGCCTTGCAGCAGCATCCGGCCGATGCGCGCCTGATCCTGTGCGGAGATGGACACGCCGCCGCCCCAGTGCGTGCCGCCGGGCACCGACTGCACGCACGTTCCGTCGATCTCCACCCAGGCGTCGTCGTAGCCGCGCCACTGCCAGTTCTCGCTCGCACCAATGGGACGCATGATCGCATCGCGGAACACATCGGGGAGCGGCCGTCGGAACAGGTGCAGCAGCGCCAGCGACAGCTGGTTGATGCGCACGTCGTTGTATTCCCAGTAGGTGCCCGGCCGACGTAGCGGCCGTGCGTCGCCCTTCGTTCCCGCCTCGACACGGTCGCTGTCCTGAAAGGACAGCACGCGGTAACGATCCACCTGATCAGGCACGCCGAAGCACGTCCCTTCCCACTCGCTGGTCTGCTGCAGCAGGTGCTTCCAGGTCACCTCGGCGTTGCGGCCCTGGTCGAAGCCGATGCCGTGCACGCGCGCGCCGACCCGCTCGTTCTCGTCGGGCAGCAGGCCAGTGTCGTGTGCGACGCCGGCGAGCAGCGCGAGGTAGGTCTTGGCGATGCTGAAGGTCAGGTCGGCACGCTGCGGCTCCCCCCACTCAGTGACGGTCTCGCCGTCCAGCAGGACGACGCCCGACACCGGACCGCGCGCGTGCACCGGTCCGCGCAGCCGGTTCCACGGTGCGGGGTCCTGATGATGGATGCCCCACCCGTCGCCGGTTTCGCGCGTCCAGCTCGTTTCGTGCGCAACGGCGAACTCGACCGCCTCGCGCAGCGCGTCCTCGCGCATCGGATCAGGGCGCCGGATGGATGGAATCGACCCAGGGCACGTCCTCGGGCGGCTCCACCGGTTCGATGTCCAGGTTCACGACGACGGGATCCTGCCCGCTTCGCACCAGCACGCAGTCGAGCGGCTGACCGGGATCGGCGTTGATCTCCTGGTGCGGCACGAACGGCGGCACGTAGATGAAATCGCCCGGCCCGGCCTCCGCGCAGAACTCGAGCCGCTCACCCCAGCGCATGCGCGCGCGTCCGCGCACGACGTAGATCACGCTCTCCACCGGGCCGTGGTGATGCGCGCCGGTCTTCGCGTTGGGATGGATGGTGACGGTGCCCGCCCACAGCTTCTCCGCGCCGACGCGCGCGTGGGTGATGGCGGCAGCCCGATTCATGCCGGGCGTCTGCGCCGTGTTGGTGTCGAGCTTGTCGCCCGGAATGACGCGCACGCCATGCAGGCGCCAGCGCATGGTGTCGTTCTCGCTCATCGGTCTGCCGTTCGAGAGGGTACGTAAGGCGGCAGTCTAGCAAGAGAACCGGACCCGACGAGGCATGCCGCGCGGGCAGGCGCCCCCGGATCAGCCGCTGGCGCTTATTCCGGTCGGTCATTACACTTCGCGAATCCATCCGGATTCGTTATATCGAGCATGAACTTCCAACAGTTGCGCTACGTGCGCGAAGCCGTGCGCCAGAACCTCAATCTCACCGAAGCGGCCAATGCGCTGTTCACGTCCCAGCCGGGCGTGAGCAAGCAGATCCGTGAGCTGGAGGAGGAACTCGGGGTCGAGATCTTCGTGCGCCGGGGCAAGCGCCTGGTCGCACTGACCGACCCGGGGCGTGTGGTGGTTCAGGTCATCGATCGCCTGCTGGCCGAGGCGGAGAATTTGCGGCAGGTCGGCAGGGAGTTCGCCGACCAGGACAGCGGTGCACTCACCATCGCCACCACGCACACCCAGGCGCGCTACACCCTGCCACGCGTCGTGCACGCCTTCCGCACCCATTACCCGAAGGTGCGTCTGTCGCTGCAGCAGGGCAGCCCGACGCAGATCGCCGAGATGGTGTGCGAGGGACGCGCGGACATCGCCATCGCGACCGAAGCGCTCGACCACTACCCGGAACTGGTGGCCATGCCCGGCTTCACCTGGCAGCACTGCGTGATCGTGCCGCCCAAACATCCGCTGGCGCAGGCGAAGAAGCTGACGCTGGAGGCGCTCTCGCGCTATCCGCTGATCACTTACAGCCCGGAGTTCACTGGCCGCTCGCACCTGGACGAGGCGTTCGCCGCCAAGGGCCTGACGATGGACGTGGTGCTGACCGCGCTCGACTCGGACGTGATCAAGACCTATACCGAACTGGGGCTGGGCGTGGGCATCGTCGCCGCGGTCGCCCTCGATCCCAAGCGCGACACCCACCTGCGCGCGATCGATGCCGGCCATCTGTTCGGCAGCAATACCACCCGCATCGCCGTCAAACGCAGCGCGTATCTGCGGGGATTCACCTACGCGTTCATCCAGACCTTCGCCGCGCATTTGACGCGGGAGGTGGTGGATGAGGCGCGCGGGGCGGCGCTGCGCTAGGCGCTGCGCGCCCTTATTCCTCCCCCGCATAAGAATATGACTCCTTATTCGTTCTCCCTCTGATAGTCCGTTGCTAGCATGCGGCTCTCGATAGACGAGTTCGTCATGCAGATTCACCGCAGCATCGACATCGCGCGGTCCACCGCCCTGCCGGCAAGCGTCCTCCACGCTGCCGCGTCGATGCATTCCCAGTTCCAGGCCCGCCCGGGCGTCGCACTCCCCATCGTGCCGGCGATGTGTCGCCGGCGCCGCATGCCGCGCTGTTGACGCCCCGTCAACCGCGCAGTCCCACCTTCCATACAACCAAGAACCGGGGAGTTCCCGGAGCACCATGTACCTTTACGACGACATCGATCAGCGCATCGTGGACGAGCGGGTCGCGCAGTTCCGCGACCAGACTCGCCGCTTCCTCGCCGGCGAGCTGTCCGAGGACGATTTCCGACCGCTTCGACTGCGCAACGGGCTGTACATCCAGAAGCACGCGCCGATGCTGCGCGTGGCCATTCCCTACGGGCTCCTGTCGTCGGCGCAACTGCGCAAGCTCGCCACCATCGCGCGGCGCTACGACCGAGGCTACGGGCACTTCAGCACCCGTCAGAACATCCAGTACAACTGGCCCAGGCTCGAGGAAGTGCCGGAACTCCTGGCCGATCTGGCCAGCGTGCAGATGCACGCCATCCAGACCAGCGGCAACTGCGTGCGCAACATCACCACCGATCACTTCGCCGGCGTCGCGCCGGACGAGATCGTCGATCCCTTCGTCTGGGCGGAGGTGATGCGCCAGTGGTCGACGCTGCACCCCGAGTTCGGCTTCCTGCCGCGCAAGTTCAAGATCGCCATCAACGGATCCGTGGAGGATCGCGCCGCGGTGCTGGTGCACGATATCGGCATCCACGCCGTGCACAGCGACGCCGGCGAGGTGGGCTTCCGCATGATCGTGGGCGGCGGACTCGGCCGCACCCCGATCATCGGCCACGTCATCCGCGAATTCCTCCCCTGGCAGCACCTGCTCACCTATCTCGACGCCATCCTGCGCGTCTACAACCGCTACGGGCGCCGTGACAACAAGTACAAGGCCCGCATCAAGATCCTGGTGAAGGACCTCACTCCGGCAGGGTTCGCCCGCCAGGTCGAGGAGGAGTGGGCGCACCTCAAGGACGGTCCCGCCACGCTGGTGCAGGAGGAGATCGACCGCATCGAGGCGCGCTTCACGCGCCCGAGCTACCTCACGCTGCACGACGTCGACGCAGGCTACGAAGCGCGCCTGAAGGCCGAACCGGGATTTGCGCGCTGGGCCGGGCGCAACGTCCATCCCCACAAGGTGCCCGGCTACGCCGCCGTGTCGCTGTCGCTCAAGAAGACCGGCGTGCCGCCGGGCGATGCCACCGCCGATCAGATGGACGCGGTCGCCCGCCTGGCCGACGCGTACAGCTTCGGCGAACTGCGCGTCACGCACGAGCAGAACCTGGTGTTCGCAGACGTGGCCAAGCGCGACCTGCACGACCTGTGGCTCGAGCTCAAGGCGCTCGGCCTGGCCACACCGAACATCGGTCTGCTCACCAATATCATCTCCTGCCCCGGCGGCGATTTCTGCTCGCTCGCCAACGCGGTGTCGATCCCGGTGGCGCAGGCGATCCAGGCGCGCTTCGACGATCTGGACTACCTGCACGACATTGGCGAGCTCGACCTGAACATCTCGGGCTGCATGAACTCCTGCGGTCACCACCACGTCGGCCACATCGGCATCCTCGGCGTCGACAAGAACGGCGAGGAGTGGTACCAGATCTCGATCGGCGGCACGCAGGGCAGCCAGGCCGCGCTGGGCAAGGTCATCGGTCCTTCGTTCGCGCGCGACGAGGTGCCGGGCGTGATCGAACGACTCATCGAGGTCTACCTGCGCCGGCGCGACGGCGACGAGGAACGCTTCGTCGACGTCGTGCGGCGCATCGGCATCGAACCCTTCAAGGCCCACGTCTATGCCTACGCTGATTAGAGATCGGCGATTCGTCGCCTTCGACCCCTGGCGCATCGTCGGGCTCGTTCCCGCTGAGGCCGCTGCGTTCTCGGATACGGAAAACGTCGTCGTTCCGCTCGCCGCGTGGCGGGCCGACGCCGCCTCGCTCGCGCGACGTCCAGGACGCACCGGCGTGTGGCTCGGGCCGGCGGACGACGCGGCGGAGCTGGCCACCATCGGCTTTCCCGTTCTCGTCGCGATCCATTTCCCGACGTTCACCGACGGGCGCGGCTATTCCACGGCACGGCTGCTGCGCGAACGCTACGGCTTCCGGGGCGAGTTGCGCGCGATCGGCGACGTGCTGCGCGACCAGCTCTACGAGTTGACGCGAGTCGGCTTCGACGCCTTTGCGCTGCGCGACGATCAGGATGCGCAGAAGGCGCTGGCCGCGTTCGCCGATTTCAGCGAGGACTACCAGGCCGCCGTGGACCGCGGACCGCTGTTCGCGCGCCGCTTCGCCTCCGGAGCGTCCGGACGATGAGCCTCGACGCGCGCATCGCACAGGCCAGCGCACGGCTGGTGGATGCCGTCGACCGGCATCCTGCGGTCGCCTTCGCGTCCAGCTTCGGGCTGGAGGACATGGTGATCCTCGACCTGATCGATCGGCTTGCGATCGAGGTGGACGTCTTCACCCTCGACACCGGGCGGTTGCACGAGGAGACGCACGCACTGATGACACGGGCGCGGGCGCGCTACCGGCGTCCGATCCGGGCACTGGTTCCCGATGCCGCCGAACTGGAGGCCTACCTCGCGGCGCACGGCAGCAACGCCTTCTATGACAGCGTCGAGCTGCGTAAGCGCTGCTGCGAGATCCGCAAGCTCGGCCCCCTGCGCCGCGCGCTGGCCGGCAAGTCGCTGTGGATCACGGGCTTGCGCCGGGGCCAGTCCGCGGCGCGTGCGCAGGCCGACGTGCTCGCCTACGACGAGGCGAACGGACTGATGAAGCTCAGTCCCCTGGTCGACTGGAGCGAGGCCGACGTCCAGGCCTACGTCGAGCGCCACGACGTGCCGGTGAACGCCTTGCACGCGCAGGACTTTCCGAGCATCGGCTGCGCGCCGTGCACCCGCGCCGTGCAACCGGGCGAGGATCCGCGCGCCGGACGCTGGTGGTGGGAGCAGGAAGGCGCGCGCGAGTGCGGGCTACACGTGGGTGCCGACGGGCGCCTGGTACGCGCGAGCGCAACGGCATCCGCAAGCTGATCCGAAGAATCCAAGCGAGACCGACATGCTGACAGTCATCGAACCTCCGCCCGCCGTTCGCAATCGAGGCACATGGTCCCACCTCGACGCCCTCGAAGCGGAATCCATCTTCATCCTGCGCGAGATCGCGGCCGAGTGCCGCAACGTGGCGCTGCTGTTCTCGGGCGGCAAGGACTCCGCGGTGGTGCTGCGTCTGGCCGAGCGCGCCTTCTTCCCCGAGCGCGTGCCGTTCACGCTGCTGCACGTCGACACCGAGCACAACTTTGCGGAGGTGATCGAATTCCGCGACCGGATCGTGCGCGAACGCGGCCTGCGGCTGGTGGTGCGCTCGGTGGGCGAATCGATCCGCACCGGCCGGGTCCGGCTGCGCAACCCCGATGAGCCGCGCAACCCGCACCAGTCGGTGACGCTGCTCGATGCGATCGCCGAGTTCGGCTTCGACGCGTGCATCGGCGGGGCGCGGCGCGACGAGGAGAAGGCGCGCGCGAAGGAGCGCGTGTTCTCGTTTCGCGACGAGTTCGGCCAGTGGGATCCGAAGAATCAGCGCCCCGAGTTGTGGTCGCTGTACAACGGCCGCGTGCGCACCGGCGAGAACATCCGCGTCTTCCCGATCTCGAACTGGACCGAGCTCGACGTTTGGCAGTACATCCGCCGGGAGCGCATCGAGTTGCCGTCGATCTACTTCGCGCACGAGCGCGAGGTCGTGCGCCGCGGCACGGCGCTCGTACCCGTGACCCATCTCACCCCGTCCCGCGAGGGCGAGCGCGTGGAACGCGCCAGCGTGCGTTTCCGCACCGTGGGC
>CAYLTE010000003.1:0-64937 GCA_964386195.1 uncultured Burkholderiales bacterium | reverse complement strand
TGCCCCGGCTGCCCCGGCTGCCCCGGCTGCCCCGGCTGCCCCGGCTGCCCCGGCTGCCCCCGTCGCGGAGACGAAGAAAACCCGCAAGCCGCGGAACTCGGCACCTGCCGCGGATGATGCTCTCGCGCACCTGCCGCCGCAGATCCGGGCATCAGTGGAGCTTCTGGGCGTGGACGATCCCACTGCGCAGGCGCTCATGGCCAAGTACCCCAAGCCGGTCGAGGCGGCACCAGCCCAACCCGCGCCGGCTGCAGCGGTTGCCGCAGCCCCCGCTGCGGGCGGGTTCGGTGCGGCAGTTGCTCCCGCGGTGGCGGCCTCGGCGGCTACGGGCGCCCCCACAGACCTCAAGAGCCAGCTTGCAGCACGGCTGATGAAGGGGCAGGGCGCAGCGGCGGCCCCGCAGTAATCCTATGGACACCCAAGCGCTCAACAAAGTCCTCACGGACTCCCGGTTGACGCGGGTGGAGTTGGCTACGCTCTACGGCGTGTCGAGGCAGACGATCCACACCTGGCTCTCTGCTTCGCCGCCGCGAGAGGGTAGTTACACTGCCCGGATGGCTACCGTCATCACGGCGGCCCTCCAGACCGCGATCACCAACAAACTGCTTCCGTTCCCTGCCATGTCAAAGGAGAGTCGTACTGCCCGTATCGCCAGAATGGCGAAGACGTTACAGTCCCTGAAACCCGCGCCGGCGAAATAACACGTGCAACCTATCGAGTTCCTGCGCCGCATCTTGCCGGCGACCGGGCTGTATATCATTGACCGGCCTCGGGCGGGCAAGGGTTTCTCCCATCAGGTTTGCGAGTCTTTGGAGGAAGCACTGCAGTATGCACTGCTGTTCGACTCCCAAGGCGTCACCGCGTATCATGCTTGCGCGGCGTACCGTGAGCCCTTCATCATGGGCGTCAATAAAAAGGGGGAGCCGATTCGGCAAGTACGCGTCCAGAAGAATGTCCGCGCGCTCAAAGCGTTCTGGACGGATCTGGACGTTGAGGCAGGTGTCCCCACGAAGTATGCCGATCAGCTTGAAGCGGTGGACGGGTTGGTCAAGTTTTGTGAAGAGAGCGGGCTACCGCAGCCGATGGTGGTCTCTTCTGGCTACGGCATCCACGTCTACTGGACGCTAACCGAGGAGATCAACCCGACCCAGTGGAACCAGACCGCAGCAGCACTGAAGGCGCTGGCGATCCACCTGAAGCTCCGGGCAGACCACGGCTGCACGAGTGACTCTGCGCGAGTACTGCGTCCGGTCGGCACCTACAATCGCAAGGACGCACACAACCCCAAGCCCGTTGAAGTGGTTGCCGACGCTCCGGATCTGGTGTACGCGGACTTTCACCGCCGCGTCATGGCCGCCCTGGAGCAGCATAAGGTCAAGGCGCCGGACACGATCAAGTCCCGTGAGACCAAGCAGGAGGCACTGAACGAGCAGTTCGCGATCCAGCGGGACTTCCCGCCGTGCAGCGCACAGAAGGCCGCCGACAAGTGCTTGCAACTGGCGCGCATGCGGGACACTCGTGGTGACATCCCGGAGCCCTACTGGTACGCCGGCATCCAGTTGATGACGCATTCGATTGAGGGCGATGAACTCATCCATGAGTGGAGTAAAGGCTATGCCGGATACAGCGAAGCCGAGACTGAGCAGAAAATTCAGCAGATTCGGTCTCAGTCGTTGGGGCCAACACTTTGCAGCACGTTCGAGTCTCGCAACCCTGGCGGCTGCGAGACGTGCCCTTTCCGCGGGAAAATATCGTCTCCTGTTCAGTTGGGCGCAGAAATCAAGTCCGCAGCGCCTCCGACTATCTCTGTGGCGGCCCCGCCGGCGAGCCCTGGAGGCGCACCCGGCCCGGTAATCCAGGTCGCGCTCCCGAACCCGCCCGCGCCGTTCACACGCCGTGCCCCCGAGGAAGGCGGCGGTATCTTCGTGGAGGAAGATGGCATCCTCCACAAGATCTATGAGTACGACTGCTTCCCCACGGACGTGCTGTTTGATGAAGCGGTCGGGCACGAAGTGTTCCGCATGCGCCACTACCTCCCGCAGGAAGGCTGGATGGAGCACTCGATCCAGTCGTCCCTGTTGGCGAAGCCCGCGGAATTCGAGGCGGCGCTCCGGGACGTGCATATTCAACCGCTGATCCGAAACCGAATGGTGATGTACATGGACGCATACCTGCGCAAGGTCAAACTCGAAACCAAGGTGCGACGGCTGTTTCGCAGCATGGGGTGGAAAGACAACAACGCCAAGTTCGTGCTGGGTGACCGCATGTATCTGAAGACCGGCGAGATCATCCATGCGGGATCTGCTACACGTTCGGCGAGCTTCCTGGACGGTTTCAAGGAGAAGGGGAACTTGGCCGACTGGAGCGCCGCCACGCAAGTGTTCGACCTCCCCGGCTGCGAGCCGCACGCGTTCATGCTGCTGACTGCCTTTGCTGCCCCGCTGCTGCAACTCTGCGGGCGCGACGGCTTCACCGTCTCGGCGCTTGGCGACACCGGCATCGGCAAGTCAACCTGCGGCAAGATGATGGCCTCGGTCTACGGCTACTGGAAGGACACCTGGATCGGGCAGGACTCCACGGTCAACGCGCGGGTGGAGCGGCTCGGGACGTACAACTCCATCCCCGCCTACATGGACGAGATCACGACGATCGAGCCCGATGTGCTGCGCGACCTTATCTACATGATCCCCACCGGCAAGGGGCGCGACGTGCTGACCCGTACGCGCGAGACCCGCGAGGGTGCGAAGTGGCAAACCATCCTCGTGACCTCCAGCAATGATCCCCTGAACGCCAAACTGCAGGAAGCCAAGGTCAACCCCGAAGCCGAGTCGATGCGGTTGTTCGAGTTCGAGTTCCCTCGGTCCGCGCCGTTCCTGGAGTTCGCCGGGCTGCTGCACAACTACGTGGAGCAGCACTACGGCGTCGCCGGCGGGGAATATATTCGCCGGCTCGTCATGGAGCAGGATCACCTGCGCGTCGCGATTCCTGCGGAGATAGAGCGGCTGGAGCGCGAGTTCCAGATGCAAAAGAAGGAACGGTTCTGGTCGCAAGCTGCGGCGTTGACACTCATCGGCGGGCGCCTCGCGAAGCAGTGGGGCATCATCCAGTTCGATCCCGAGCGCATTCGCCCCTGGCTGCTACAGGAGACCCGGCGCATGCGCGGTGAGGTCGCAGCGAACGTCGTGACCCCCATGACGCTCCTGGGCGAGTACCTGGACGCGCACGTCGGCGAGCGTCTGGTCGTCACCAAGCTGAACGAGGGCATGAGCGCCTCCAACGCCCGGCCGACCCGAGGCGCGCTGTCCCAGCGCTATGAGAAGGACAATGCGACCCTGTGGATCACGCGGTCGCACATCATGCACTGGCTCCGCAAGAAACACCAGAACCCGAACCAGATCAAGAAGGAGTTGTACGACGCAGGGATACTGCTGAACGCGGACGATCGGAAGATCCTGGGGGCTGGCACGGACCTGTCCAGCGGGCAGCAAGTACCGTGCTGGAAGATCCGGGCGGATATCCCGGAGTTCTCAACCAAACTTGCTCAGGAGGCATGATGAAACAAAAAATACATCTGGTCCCGTTCGACATCCGGAAAGCGCTGAACAAGGCGGGGTAGCGGGCCGACGCGGGATCTGCCATACTAGTCTTGTTGGCTCCGGTCAACACCTCCCGCGCGGCCCCTCCAAGCACTGCCTCCTCTCGCGCGGGAGGTTCTTTTTGAACTTTCTACTGCGAGCGCAGTCTGACTTGTTCAGCGGATAAACGGTGACTTCCAGGCATGAGTCGCGCAAGCGGCAAGAAATAGTGCTGAACTGCTACCGTGACCGGGCGAGAGTGCCCACTTAATTTTGCCCTTGTAGCTCAGCCGGTAGAGCACCCGCCTTGTAAGCGGACGGTCGCAGGTTCGACTCCATGCCTCGGGCACCAGTTGTAAAAGTACTGCAGGCGCCAATGTCCCAAGGTGGCGAGTTGGACTCCAAATCCGACTGCGCGGGGTTCGATTCCCTGGGTGTCTGCCAAGATCAATCGCGGGATAGCTCAGCCTGGCAGAGCATCTGGTTCATACCCAGAGGGTCGAGGGTTCAAATCCCTCTCCCGCAACCAAAAAAGAAAGCGGCCCGAAGGCCGCTGTTTTATTGCGCCCCACGTACGCCGCGAGCGCGGATCGTGACATCCGCGGTGTCATTGGTGGCGCCAGAGGCCAGGAACTTCACCGAGAAGAAGGTCCGAACGTCCAGCAGCGCCCAGCCCGTCGCGCCGGCGGCCAAGGAAGCCAGCGCCCCGCTGGCAGCAATGACCACCCCGCCTGGGGTCGCCGTGATCGCGCTGGTGATCGTCACGTAGCTGGAGTCGGGGTGGATCTTGGCCTGCATCACAAAGGCGTCAAGAGCCTGGTTGGCGCTCATCACCAGTTCGATCGACAGCCGATCGATATCCCGCGTGTCCAGTTCCAGCAGTTCAGTGTTGCCACTGGCCGGGATGTTGGTCAGACTGTTGCGGCCCAGCACCTCGCCGGGGGTCTTAATCATTACTTGTGCCATGTCAATCTCCGATTAAAAATTATTTAGGTGCTGATTTTTGCTTTGCGTAAATATATGATAGCGCGCTCAAAGGTCTCGATGCTTTCGCCCATCCGGCCAATAGACACATTACATCCATTACATAACAGACCCCTAGCTTTACCGCTCTGATGATCGTGATCTACATGCGGAACTAGTTCACTTCTGCCGCGGCCTTGTGAATCAAAATCGAATTCGCGATAACATATTGCACAGCGTCCATCTTGCTCCGCGAGCATTTGTTCGACGCGATCCGCGGATATTCCGAATTTATTTTTCCACGCCCAGCGTCGATGATATCCGCGCAGATATAGCCGGCGTTTTTCGGATTTTATATGCCGATCTTTTCCGCGAGTGGTCATTTTGTACTGGCGGTTCCGCGATTTCGGGTGCCGAACCACCACAGGACGCAGGTTGTCGTCAGGTACAGGATGGTGTTGATGACCAGGCGGACCAGTTCAATCGCGTTGTCAGGTGTCAGATCTTCGCCGGCGAGAAGCTCACGCGCTTGCACATAGACCAGCGTGGTCAGCACGCAGAGATAGACCGTGAGAACCGGCCGCACCGCCCCACGTACGGCATCCAAGGCCACCAGCACCCAGCCCTGCCCGCGCGTGGGCTTCACGCCCTCGCTGTAACGCGTGGGCTCCATCGCGAAGCTCGCGGCGAACGCCTGGCTATCAGCAACCGCTTCCTTGCCCGCGGCTTCCACTTCCGCCACCTTGGTGCGGGCCGCCCACTCCTGAGCCATGATCTCCGCATCAGCGCGGCGCATGTCCCGCTCGTGCTCGAACTTGGTCTTCGTCAGTTCGATGTCCAACTGCTTGTTCTTATAGTCCGCCCAGCGTTGTGCAATGATGCCCAGCAGGCCGGTTGCACCGCCACCGAGGATACTGCCCAGAATTGTCTCAAACATCGCGTATCTCCAAAGTAAATGGGCGCCCCGCCATGGCGGTCTCGAACCTACGCATGGCCGGCGCTGACAGCAGTAGTGCCTTCTGGCCGTCCAGCCAGCCCAGTCGTTCGCCAAGAGCAATACACCCGTTCAACTGCGCGCGATACCCTTTAGCTTTGTCCCCCATCAGGTTCGCACTATGCTTGCGGATCCCCGCCCGCGGGGAAGTACCCAGCAGGATGTACATCATCCGGCGAAACCGCGGGCTCATGGTCCAGCGGCACTCGTAGGTGTCAGCCGGGATGCAGGAAACGTTGCTGCGGTTCTCGCGCCACGGGAGTTCCCCCGTAAAGAAGGTCATGCCGTCTGGCAGTACCAGGCGCCCGAAGGTACCTTGGTCGCCGGACTCCGTACGCTGCAGTACGCACTTCATCAGATGCCGGTGCCCACTGCTTTGAACAGTGTCATGGGGATGAGGCCGTACGAGCCCTGCGCATCGATAACGAACACCTCGCCAGGACTGGCCTCGCCGCTCCAGCACAACCCGCGGGGCGTGCCGGCAACGGTCGCTCGCCCGGCTAACAACTGTGCATGGTACTCCGGCTTGACGTTGGCCAGGATCGCTTCGTCAACGCAGGGTGTGTCGGTCAGGGTAACCACGACGGTACCGTGCCCCTCGACCTCATACGTGGCGGAGACTTCAGCGGCGACAGCCCAGGTCGCGGAGCACAGCAGGGCGGCAAGCAGCGTGCGGAACATAAGGATCTCCTTATTTCGGTGGGGTGGGTCCGCTGCCAAAATGCAGAATCGCATACCATGCGGCACTGATCGCGGTAACGGCGCCGGCCAACATTGCCGTGAACTTTGCCACCGTGCCCAGCCACCCCAGTACTTGCAAGCCGCCGGACAGGGCTTTCCAGGCCGCAACAATGTCGTCCGTGTTCTTTTTGACCTCCAGAGTGGCCTTGGTGTTCAATTCCAGCTTATGAATAGTTTCCTGATGCTGGGACTTCAGTTGGCCGACTTCGTGGAACAGCTTCTTGAAACGGGGGTCATCCGCGCGGCGCTCGATCATTTCAAGTCTCCATAAGATTTTCGCTGGGTTTCTATAAGCTGTATTAATGGCTTCGGCCCGAGGGATTCCGGCATTCGCAGGTACTGTTCCGCATACGTTTGCTTCGCGCTGGGCATCTGCAATGCGGTCGCGATTGCCCGGACCAGTTGCACCACTTCGTGTGCGGACATCCCGCGCTGCCCATACAGCCCAAATGCGGCAGGAATCTCCGGGAACTCTCCGACCAAGCGTACACGACCGGCGGCCAAATGCGGCTGTGCGGTCCCCACTTGCACCAGCGCGAACTCCACGTCGCCGCGGGCAGCGTCGAGAATGCCGTGCGCGATGCCCTTATACGCAACCGGCTCTAACGGCATTCCAATCTGCTTCCCGATCAGCCGCACGACAAACTGCGCGTTGCTGCCCGCCACCGCAATGCGGCCGTGCGGAAACGCCGCCTGCGGATGTGCGACCACGACAAAATGCGTCATCGCCAGCAATGTGATGGGCACAAGATCCGCATCCGAATAGTTTGCCCGCTCCGGGTGCAGCCGCGGCCCTACGACCTGCTGCGTCATCAGGCCGCTGAGGAGCAGATACTTGCCGGCGGGCTTGGCGGCGAACTTGCTGGGGGCGATCAAACCGTCGCCGCCCGGCGAAGGCTCGTGTACGTGCGGAACGCGCGCCAGCGCCGTATGGCGGATCAGGTCGCCGAGGTCACCACCGGACGAGGCAGAGATGACGGTGTACTTCTGCCCGTGCGCCGCTAGGGCGAACGCCATCAGCAGGGCCGCAATCAGCTTCTTCATGCTTGTACTTTCTCCATGGTTTCTGCGTCCGTCGTCGCCACCGACCCGTCCTCGAATCGAATGTACGGCACGGCCGGCAGGTTCACGCCGGTGCTCGAAGGCTGCGTGGCCTTGCCGTTATAGTATTCGTCGTCCGGATACACCGACTGTATGTAATCCTTCAGCGGGCGCTTGAGCATCAGATAACTATCATCGGGCTGCTTGGTGGCCATGTACGCCATCGACCACACTTGCCACGCTTCGGTCATGAAGAACGGTCGCGCCGATTGCCTGAACTCGTTGAACTCCGCCTGTGCGAGCGTGCGCCCCTGCCGCAACGCGAGGTGCTGCCAGTGCAGGTAGAACACCCGCCACCACTGCGCCTGCTCCACGGTGCTGACCGGGAAAGGGCACAGCGCCATCAGGTAGCGCACGGCTTGTTTGTCCGCCTCCGCGATACCAGGGCTACGGAAGAAATAACTCTCCCACGGGGCTTCGTTCGACTGATCTGCCCGCATCGCGTCAAACTTCTCGCGCCGGACCGGGAAAAACAGTTGATTTCCGCCCTCGCCGTTCACCCACAAACAGTCGTGTGTATGTGGGGAAACCGCCGCCTCCTTCACTGCGACGAAGTTCTGTTCCACGAATGGCACCAGAGCGGGGTACTCCTCCACAGAGGCGTCGGTGTAGTGGACCGCCACCTGCGCCTTTGTCGCTCCGACATCCTTCAACGCCAGCAGCGCCCCCGTGGAGTCGAGTCCGCCAGACCACGCAAAGTGGATTTCCTTGCCCTCGGCCAACAGGGCCGCTGCCGTCGCCCGCATCAACTCCGGGAACGTGATCGCGTTTTGCTGGAACGCCGGTAGTGGAAACAGGCTCAGGAAACCGGGCCACTGCCCTCCGCGCATGACTGCCCCCTTCCCCACCATGCTGACGGCGGGAACCCGGCGCAGCGCGAGCACGGGCTCGATGTCCGCCCCAGCGAAGCGAAGCCGGGACAGCGTGGCGGGATCGGCGGTGTAGTCGATGACCCGCACGGCTACCTCGCCTTTTCGGTGGTCGTCACCTTGTCCCGAAGGATGAACTGGCCTTCCAGCCTGTCCACGGTCCTCGTTTGCTCCACCCCCACCAGCGCGGCGATGTCACCCATCGACGTATCCACACGGCTGTCTGCTACCTGCTCCTTCAAGTTGAAGAACTGAACCGGCGCATGGCGCAAGATGTAGGACTCAAGCGCATCGCCTTTGGGGCGCGTCTCCGCGTCGGGGAAGGTGATATTCATGTCCGTGCGGCAGCGCAGGATATTTCCCTCTGCGTCCTTCTCGTTCACCAGCATCTGCTCGGTGATCTTGTCGGTGTAGAAGCGGACGACGATGGACTGCTCGGCCTCATCCACGCTGATAATCTTGAATTTCAAGTTCACGATATGCCTCCGTTCCGCGTTCCGGTGTTAATCCATGTGATGTTGCTGTCGCCCGTGACCGCGTTGCCTTGTGCGCCCGTTGCGCCCGTTGCGCCCGTTGCGCCTACACCGCCAGCCGGGCCACCAGCCCCGTTTGTACCCCATCCCACAACGCCCGCGCCACCTGCCGCACCGGCGGTATTTAACGCACCACCATTACCCCCCGCGCCTGCGCCGGAGCCACCACCTGCCCCGCCTACAGTGCCGGAGCCTGCGCTTCCCCCGGGGAAACCTCCGCCGCCTGCGCCCGGAGTGCCCGTAGACGACCCAGTGCCGCCACCGCCACCGCCACCGCCAACGGGGTAGGCTACCTCTCCATCATCGCGTCGTCCCCCGCCACCGCCGCCACCACCACCGCCGCCGCCCCAACCTCCAGCGCCGCCAGCGCCGCCAGCGCCGCCCGACCCACCTTGAAGGGTACTGCGGTTATCTACGAATATCTTTGTGGTAGCGGCAAGACTGACGCCCCCAATACCACCAGTGCCGCCTGTTGTCCCTGTTGCGCCAGTGCCGCCGCTGCTGCCACCAACAGCATCGGCGCCGTTAGTGGCCCCCTTACCGCCGGCGCCGCCAACACCGCTCGCTCCCTGACTACCCGTGCCGCCGGTAGCACCCGTAGCCCCGGTGATCTGGTGATTGATAATGACGCGGACGTGAGTGCCAGTAACAAAGCTCCCTGACTGAAACGCGGGCGTAGCAGGGGACGCTGAGGAAAGCGTTCCCGCCGTCTTGGCCCACAGTTCGTGTTGAAAAGACTTGGACCCGGTAGCCGTGAACAAATTGACGTTCGCGCCGGAGAATGTCGCAACCCTACGGTGCGGCACCGCCCTTACTACCTGCTGCATCGCGGGCATCATGGTCAGTCGTCCGTAGCCGCGTCAGTGGTAAAGTCTACCCAGACGCCAAGTAACCGCGCATCGGCTGTGTAGGTATCTCCTGCGTTTGCCGGCGCGCGGCTAACTTGGAATATCAGGAGGTCGTCTGTCACCGGCGTACCTGCGACCGTGAGCGCACTGGTCGAAGCCGAAACCTCGACTTGATTCGCCGTAGTATGGCTAGTGTCTACACCTACTGCCGTGCCGAACGCAGTATCGAGCGCATCACCATCCCCGAAGGCCCGTGCAGCAATTTCCCAACGGGTTGCGGTAGAAGAAGTCGTAGTCGGCGCATAAAGAAAGCGTGCGACTACCGTGCCTTTATCCCAACTTTTAGGCGCACCAAGATAAAACTGAACGTGCTCTTGTGTAGTGCCGTCAAACAAAAACCCGGCCATCTGTATGCGATTGGTGGTCGTCTCGCCCTGGGAATACTCTGCACCCGCAGTGATCCGCGAGATCATGCCCGCCGCAGGAATAAATACGGAATGTTTGCCGATGCTGCTCGGGCCGCCGCCACCGCCCTGCGTGCCCGGGATAGTAATCCCGTCTTCCCCATCTTCTCCGGGGAGAATCGATACGCTCATCGGACCTTGCGGGCCGGTAGCCCCCGTAGGACCAGTAGCGCCTTGCGGTCCCTGCGGCCCCGTCGCGCCCTGCGGTCCGGGAATGGGCATGCCATCACTACCATCTTCGCCATCTAGCCCGAGCATACCTTGCGGCCCGATTGGTCCCGTATCACCTTGCGGCCCAGTATCCCCGGTGGCACCAGTAGCGCCCGTATCGCCAGTGGCGCCAGTTGCCCCTTGCGGTCCCTGCGGGCCAGGAACGCCCTGTGGCCCCGGGATAGGCATGCCGTCACTACCATCCTCGCCATCCAGGCCGGGCGCGCCTTGCGGGCCTATTGGCCCTTGCACCCCCTGCGGGCCAGTGTCGCCGGTGGCCCCGGTTGCGCCTTGCGGCCCGACGACGGTCATTCCGTCTTCGCCATCCAGCCCATCCATGCCTGCAGCACCGGTTGCGCCGCGCTCGCCCTGGGCGCCCTGGGCGCCTGAAGTAAGTAGCTGCCCGCTGGCATTCAGCACCTGCCAGCCGGAGCCGTGTACATAAGTCAGGTGATCACCGGCCGCAAGCAAGATCGCTACGATCGCAGAGACACTACCGTTGTCGTCATATGAGATCGTGATCGTGGCGGGCGCGGTGTCCCGGTTCTTCACACTGATATAATCAATGTCACGCACTGCACCGCTTGCAGGCGCGTTGCAGATATCTACCGGATTTGCGTCATTCGTAGCCGACAACTGCATCGCCCCTGTATAGGACGCGGCAGTATGGTCAGAGAAGCTGACCGAGATCGGCAGTTGGTTTACAACAACTGAACCGCCCAGCGCAGCGATCAGTTTGCGAGTGGTGTTATTGAGCCGAATCATAAATTATCCATGAGCGGCGGCGAACGCATAAATATCGCTCGTGACACCACCAGCAACAACGGGCGTCGGCACCATCAAAATAAAACCGTCTTCACCATCCTGCCCGTCCATACCCATGCCACCCGTAGCAGTAGTGGCGCCTCCGCCGCTTCCTGCCGGGCCTTGCGGTCCCTGTGGCCCCGGCGGACCCTGCTCACCCACCGTAATCACGCTGGGCTGCAAGGTCTCTATCACTACATGCTGCACCTGCTCAATCGCGGCCACGCTGAGCGCAGGTACTTCAACTGCGAGCGGATGCGCCTCCGCCTGTATCAGTACGGTCGTCTCGGGTAAATCGACAACGACCGGCTGCGCTGAGTCGGTCGTGGCGATGAACAGATCGTCTTCCACGCTTAGGCGACGCCGACTTCACCCTCGCCCTGAATCGACAGGGAGGTATTCGCGCTCGCGCCGCCGACCAGGAAGTCCGCGGTATCGAAGCGCATGATGCCGTACCAGTCATATGCCGAGTTTGCGGCAACCGACAGCCCCGTACCCACGACTTCTGTGCCGGCGGCGTTGGCGCCGGTCGCGCCTTTCCACAAGGAGAACGTCACTGCGCCCGCCGTCTTGTTGACGATGCGGATGTGCCGCAGGATGATGTACTGCCCGCTGGATCCCCCATTGACGCCGCCGGAAGCCGCAGCAGGATTGAGAATGTTTGTGGTCAGCGTGTTTGTCAGCGCGACCGGACCAAAATTGAATACTTTATTGCTTGCCATGGTAAGGCTCCTTTACAAAATTAACGAGTCACTTCTTCCTGCACGAGTACTTTTCCGGCAACCAACTGCGTCACAACTCCCCCTGCGGAAATCATCTCCAGATCGTACACGCCAGAAACAAAATCCAGCGCGGCTGTCGCTGTAGCAGCGATCAGGAGATCGATTGTCTTCGCGGTGTTGTCAATCGTGATTCCACCATTCTCTGTGGTAAGCGATACCAGCGGATCTCCGGTAGCGTTTGCCGTTGCACGAATCTGCATGCGCGCAGTAAACCCTGCAAGGTCCACCGGGGTATAATACACCAAGGCACCCCCGGACGTATACGCCGTGAAGTCGAGGGAATTAACCTCGTTGAACGCGATGGAGTTTGCATCAACGTATGTCACCTTGCGGAACTGATCCGCGGCCGGCACCTGCCCTTTCACCCGCACTGTTGCATTGATCTCTCGCATGCCTCCGGCGGACAGTACCGCCGCGCGCCAGCCGTCCACCAAGCCATGCCCTGTTGCCGTAATGACTACCGGCGCGGCCTTGGTGATCCCCGTAATCGCCTTGTACACCAAGGGGGCAGACTCCCAGCGTAGCGTGCGCGCGAAAGTCGTGCCCTTGAGAATCGTGATATCGGAGGTCGCGCAGGTCATGTCAATTCCTTGCATCCATTATACGGGCTTTTCACTCGCCTTCGATACCCTCGGCCGCGAGGCTGGTTCCTCGCAGTGCTCGGGGCAGCAGGCGCATCGTCCGCTCATCCAGCCGCAGCCCGGACATCACCACCTCGCGGCGGATCGCCGAGGGGCTCAGGCGCAGCGGCATATCCGGGTAGGTCTCATCCCACGCGCGCGCAGCATCCCAAGTCTCCTGCACCTTGGCCTCGTCGCCGTCTCGAACCGCCTTCACCAACTGCCGCTGCATGTCCGTGCGGACCTGACTGTAGAACGCCATCGTCTGCTTGTCGATGCGGTCGTAGTCGTACGCCTTCGCGAGCCGCGCAGACGCCATCCCGGTCAACTGCCACAGGGCTTCCGGGGTGCTCACATCGATCAGTCGGCGCCCCTTGCTGTCGGAGGCGTAGCCCTCGGTCAACTGCTCAGTGCCTTTGATGATGTTCCGTACCGCGACCGGGCCGCCAGCGCGCAGCGCGTCCACTGCGTCGCGCCAGTCGCCTGTGGTGACCCCGCCCACCAATTTACCAGCGTTGGTAAGGGTGTCCTTCAGCATCGCGTACGGGGCGCCGAGCATGTCCTCCAGCAGGCGCCCTTGCTCCGCATCTGCAGTGCCCAGGCGCGTGCCGGGGACAAAGTCGCCCGCGCCGATCCGCGAGGCCACGCTCATGCCCAGCACGTCGTTGATGACCCCGCGCAGCACCAGGCTGGACAGGTCGTATCCCACGATCGCCTCCGAACCCTGCTTGACGAAGTTGCGGATCGCACGCCGGCTATTGAACGGCGAGCCGAAGATCTTCTGCGCAATCGTGTCGATCAGGTCCATCAGCGTCTCAGCGAACGGCAGGCCCTGCACGCCGGTCATGACCACCATGCCCAGCAGCATGTTGCGGGCTGCCGCCGGGTTGGCCTTGTGCATCAGCACCGCCGCCTCGACCATGAACATCGGGAACGACTTGAACATATACATCAGCGCGAAAATGTGGTTCCGCGCGATACCGGGCCTGTTTGACTCATTATAATTATTTTGAGTGCTATCAACCATTTCCGCCGCATAGTTGTACAGTTCGCGGCCGGTGAGTTTGTTCTCCTGCCCCACCTTGTAGCCAGCGATGAACGCTGTAATCCGGTTGGTCTGCTCCGAGATCCGGAACGGCGCCATCCAGGTCTCGATCGCGCGCTGAACCCCGCGAGACTGCGAGTACATCGTGCCCTGCGCCATGCCCATGATACCGTGGATCTCGGTGTCCATCGTGCGGCCGTCCTCCGCCGCCTGCACCAGCGCCTGCCGCAGCCCCGGCACGCGATCAATGTCGGGGATAGGATAGGCCACTGCATCCTTCAGCTTCGCGGTGTCACGCAGGACCGCCTGGTTCGCCCAGGTCGTCTTCCATGCCGACAGCGTCGTCGCCATCGCATTGTAGTAGTTGGTGCTGATGGACAGTTGCGGCACGACCAGCATCGGCACGGACATGGTGTTGACCATCGCACCGGAGATGGAACCGCCGAGGAAGTACATCATCGCCGCACCACGGAGGTTGCGAGACCATCCCCCCGTGTGATCGGGGACCAGCACGAAGTCGGTCAATTCGTCCGCGAGGTTGCGGTGGAAGCCGGCCTTCGGGCCTTCCGCAGCCCAGAGATTGTTCGGCTTGCCGGTGACCGCGTTGATCGACTCGTCCACGGAGATCATCGGTTCGTTGTCGATGATGTCGGCAGTCACGCGATATCCCTCAGACGCGGCATCCACGGCGGAGGCGAACTTCGCGTAGGCCATCTTGCCCGCCATGCCGACGCCGAACTCGTTCAGCACGCGGAGCCCGTCCTCCGAGTAACCTGCAGTGCCCTCGCGATGCAGCATGCGGTTTCGCGTCAGCGACTCCGCTGAGGTCAGCGCCTTGACGATCCGCTCGCGCTCAAGCTGGTTCAGGGGTACGCCGTTGCGGCGCGCGGTGTCAAGGAACTGCTGCACCGAGATCGTCGTGTCCCGGGCGGCCTTGTGTTGGTAGCCCACCTCAACGCGAAGGTCCGCACCGGTGCGCGCGATCTCGTCCTTGTACATCTGGCCTGCGACTTCTGCCGTTGCTGCGCGTGTGAAGCCCTGGCGCGCGACGACCAGATCCTGCGGGTTGCCGTCCTTGCCGGTGATCGTCTTGATGATGACGACGGTGTGGTCTCCGTAGCGGCGCAGGGGGACGTAGCCTTTGTCGATCATCTCCTGCACTTGGGTCGTGCGGTCTGCCAGCCACTTCTCATACTCGCCCGGGGTGGTTAGAAGCTGGCGATAGGTCACCTTGTCCGACTCCAGTTCCGCGCGCAGGAAGCCCTCGATCATGCTGGAGGCCGAGCGGAACAGTGCCCGCTGCTCGGTCGTCAGGTTCGCCATCAGCGCCTGGTACTCGCTGGAGTCCACCGTCATGCCCTTGACCGTGCGGTCCAGCAGGGCCTTGAAGGTTACCTTCTGATCGTCTGCAGACGCGTCGTACCATGCCGGCATCTTCTCCTTCAGCATGGTCTTGATGAGGATCGAGCGGTACCGGTCGTAGGTGTTCAGCGTCGTGAAGACGTTCTTGAAGCCCTCCGAGTAGCGGCTGGTGAAGTTCGGTGTCAGGATGTTGCGCTTGAACCAGCGAGAGAGGTCGCCACCGAGTTCCGACTTGAGGGCGCCAAACGCGGTCTTGAACACGTTGTCCGGGCCGTGTTGATAGGCGTCGTTGATGAGATCGGCTGCCGCCAGATACTCCTGCGCGCGCTCCTGCCCGCCCTTGGCCATCTCCCGGTCAAGCTGCATCGCGGCCTTGGAGTAGAGAATGTTCGGGTTCTTCGGATCGAACGTGCCGCGGTTGCCTACGGCAGATTTGATCTGCTCGGGTTTGAAGGCGACGTAGTGCGTCAGCGTTTTATCATTCCACTCCTTGCGGGTGGCAATAACGCCGTCAAAGCCTGCGGCGATGGCGCGCTGAACAGCCTCTGCGTCAGTGCTGTCCTCGCGGCCAAAGCGCTTCCAATACGCCTCCACGCCATCAACAAATGGATTTTGCAGGCTCACATATACTGGCATCACGCTTACTGGCGGCTGCGACAGATGACGAGAACCGGCACCAACACCATACTGCGCGGCTTCGTTACCGTCAGCGGTAGTGTAGATTGCCGGGCCAAATTCTCCGGTGCGGGTAGTCTTGAATTCAGCGAAGTCGCCAACCGTGCCGTGATACACCACCAGCGGCTTACCCTCGGCGTCCACCACCTTGCTATCGCCGAACCACTTCTTGAATGCGGTTGTTTTGGTTTGGTCGGCGGCGGTCTTATTCCGTTTTGCCCAAAGCGCTTTCGCCGCCGGGGATTGGTGCCGGGGGCTTGGTATCAGCCGTCGGCCGATGTCTTGCTCAATAAAATCATACAGCGTAGAACCGTAGCCTTTACGCCGATATTTTTCCTCGATAATAACGCTTACCAGATAGTCTTTGTTCTCGGATAAATTCGCCGTACCGATTTCGCGCCCGTTCAGTTTTATGCTGTATGAACCATCTACCGGGCGCGTAATTGTAATCTGACCGTCCGCACTGGCTTGAGAGTACTGCGCATTCGCCCCACCAGCCCGCTTCGCCCGGCTCGCCATCGCACCAAGCTCGATCATGCGGAAGATATCCTCGACCGACTGGAACCCCAGCCCGTCGATAAAGTTGACAATCCGCTCGATAAAGTTGCGAATCTTCTCGAACACGGTTGCCAGTGCGCCATCAACCTGCAGTTCACCGCGACGCCAGAACTCGTACCCGTAGGCGCGAGCCTCCTGCGGTACCGACAGGATCTCGTCCGTCAGTCGCGTGCCGTTCGCAGCGTCATACGCACGGGTCTTCTCGGCGAGGCGTTTGAACAGTGTCGCCCCGGGCCGTAACTGCCGACTGATGATGCTCTTCTCGCGGCCCTCCAGCACCATGTCCTCAAGCGCGTGGAAGCCTTCGTGGTCCGCGATGGACAGTTCATCTTTGGCGTTTGTCGCCATCGCGATGACTGCCTTCATCTTGCCGACACGCCCCTGGTAGTAACCCAGCGGCTGCCCGGGCTTCGCCTCGAACACGTTGATGTCAACTGGCGCGTCTCCGATCATCCCACGGATGCGGTCGATCAGTCGCTGACCTTTCTCCGCCATGACTCGCTCGTGCTGGTCAACAGACGCGACGCGCGCTTCGATCGGATCTTCCAGCAGGTCACGCCACATGCTCTCCGGGAGCAGGTCCGCCTTCTGCACAGCATACGCGCGCTGCGCCGCCGGAAGCCCTGCGTTCTGCGCGCCGAAGTTGACCCAGGCGTTCTGCCCGATCGTCTCGGTGACCAACGCGGGCCAGGCTTCCTCGGTGTACATCTGCGCATGCGCGCGAGTCGCGTTGAACTCTCCGCGGGGGCCGAACTCGAAGCCGGTCTTCGCGTGGCCGAACAGATCGTGCACTGCGCGGAACTTCCAGTTCTGCTCTGCCGTCATGAACGGATGCGGATCACCACCTTCATACACCCACAGGTGCTTGTTCTTGGCAACGTCGTCCATCATGGCGCGGGAGTTCGCGTAGGGCTGCCCCTCCTGGCGCCACGGTTCGATGCGGATGTGCCTGGAGATGAACTCGAACTGCTTCTCTGTCTCCTGCACAAAGGTCTCGTACACGTTCTGGATGCGAACATCCAGCGCGGTCGCATTGTCGCGGAGCCAGTCGTACGCCTCCGCCACCAGTGTCATGCGCTCAACCGGCACCTGCTTGTACTCCAGCGCGACGGCCGGCGGCAGGCTCATCTGCTGTGCGTAGAGTTGGGACAGCCCGTAGACCTCCGCGTTGCCCACTGGGATCTCATCGAACGTGCCCAGGTAGAAGATCGCGTGCTGCTTGTTCTTGCGCCCGAGGTCCAGTGCGGTCGCGAGGTCGCGCACGGTGCGGGACACGTCAACATAGTGCAGCTTGTCCGCTCGGTTATACCAGGTACCCAGGATGTTCTGCGGATCTGCCAGAAGGTCGGCATTGTCCTCGACGTACTTGCGCAGGTCCGCCTCTGTCGGGGCTTGCTTGAACGTGCGCTCTCGGTTCTTGTGCACCGATACGGTATAGTTGTCCGTGCCGCCAAGATCCTGCCCTGTCACGAGATTGGTGGACGATCCGCCAGCCGCTGCATGTGTCGCTACGATCGGCGCCAGCTTTGCCGTCAGGTCAGACAGCTTCTTCGGCGCTACAGCAGCGCGAGAGGCTGCGCGAACGCGCTGTGGCGTGAAGATACGAAGCTGCCCATTGGCGTACAGCATCGCGTCGTAGCCCAGGTCACGAACCGCCTTGGCATACTGCATCCACGCAAGCGCATCGTTGAAGATGCCCTGCGCACGCAGGTCTGCCTTCGCCTGGATCAGCAGCGGGTCGTCGGTCCGGGCGGAGTAAACGCGATCTGCAGCCAGCGTGCCCACGCGCTCCGGCTTACCCTGCACCGCGGGCTCGCGGTACGGCGCACCGCGGACCACGGCAGAGGTGTACTGAAGCCCCACTTCCTGTGCGAGAGCCCAGTCAGCGCCCTTGACACCGGTGCCCATACGCGCGGGATCGGTCTGCGTGGTAGCGTCGCCCCAGTGCGAGAACTCAATCACGTCAGTGCGCTGTGCGGCAGCGGCTTGCGAGTAAAACGTCGGCGCGGAGCGAACGTCCTTGGCGACGCTCTCCGCGAAGGTCTCTGCGTCCGCCTTGTTCACCTTGCCGGACAGGGCCTTGATCGCAGCGTCAAAGATCGCCTTCTCTGCGGCCTCAATGGTCGGCGCAGTCGCCGCCTCCGCCACTGCTTTACGCAGTGCTTGGGCCGCCTGGGGCTCGGTGCCCTTGCGGAACTTGAGCCCCTTCAGGTGATCCTCCACCGACTGCGCGGCCACGCCTTCGATCACTTCCGCACGGCGTGCCGGGGACTCCTGCTTGAAGCGCTCGCGCGGCTGGTTTGTAGTGACCGGCATGACTGCGGGCGCCGGCGGTGCTGCCCGGTCAGCATCCCGCAGCAGCTTGGCTTCGCGAGCGGAGACCAACGCGCCCACCGATCGTTTCTGGCGGGCGACCTCAAGCTCCGCGGCCTCGGTCGGTTGACCTTGTGGGCGTTTAAACGCTCCAGACTCGGTGAAGAAGGGTTCGGCCGCCGGCGCCTTATCCGGCGCAGCCTCAATCGCAGCAGCCGCATCCTCGGCGGCGAAGCGGTTACGGATCGTCTGTGTCAACTGCCCAATCTGGGTATCAAGCGCCCCAATCTGGGTACGCAAGTCCATCTGCTCGCGCGTGATCTCCTGCTTGGTACGGCGCTGCCCTTCCGGTCGTGACAGTTCTGCAGTCAGTTCTGCCTGGCGCGCGTCAGCATCGCGCTTCTGCGCCCGGAGCGTTTCAAGCGTAGTAAAATCCGCCTCCTGTGCCACAGGCGCCATCGCGCGATTGTAGCCAGGCTGCGGCGTGACCTCGGGGCCTGCATCCGGGGCGGGCGGCAGCACGTCTGCCGGCGGGTTCAGTGATGCGAACAGCGCCTGGTCAGACAACTGCTGCTCCAGCGCCGGTCCTTGCAGAATCTCCGGCAGGGGCTGCGGCTGCTCCTCAACCGGCGGCGCGGCTGGGGGCTGGAACGGCTCGGGTGTGGGTTGTGCACCACGACGCCCGCGGGCTGCACCAACACCGGCGCCAATCACGGAGCCCGGCACGGCACCACCGGCAAACGAGTTGAGATAGTCGGACAGTGCCTCGGGACCGCTCAGTGGCAGTCCTGCGGCCAGGCGTTCCACGGCAGACTGTGCGGTCTCTTGTGCGCCTTCCAGCACGGCACCAACCGGAGCGCCCTTGGCAGCACCCTTCAGTAGCGAGCCCACCCCGCCTTTACCGGCGGCTTTCAAATAACGCTCAGCGGCCAGGATGGGAAGCAGATCCAGTGCGGCGGTTGCGGTACCGCCGGCAATGGCGCGGGCGGCAGGATTCTCAGCACCAGTCTCCAGAGCTTCCGGGAAGATGCTGCCTGCCCCCATTGAGAAACTAGGGACTGCTGCGCCGGCGATCGTGCTCGCACGCTGTACCTGTGCGGCAGCCGGGGCGGCCATGCGTCGGGACAGTGCGGTGCCGACACCGCGGCCAACGACACCGCCGGCAACAGTGGTCGCGATCGAGGGGATCGCCTGTCCGAGCAGGAACTTGAACTGGTTCGCAATGGAACTCGGATCCGTCCAATCCACCTGCTCGATCGTCTGAATGTCGCCAGCGACTTCTTCCTGCGCTGCAGCGGCTTTAGTAAGCGCGGCCTGCTCAAGATCTTTCGCCCCCACCACGCGGGCGGCAAGCGCGCCCGTGCCGTAGAGTGTAGACTTGACACCGCCAACGCCGACACGGATGCCTTTACTGAACGCACCCGGGGCGGCGGGGTCAGGTGCGAAAGGATCGAGGCCAGCTACGGGGACGGACGGATCGAGACCTTCGCTCGGGCCGAACGGATCAAGGGCCATTAAATTAGTTTCCGGTTTGTTTTAAAATCATGGCCTGCACATGCGGGGGCAATGCGTCGAACTCGGCCCGCGCACGGGCAGATTGCGCTTTCTGCTCAGCGGTTGCAATAAAGCCGCCGGCATTGTCCTCCACGAGTTTGTAATTGGGCATCTTCGCGAGGTCCGCACGGACCTGGGCGTCGGATTTGTAGGTGCCCGCCTTCTTCGCGCTGGCCACGGCTTGTGCCAACGTGATCTCCTGCGTCGGGCGCACCAACGAGGTCGTGCCGGACTGCGGATCGAAGACCAGCGAAGGATCTTTCGCCGGGTTCATCCCGACGCCCCCAACCGGGATGGTCTTCTTGCTGGCCTGCGACCGCCCATGCAGCACGGCCGCTGCGCCAGCAAAGTCGCCGGGGTTCTTTTTCAGGTACTCCGCCGCAAGCTGCTGCGACAACTGCAGCGTGCCCATCGCCGCAGCACCTCGACCTGCTGTACCCTGTGCAGTAAGTGCTGCTGCCGCCGCACGCTGCTGCGCCAGCTTCTGTGCATTGTCGCCGGAGATCTGCTTGAGGCCAATCAGCGCCCCCATGAAGTTGCCTGCTGTGTTGCCAATGTTCGTGCTGGTCGCCGGCGAACCCGAGATCTGCGTATTACCCACGCCTCCGATGCCGCCGATGCCGCGAACGCCGGGGCGCTCAACGTAAGTATTCTGCCCCGGAAGCGGCGCGGGGCGCCACGAAGGTGCCATAGTAACTGGTGTCGCCGCACTCTCCGCGGCAACCGGTGCCGCTGCGGGCTCCGCGAGTTCACCCCCAACGGCGCCTGTCATGGTACCTCCGGCCGCTGCGCCAGAAACTCCGCCGCGTGCCAGGAACTCCTTCGTTGCCGGACCTGTGATGTCCGTGTCCTTGATTCCCAGTACAGCCTTATAGGCGGCATCCGGGATCATGTTGGCCAACGTCATCCCGGTCGCAACTGCGCGCGCCGGCGGGCTGAACGTGGACGCTACGCCCACGCCGGTCTGGATCGCATTGCTAACGGACGGCCCGTTCGCTACAGCGTCCGCGACACCACTGACCAACTGCGTTGCACCGGCGAGCGGGCCTGCGACTTTCGCGCCAAGCCGCGTGGCTTTGCCGAGCAATTTGCCGGCCTTGTACCCTGCACCCGTTGCGGGCAGAGTTGCGGGAGTCGTAGAGGTGACACGTGCACCAGCGGGGGCGTTGCGTGGGTTGGCGAGGAAGTCGTCAATATTCCCCTGATAACCAAAGCCGGTAAGTGGTTCGATTTTTGGAAGTGCCATTTGTTACTCCGTGGCGCTCTGCACCGAGAGACTGTTGATCGAGCCGTACATCGCAGTCAGGGTTGCGAAGAACTTCTCCGCACCGAACTTGACCGCTTCCGTCTGGAACTGCAGCCCCTGCACAGTCGCCAGCAGTTTTGCCTTGGCGTTTTCGACAGCGAGGGCCGAGATCTGGATGTTCTGCTGCACGGTCGCCTCCAGCACCTTCTGCTGCAGCGACGCTCGCGCGATCAACCCATCAGTCAGGTTCCGGTTGGCTGCAATATCCGCGCTGTACAGGTCAACCTGCATGCGGGCTGTATCAACCGCGCGGCGGAGATTGGCCTCATACGCGGACAACTGCCCGCGGAAGATATCCACGACGGCGCGAGCGCGCTCCGCTTCGGCCTGCAGCTTGTCGCGCTGCACGTCCGACGCGATCTTGGCCGCCTCCAAACGGGTGCGGTAGCGCAGTACCAGCGCGTTGTAGACCGCCAGTGCCACCTCCGCGGTTGCCTTCGCTACGTTCAGCGCGCGCTCTTGCACGGAGTTGTGGAAGCCGATCAGGATCTGCTCCAGTTCCTTGACCTGCTCGATCGTGAACTTCCGGTTCTCCACGAAGCGCGCGGCGCTGTTCGTGAAGATGTCGCGCGACACGTCAGACGCCTTGTTCTGGAACTCCTGATACGCGCGGTCGATCGTCACGGCCAGTTCACCCGGCGGCAGCGGGAATCCGCGGGCAGCCATGGTTCGCCCGGCGGCGGAGATGCGCGTCATCGTGGCTTCGGCTTCTCGGTCCCGCGCCCGCTGGAACAGCGCCGCTTCATCCGCCACGTCGATACCATAGCCACCATTGGTGAGGTCTTCGAGCAGCTTGGCCTTGAGCGGATCCAGCAGCACAGAGGCGTATGCCGCCTCGAAGTACGTGAACTGGTTGGTGGGGGCCAGGAGATCGTCCGCGGGTAGTGCAATATCGCCAGGGGCCATGATGCTCACCGCCGGCGCTTCCGGCGCGCCGCCTACATCCAGGCCAGAGAGTGTGGGGCGAAGACCGCCAGCGACCACGGGGAAGTTGACCTCGGGCACCGACGCATAGTTGTAACTGTCCGGCAGCAACTCATCAATGTTGAAGCCGTTGCTGAACTCCACGTTGGCCGCGTTAGTCAACGCCTCCAGAAACGTGTTTGCCTGCGCCAGCGTGGCGGTAGCTGCCGCAGAAGCTGCGGACTGAAGTTCAGCGACAGTTGCCATTATTCTATGCCTGCTCCGGGCGAGAATGGGATGATGTGAACAGTATACCTGATAACCGCGGGCGCGGGAACCTGCTAGTCTAACACTGCGGCGGTCTCCCAAATTCCCCCGCCCAACGCCGCATCCCAGATCCGCGGACGTTCGACCGTGGCGCCGAATGTGACCGTGATGTCCGTGCCGTCCTCGACAACGGTCATGAGTTTGTCCCTGGCCAGCGGCGTGTCCGCGTCGATCGCGAACTCCGCCTGCAGGGTGTAGGTTCTGGTTGTGACCCCGCCGGCTGTGACGACTGTGCCGGGCAGGATTCGCCCCGCCGTAACCGCGACGGACGGCCAACCGGTCCCGACAAAAACCTGAGTCCCGTCCCGGGAGAATACCCGGAACACGGCGTTGCTGTGCTGGACCACAAGGTAGCGCCCGTCCGGCGTCCAGCGGACAAAGAGAGTACTGTTGAGGGATGACAACGTGCCTGCCGGTCCGGCTATGCGGTAGACCGAGACGCCGTCTATCTTCACCACCAGGTAGTTGCCCGCGGATTCCGATGCCAGATTGGGGCCCATATGGGCGAACGCAGCCACGCCTTCGGAACTGATATCGACCTGGCCCTGGTGCAAAAAACCCCCAAGATTAAAAGGCTGAAAAGTGGCGTCGTACAGCTCTGTTATACCCGCCGCCGAAGCAAAATACACCGGGCGAAGCCCCTCAGATGCATCCTGCCCAGAAAACGCTGCCCCGTAACCATGGTCCGTCACACGTAGTACGAGAGGTATTGCCCCGTTCGCGGCTTCAGCAAAGTCGTAGGAAAAAATCTCCTCCTCCACGCCTTGGCGGTCCCGTTTCAGGACGGCTTTGCTGGCGAAATTATCATCGTACCCGACGGCCAAGAGGTATGTATCCGACCGGTTCAAGGCTACGTAGCCTGAGGCCGAATACCCAACTGGGAAAGCCGTGCTCAGGCTATCTACTGCTGCCTCCCCAGGACGGAAAGTACGAACACCGACATCGGTCTCCGATGTGCGGTAAGGCACAGCTACGCGAAGGTCGCGCCCCACAGCTGTGCTAAGACCGTACACCGCGGTGACGGGGCCGACCACAGACGGTTGCTTGGTCAGACGTATGACGAAGTCTGGGTCCGCGCCCTGCGCAGCCCCGAACTCAACCGCCTGCGTCTTCCTCTTGATCTGGGAAACCCATATAACCGTGGTGGCCTCCGTGATATCGGACGACGCTGTCCCGTAGTTCGTGTTGGAACGCACTACCACCATGGTCCCGCCTTCGATGCTCGGGGAATACACGAACCTGGAGCGGTGGATATAAAACATCCCTGACCCGAGCGGGTGCGCATACCAATCCAGGTTTGCGTACTCCGTCGGGTGCTGGCGCTTGAAGCTGTCGTTCAGGAGCTTGGACGTGTCGAACGTCTCATCACCCAGAAGCACGCGGTCGGGTAAAACCAGACCGTAGTTCGTTGCTGCCGGGTCCAACAGCGCGGGATCGATCAACGGCGTCACGTTGAGGGCGTCAACGATGGCGTTGTATTCGTCGATCGTTATGATACGCGCGGCCAGGTCGGCGTCCGCCTGATCCACTATGGCCTGCTCCTCATCCGTGTACGGGTCGGTCTCCAAATCCCTCACCACCACAAGCTCGTCCGCATTTATAAGCTCAAACAAGCCTCCGACTGCCCTCGCAGTAATACGAATCCAGTCGAGAAAAACGCCGTCCCGAACGCGGATCGACTTTATCCAAATACTTTCGGATTCGCTGATTTTGAAATGCCGCGAAAAATGCTGAAGCCTCGACCGCACCATCATCTGCTTCAGCGCGTCAAGCTTCCGCTTGGCGAAGCTGAAGTACTTTTCTCCGCCCGGTTCAATCTGCAGCCGAAGGCTCACGAGACGCGCCGGCGGAGCTTCGTGGGGTAGGCCATCACCGAGCTTGTGGAAAAGTCAGATCCGGCGACGTTCGCAGCACCGAACTGCCAGAAGCGGCTGCGCGGCCCTTTGCCAATCGGCACGCGGCGCTGCGTATGCTCCGTGATATGATTCCACGGGAGCAAGTACGTGCGTGCGCCCTGCTCTTTTGTAATGACCTTGAAGTGCAGATCCCCGTCCTGCGAGCCTGCGGCATACAGGCGCGGTACGCGGCTGTGCTGGGAGAACCCAAAGTCTGACTGTCCAGTACGCCATTCCGCGTCGATCGGCGCTGCGCCATCCAAGTCCTGCGTGCCGAGCACAACAACACCAGCAGGTCCGCACGCGAGCACCTGGCCGTTGAATATCGCGTAGGAATTGAAATCGAAATTGTCATACTCCGTGAGGGCATTGCGGCGCAGGTTCAGTGCCCAGGTGCGATACGCAGCGGAAGCCGCCGTAACAAGCTCTGCCGACAGGCGGATGCGCGGTAGTGTGAATGCCGCCTGCAAGGCCGCGTCCGAGCGAAGCTGTGCAGTGAGCGTAGTCGCCGGAAGCTCTGGCGCGGCAGTAAGCAACCCACCAATAAGCGCCTGCGCAGACAGGCGCAGCTTGGGCAGTGTCGGTGTTGCTGAAAGGATAACGGCAGGCAAGAACTGTGCCGTAAGCCGGGCGGACGGCAGACGCGGCTCTGCACTGAGTGCGGCGCCGGCCTGAAGCTGGGCGGTAAGCTGCAGCCGCGGCAATATTGGAGACGCACGAAGCCAGTTGCTCTCCAGGGTCGCGGTCAGCGTCCCCTTCGGGAGTGTGAACGAAGCTCCGGTACCAACAAACGCGGCAGTTGCCGAGAGGGTCACCCTCGGCAAACTGAACGTGGCAATGAAATTCGCCGACATACGCGTCCTCAGTTACCGCGCGACACTGCGCGCGACATCAGTTACGCTGCCGGTTCGAGCGGCGAGAAGGTGCTGATCGTATGCGTCGCGCCCGAAGCCAGCGTGGTCGTGGAGGCGTTCATATCGCCGCCGGAGGTAGCAATGTTGCCATCCAGTCGTGTGAACGAGCCGGCGCTGTCCGCAGAGTCATTGTCCGCGATGGGGCCGCGCAGCCGGAACCAGCCGGCAGTGCCGTCCGCGGCGCCAACACCCGACCACGTTTGCCCCGTACGCTTGACCAGCAAGCCCGCGACAACATCATCAAAATTCAGGCCGTTTGCGGAATTCACGCCGGCGACACCGCTGCCCATGTTCACATCGGTCGCGGCAATATCGCCGCCCGACTCGGTGGAGGTCACCACCATGCCATTGATCGAGGCGCCGAAGCCTAGGCGTGCCTTGAGGGTGACAACCGCTCCGGCCGCACTGGCCGTAACAATCTTGTGTCCGTGGAACTTGTTGATCTGCTCGGCGATCAGGGCCGCTGTATTGTCATTCGAGCTTGCCCAGGTAACGGTAGCCCCCAGGATCTGCACGCCGCCGAGGGTGATGCCGGTGATCGTGCCGGATGTGCCGGCGATCGTGATCGTGCCTGTCGCCTGAACCTCGGGCGTATGCGCACCGGCGCCATCCGTGATGGTGACCAGCAAGGTGCCGCTGGGGGCAGCATCCGCATTCGCGGGCTGCGCGCCAGAGTAAATGCTCAGTTTGCCGCCCTGAAAGGCGCTGCGGAACGAACCGCCTTGCTGCAAGTGGTTCCGGAGACCGGTGGACTGTTGAATGGACATTGCGCTGCTCCTGTGTTTTTAGGTGTGTGGATTTAATTCGCCGTGTTGCCCGGAGTCTCCGGACCGTTCAAAGATACCAAATATTGTACGCTGCCTCGGTAGTCTCGCACTACCCCGGCACCTTTCGCTTGCTTCGGGTACGCAAAGCGCCCCTTTGTAAAATTCACGAACTGCCCATTCGCCAGCCCCGCGCAGAGGCCCTCTGCACTCGCAAAGAGTACTGCAGGCAGCTTCGATTCGCCCTCGCCGATATCCTCTGCGGAGTGAAGTACTGCCGTCCCCGGGATTGCCCCGTACTTCGCGCGCTGCTTGAACTCCCAACGATCAATATCTGCATTGGCGATCCAAGCAATCTGCGAGTCCGTCCCAATCCAGGCGCCGTCTTCCAGGAAGGATACCAGGGTAATCCGATCGGGGAACGGATAGACCTTCCGAGGATCAAAAAGCTCCGGCGCGTACGGCTCCGATACGAACAGCCGGTTGTCCACCGCGACCAGCAGGTGACCATTGCCGTAGGCCATGTGGGATATGCTGCCCAGTGCGGACGATGGAACCAGGAATTGTGTTTCGAGTGGAACGGTTGCCGGCAGTGCGCTCAGCACCGGAATCTCCGTAGTCGCATTGGCAACGACGGTGTAACGATACAGCGTCTGCCCGTCCCGAGTGGAGACATACACCCACTTCGCAACAACATCGGGATCGCTGGATGCAGGAACGCTTACTGTGAACCCGCCGCCGGTCGGAACATCGACTACGCGCGCCAGTGGTGCGCCGGACTCCTGCCCGTCGCTGCGCACGTACGTCGCGGTCCACTGATACCGCCCAGCGAGTAGCCCACCCCCGGACACAACATGCGTACCCAGGGCCGGAGGTACCAGCCCCCAAGAGCGATGGCCTGCCGCGGAGACTGCGCCCGTCAGGGCACCTGCGCTGTAATAAATGCGATCCGCAACTGGGCAATAACTCAATGCTCGCCCGGCAGGTAAGCCAGAACGAAGCTCGATCGTGCTGTAATCTGGCAAGATCCGCTTCAGTGTATTGCTACCCACCCCCACGCAGAGCGCGCCATGCGCGAACAAATCGCGATCTACCCCAACCACGACCGCCGTGCTGTAGCCTTTTCGGCGCGCAATCGTCTCCGCATCGTCAATATCGACATTGAGCGCGATCGACAAGTCACCCGGGCCAAAGTCATGTGCGTCAACAGTGTTGCGCAGGCCCTTGAACTCGGTGAATTCTGACAGGCCCTCGCGAGGATCGAGCGCCATGGTTACCGCCGGCCAAGTAACGACGTTGCGGTGTTAAAGCCCCAACGGGAGTCGTTAATCTCCATGCGCTGTCGGGCGCGGCGCGCTTCGCGTACTGTCTTGTCAAACTCGTCCAGGAGGCGCCGCCCTTCAGGCTTTTGCTCCGCATCCACGTTGGGGAGCGTCAGTGCTTTACCTGCCGCAAACTCGCACAATGCCAGGTGCCACTCTTCAGGCACCTCGGGACACGCTGTAAGTTTGTCAAGCGACAACTGCTTGATCGGCAGCCGTGCAATTTTCAGTAAGACTTGCAGCCCATTTTGTTCAGCCGCGGGCGCCGGGTAAACACGCATGGTCTTTGTCGCCGCATCCGTCGCAATCGCCAGCGGAGCGCCCGCGTACGTAGTTGAGGCCCCAGCCAGCGCCGCAGCTTCACCCAGCGTGTAGGCGTCCATCCCGGGCGCTCGGGGTGTACGCAAGGCAATGTCGTCGGTACGCCCGAGCGGCGCAGTCTGCGTCGTCGGCGTCGCATCGTAGACCTTCAAAATGCTTTTGTGCAGCGGGTACAGTTCCCGCCCCGTAACCAGGGTGACAACCCCCGCCGGAGCTACCCCATACTCGATAATGCACCAAGCGCCGTGCGCGAGTAGCCGCTGCGCCTCATTGAACTGCCGGACGAGGAAGGAGTCACTCCAAAGCTCGTCCGGATCACCGTCAACAAGTTCTACGCGATCATCGAGATACTGCTCAGCGCAGTATGTAAGCATTTCTTGTAGCGTCATAATACAATATCCACTACGGGGAGATTGTTTCGCGCCCGCGCGGACATTTTTATCCGGGCGCGGTGTACGTCAGAAAGAGTTCGCCCTTTCCCCCCCTTTGCGTACGTATTCCCGAGTAAGGACAAGCGCAGCTTCTCCCGATGCTCACTAGATAATTTTCGGCCTTTGCGCGCCCGCGCTGACTTTTCTACTGCGGAGGGGCTCATTTTCTTTCCGAGATGCGCAGCCCGTATCTTATCGCGCTGTGCAAGCGGCATCGCACGCCCACGCAAAGTATCCGACATTTTTTGTAATACTGCCCGAGTCTGGCCGCGCCCTTTATGCGCCGCAGACATATTTGCACGGCTTGCTGCAGAGTGTTTAACACCGAGCGGAGTGCCCGCCGTAGGACTTAAATTGTATTCGGGGGAAACTTTGTCAAGAAGCTGCTGCTCATAAAAAAACAGCATGCGCTTAGAACAAGTCAAAATTGGCAAAAATTTAAAAGCTGAGGCACCATGCTTAAAAAACGACTGCTGCAATTTTATATTATGATGCTTATTCCGACGCAAAGCGGAAAAATGCTGCTTTTCGCGGGCAGACAAACAAACAGCCGACCCGATATAGCGTCGGCCGGTAACGGTGTTTAGAATTTCATAAACGCCGCTTGCTTTCATGTAGATAAGACACCTAAGCCGTCCTATGGTTCAAGATTACTGTGTCTGAGCCATCGTCTGCTCGCGCGCCAGGTTCTTCTGCTTGCTCTGGAATGCGCGATAGGCTTCTTCAGTCGCCTCGCCGCGGACGTTGAAGGGGAAGCGATGCACCGGCCGCGTGATGAGGCCGCCTTGACTGCGCACGGTCACTTCCTGGATTGCGTTCTGCAGGCACTCCGTCACGAATTCCTTCGGCAGAATGACCTCCTGCCCGCGCGGAACCTTGATGACGAAGCCGTTGATGCCCAGGGGGACGTACGGCAGGTCGAACGGCTGACTGCCCTCGAACACGGTCACGTACACGTATTCTTTCCGGAAGCCGTCCGTATCGGTGGGCAAGTTGGCGCCGGCACGCTTCGCACGGGCCTCAGCCACCATTTGCGCAACTTCTTCCTTCTCGACTTCCGCCGCGATCAGCCGATCCGCTTCGCGCTGCAGACGCTCGCGCCGCTGCTCCGGAGTCTCAAACTGCTCGCTGCCCGGGATTCCAAACTCGTTGTTTTCGTCGGTCATGTCTCGTCTCCAAGTTTAAGCAACTGCTTTGCTCGCCTCTTTGAAGGCCGTATCAAAGTCCATTTCCGGCAGGCCGCTGAGCGCACCGTTCACGAGCTTGATGACTTCCTTCACGTTTTTTGCTGCGTACTTTTTCGTGAAATCGCCCGCGTACGGAGTATAAGATTCATACCCCTTCTGCTTGCGCTTTTCCGCCATGTTTTTCTTCATGGCTTCCATATCCGGTACTTCAACCTCGAATCCGTTCTCCAAGGCTTCGACCGAAATGCGACACCGCATGCCGTTCATGTGCACTCCCGAAATGACCTGCGGTGCTCTGCAGGTCATGATCTCAATCAGCCTTCAGCGATCACGATCACCGTGTCGTTGTCGGTCATCGCGCCACCCGCCGCCGTGATGGTCAGCGTGGCAGTCGGATTGTAGCGCACCGGTGCCGAGCCCGAGGGGTCTTCGGTCACGACGATCTGGTCATCCGTCTGCAGGGTCTGGTCCCCAGCAGCGACGGTCTCCAGGAAGTCGCCCTGGTTCATGCCCTTGAACCACTCCTGTGTCAGGCGGTCGGTCACGTTCTTGACCATGACGCGCGACGGTACGAAGCCGAGCTTGATGGTGATGACGCCGGCGTCCATCGTGATGCCGTTCGCGTCATAGACATCCGACGCGGCAGTGTACGTACCCTTGAAAACGATCTGGGTACGGTTCGGGGCGCCGTTATCGTTGGTGCGGACTACGGTGGGTGCAGCCATGTGAGTCTCCTGAGTCGAAAATGGGTGTGATGCGACAGGGGCCTAAGCCCCCGCCGTCATGTGTTACGCCGTGACCGCAACTTCCAGGCGGTAGATCCACAGGTCGTTCAGGATCGCGCTGGTCTGCGCAATCTTCCAGCCCAGGGTGCCGCGCTGGTTCAGCGGATCCGCAGTGCCGGACGAACCCGGGTTGTGCGCGATCAGCGACATCGCGTTGGCGCCCTTCAGCGGGACGATACCGTACGCGTCCTGCGCCAGGTACAGCACCGGGTAAACGTCGGCGTTGGTGCCAGTCGTGGAGCGCATCGCGCCCTTGGCACCGCCGGCGTCCGCGAACGGAGTGAAGAGGGTCGAACGCACGTAGCGCACATCCTCGACAGAGCCGATCTCGTTGGCCCAGGGGCTCGCCGAGCCGTACTGCTTGACCGGGATGAAGCCGGGCATGTTGCGAATGTCGTTGGTCACGTCCGAGTGGACGATGGCCACGAACGCGGCTTCCACCGGCTCAGTACGGAAGTTGGGGTTCGAGGACACCACTTCTTTGATGTACTTCGCGCGCTGGCGGAGCAGGGCCGCCGTCGCAGTGCGCTGCGCAGCCAGGGTGATCGGCGTGTTCACATCGCCGCGGCCAGTGCCGTTGGCTAAGCCCACATTCGAGCCGGCCTTCAGCACGTTGTAGCGGATGGTCTCGACAGTCTCCGCGGCCTGCTGCATGCACAGGGCGCCGTATTCCTTCAGGATCGGATCCTCGTGCGTGTCCAGCATGAAGCCGCTGTACGGGATGAAGTCGCCGTACTCAGCCAGGGTGGCGGTGATGTCCGTGATGGTCGGCTTGGTGCCCGCCGGGGTCACACCTTCAACCAGGGCGGTCGTCGCGAGCGGCAGGGCCTCGTAGCGACGGAACTTGGCGACGATGGTGGATTTGGTCGGCAGCGGGAAAGTCTGGCCGAACTTCTCCAGGATCATTTCCTCATGGCCGCGCTTCAGCAGCGGGGCGATGGCATACGCAGCGGTACGCGGGGTGATGTCGCCGTAAACTTGCGGGGAGGTTGCCATAGCAGTTTTCCTTGATGAGTAAAGTTGGTTACGTTTATCTTGCCGTAGCCGACCCTACTATGGGATCGAGCGGAAGCATTTGCTGGAAAAATTACCGGTTCTGTTCCACGTGGAAGTAGTCGAGCGTCGCAACGACCTGGTTCGCACTGCGATTGCCCACGATGATCGCCGGGGTCAGCGCAGTCGTGATCGTGACCGCATTGGACACCGGGGTGCCGATCGCCTGACCATTGATGAAGCCCTGGACCGCGCCGGTCGCGGAGACCTCGACACGGACCGTGAAGTACACGTTGTCCACCGGTGCGCCGCCGGAATAAGCCGGCACCGTATCCACATCCGCTTTGACGCCGCCGTGGAAGAACTGCTTGATCGTACCGTCAACGTCGTAGCCCACGCCGCAGGCATTCGTGGCGTCCGAGTCAATGTCTGCGCCATTCAGGAAAATCGGCAGTTCGACTGTGGTGCTGATCGTATCCGTGAAACCGACAAACAGGACCGCCTCAGAGACATCGCTCAATTTCAGGCGCGCCTCCATTGCGAGACCACCCTGGTTTGCCTTGAAGGCCAGATTGATGCCGGTCAGCGAGGAGCAGTTCGCCGCGTGCGTACCGTCGTCACTGGCACTCTTCAACGTCACTTCGCCGTTGATCGAATTGGCAATGGTCGTCGCCACCTGGTTACCAGTGCCGGAGCCGGCTGTCGAAGAAAAATAGTCCGCCGGGCCGGCATCGCCAATGGCCCAGGTGCCATGAAAATCTTCCGTGAATATGAACTTGCTGGACAGTGCCGAAGAGTCAATAAGATTCAGGAACGAATCCCACATCGCCTTGACGGAGTTGCTGACCTGCGCGCTGCGGACAAAAAGCCGGTTGATAGCCATCGCGTGTTATTCCTTGGTTGCGCCCGAAGGCGATGTCGTATTCATGATCGTATATCAATCATGCCACACGACATCGCATCCGCGCTACCCACAACTACTTTTTACCCTCGACTTCCGCTGCGGCCTCGGCAAATGCACCATCAAAGTCGTTCGGGTCTTTTGACCCCTTCGGGCCGACAACCGTGCGCGTGGACTTCACCGGCGCGAGCGAAGCGGCATCTTCGCGGGCCTTCTTCTCTTCCGCCTCCTTCGCTTCACGTGCAGCTTGTTCTGCAGCAGTCTCGCCGCTGGAAGCCGCCGGTTTGACCGACGACTTATAGAGAGTGAACAAATCAATCACGCTCTGCGTATCGCCTTCCTCGTATGCCTTCTGCAGCGTCGGCTGCAACATGGCCGGCTGTGTCTTGATCCAGTCGGGGATCTTGTCCACCAGCGTATCGAAGTCGGTGTGCGCCTTGCGGATAGCGGCCAGGTGCGCTTCCTGCGCCTGCTTCAGGGCAATCTCCTCTACCGCGGCAACGCGAGGGGCGACCTCCTTCAGCGCCGCGGCAACAGCGGCATGAATCTTTTTCTTGGTGTCCTGGTCCGCTGCCTTCAGACGGGCTTCCAGCGCGGCGGCCTGTTCCGGCCACTCTTTCTTGAAGTTCTCAAGCGCCTTGGCTTCCTCCTCGCTCGGCTGGTAGGGCGCCAACTCTTTATCGAGGGCCTCCTGGCGCGCCTTGTCCTCCTCCGCTTTTTTATCAGCGGCGGCTTTCGCCTCGGCCTCCTGGCGCGCCTTTGCTTCAGCCTCCGCCTGCGCCTGAATCCGCTCCTGCGCAGCTTTAGCATCCGCCGCCGCTTTCGCCTCGGCCTCCGCCTTGGCAGTCTCCTCCGCCCGCTGCTCCGGAGTAAGCGCAGCGACGCGCGCCTCTTCAGCCGCCTTGGCCTCGGCGTCTGCCGCAGCCTTTTCTGTCGCCTCTCGGGCGGCCTTGGCTTCTGCTGTTTCTTCCGTTGAAGCCGGGGCAGGCTTCTCTTCAGTAGCCGTCGTATCCGCTACGGTTTTCGTGTCGGCCGGCGCTGCCTGTACGGAGGTCTCCGCGGTAGTCGCGGCTTCCGCAAACGCCTTGTCAAAATCCTGCTCGGTCACTTCTGTTGCCTGGGTCATTGCACTGCCTCCTGTTTAATCGTCGGACCTTTTTCCAGCATCTTCAACTGGCGCTGGATCAGTTTTGCTTCGCCCTGCAGTTTCATCAGATCGTCACCCGTGGCGTCCGGCCACTTGCTGTTGAGATCTGCCTGGTACGCCAGCAGCCACTGCCGCCACTTCACGGCCGAGGCTTCGTGGCGGTGGGCGAAGATCGCCACCTCGCACTCGTACTGCTCTTGCTTAACTATTGCCACTTGCGGCCTCCGTCTTGGTTGCTGCGATCTCTTTTATCCGGTTTGCATCGCCCTGCTCCAGCGCTTCCAGCAGAAGCTGCGCGGCACCTTGGCTGATCGAAGCGTCATCTTTGCGAGCCGCCGCGATGTCACGCACGGCCTTCGACAGCACGCCTCGAACCTTGGCCTCGACCTCCGACTCCTGCAGGGCCTGCGCGCGTTGCTGTACCTCAGCGTTCCGCGCGATAGTCTGGTTCGCCTTTTCCTCATCCTCCAACAGTTCATCCACCGGAATGTCGCGAGCCTTCAGGCGCGCGATAAGCAGCTTGCGCGACTTGATGTGCGGCAGTTCGTCTTCCGACAGCGTTTGCCGCAGGAGGTCAAGCGATGCGCCCAGGACTTCTTTCGCGATCAAGCTGGTGGAGCCGCGGGCGATGGTGTGATAGTCCCCGTCGCGGCTGGGGTTGGGCGCGAACTTCTTGTTCCACTTCACCAGTGCGGAAATGTACGAAACCGTGAATGAGTCGTAGTTCCGCACCGTATCCCGCACCGGCAGCGCCGCGGCCCCAAGGAACATGCTGGCGTTCGCCTGCGTGCGCAGTGCTTCCGAGCCACCCTGTGACACATCCCCCATCGACTGCGGGGGGAGTCCGGACTCTTGGTTCGCGAAGTCCAGCAGCGCGGCGCGCCAGGCAAGAATGTCCGTCAGGTGGCTGTTCACGCTGATGTCCCGCACCGCCGGATATGCGGCGCTGGCACCCGTGTCTTCCCGATGGAACGTCTTGTGCTTGCGAATCTTCGTGTCCTGCCCGGGAGTCAGCAGATCATCATTGACCTCAACCATCGGACCAATGACGCTCAAGTTGTCCTGGCCTGCGCGTGTGGTCTCGCACAAGGAGATCTGCGAGTCACGCATCGTGTCGCACTGGCCGTTGCCGAGGATCGACAGATCATCTTCCTCGAACACGAAGTAATGGTGCTGCTTGACATCCTGCCCTATCGGAGCAAGTTTGCACTTAATGACCGTGCTATCGATCAGCCAGACGTTCCCCCAGAATGTCCGGCCCAGGTCCGCAGCCGCGATCGTCACGCCGCAAGCGGCAAGCTCATGGCCGGTAACCTCGCCCCAGTACGACAGTACCTCGTACTTGCGACCTGCTTCGTTTTGCACGGTAGTCTTGTCGCTCTTGGGCTCACCCTTGATCTCAGTCTCCCACCACAGCGGCTGGTAGTTTCCCGTGAGGTGTGTACGCAACCATGCGCGGACGCGATCACCCATGAAGTCCGGACGGTCTGCAAGTTCTTCCACCATGGAGCGCGTCATGCAGTGCCGATCGAACGCGCCGGACTGCTTATCCAGTGACTTCGCAGTCATGTCGGGATAGTGCTCCCATACCGGCTGGAACTCGTACAGTGGCTTGTACTGCGTGACCTCCTTCGCCTCATACTTGCCGGTGTTCGGGTTCTTGGTCCACGTGCGGGCCTTGACCTCTTTGTTGAGCGGGCCAATCATGATACCCAGGTTGTACAGCACTGCCGAGAACACCACCCGGCGCGCGATCGTGATGATCCCCATCTCCTGCAGATCATCATCGATCTTCAACTCCATGCGTTCGGCCTTGCCCTTCGCGTACTCCACGATGGCCTTCTCGATCTCCTCATCCGTGCACACGACATCCTTCGGGTCGATCTGCTGCTCCTCTGCCTTCTGCGCGACGAGGGCGTCCAGAACTTCCTGCAACTGCTCCGTGCTGAGCGACGGCATCGGCGAAGGCTGCACACTATAGTTCTTCTCGGTCTGCGGCCATAGCATCTGCATCAGGCGGGCCATCGTGCCGATCACCACCCGGCGGGTGAGTTTCGGGTACGCCTTGGAGCAGTCCGCCGGTATCACAACATCCGGATCGTAGATCCCGCGGAACTGGCGCATGTTCTTCAGCCATTTTTCTTCCGCGGCCTTTCGATCAGTCTTGTGCACGAGGAACAGCGACTGCAAGCGATGCCCAAGACTCTTCATCTGCTCTTCGTTCAGTTCAGGTACCGTATCAGCCATCTTTCATCCTTCAGCGCGGTTGCGCGTAGTGGTTGCCCGTGGTGCGTTGTGCCCGGTATGCTTCTTCCCAGTTCAACTGGTCCGGGCGCTGCTCCGCCTTCCTACGACGCCCCTCCTTGAAGTACAGGTCTCCGTACTCGTTGGCCTCGCCGATGTGCGACTCATCGTTCTTGTCGATCTCTTCCGAGTGTCGGCCATCTTTGTGCTTCTTGTACATGAACTTCCCGCCCAGCGCGGCGATGGTCGCCTCGCAGTTCGGACTCACGAGATACGCTGCCGGCCGCGGAGTCAGGAAGTGATCTGTCGCCTCCCGGCGCGCGAGTGCCGCGTTGGTCGAAGCCATGCGCACCTTGCGAAAGTACTTCTTGTACGCACGGGACTTGAAAATGTCAACACACGTAGTTTCATCGCTGTCCGAGCGCCTCTCGCCGGACGGGTCGCCCGTGACGACGATCTCGTAGCCCTCGTACTTCTTCTTCAGCAGCGGAATCATCTTGAGGTCCAGCGCCTTCTCGATCCCCATGTCGAAGCACGCGATGTCGTCCAGGGTCAGCACCCGCCCGAACGCGTCCTGCTGCTTCAGCGCCATGGCGGGGGTCAGTCCGAAGTCCGCGCACAACAGCAGCACAAGCTCCGGGTTGGGCACGATCACTCGTGGCGCCACATGGATCGAGCGATCGAACTCGGGGTGCACCGGCTTGCCGCCCTTGGTGCGCCCGTACTCCATCAGCACGTTGACACGGATGAAGTCGTCGTTCTTGTCCTTGACGAGGTTCGGATAGTAGTCCGCCGGCAGGTTCGCCAGGTTCTCCGCGAGCGGGTTCAGCGTGTACGTTGCACGGGTCGTGGCTGTGTTCGCACCGTGTCGGATCATCGCCGCGGGCTGCTTGAATATCGCCCAGTCGTTCGGCATCGCGCTCTTGATGTCGTCCGGGTTCCGCCCTTCCATCTTCGCCCACCAGTACGACTCTTCCTCCGGCATGTTCGAGTCCCCCCACATGCCGACCCAGGAGGGGCCGCCCTCGGTGATCCGTGGGTACCGCCCGAGGCGGCCGTCCAGCGTCTCCACGATCGCGCGGGGGATCTCGCGGAACTCGGCCAGGTTCGCGCCGGTAAGCTCCATACCCAGGAGCTTCTTCACGTCGCGCTCATCGTCCAACGCGCAGAACACGATCTCGGCTTCGATGTCGCCCTGGTTCACGTGGTAGGTCTTCGTCGTGCTCATGTACCGCCCGATCGAACCATCCGGGAACCAGTCGAAGAACGACTTCATCGTCGTTTCGCGAAGCTCCGGCATGGTGTTGCGCACCACGGCCCAGCGACTCTTGCGCTTGCCGGTTAGTGTCGATCGCTTCTGCATGGCGCAGCGGCGGATCAACTCTGTGATGCTCCCGACCGTCTTGCCCGAGCCGAACGGCCCGACGATGTACCGGTGCCGCGCGTCCGACTGCATGTACGCGGACACAGTGGGCGGGAAGCTGATGTTCATGTCGATCATGCTAGGCCCAGTCCGTACTTGTCGGCCGCGCTCAGCGTGCCAGACTTCACGATGTGCGCTGCGATGCCCTCGATCGGGCGCACCGGTGTCGCAAGCTGGAACTTCCGCACCTGCGCGGTGGTGTAGCGATCCCGCGTGGCCCACAGTGAGCCGTTCAGGCTGCGCATGACCCAGCGTGCGCTGCGGATGCCGGTATCAGGGATCATGAAATCACCGGCTGCGACAGCACGCATCCGCATATCGCAGACTCTCCGCGAGCAAGCTTTGCCTGGCACTCCGCGCACATTAGGGGCCGGAGCGGAAACACTGGCGCAGGCAACTCGCCGTGCCGTACTTTGTCAACGCCCGGCGCGGGGCCTGTGTCGGTGCTCCATATCGTCATCACGCCACCTCCGGCGCACTGTGTATCTGCCCCATGCGGTGCGCGAACCGCGTGCCGTCCATGCGCTCGAACACCTGCTTCACACCTTCCTCTTCGACCAGACGGACAAGCTCCCGGTTCCCGCCGGGCGTCCGCGGGCCGATCATGACCTGCTTCAGGTCGAACCCGTGCTGCAGCAACGTGCTCTCGAACACAGTCGAAGCAGGCGGCGTGCAGCACCGCGGATGCACGAACACGCGGGCGCTCATCGCAGTGCGCTCAGCGTCTGGTAGTAGAACGTGTGCAGGAACCCGAGCGGCGCGTCCCCGCGCATCTGCCACAGCCACAGTGCACGGCCCGAGCGACCGTTGCCGTCGGTGAACGGGTGAAGCGTCTCGTACGCGCAGTGCCCCTGGTAAGCGTTCAGTGCGCCGGCGTTGATCTTCTTCAGCAGCGCCTTGAACTCCTCGACCAGGGCCTTGCCACCGGGCGGCGGGACGTGGTTGCCGACGCGAACGTCCTGGCCCAGGTGCGCGCGCACGGACGCGTTCGGCTGGCACACCTTCACGAAGTCCTGCAGCGCGGCGACCGTCACGACCGGCACTGCGAGGAAATCTTTCAGTGCCGTAACTTCCTCCTGAGTCGGCGGGCGCTTGATGCCCTCGATCCAGTTGCTCTCGCGCATGAAGTCAACAAAGTAGCTCATCAGTTTCCTTGAATGGTCAATGTTTCGCCGCCAACAACGTGTTGCGGCGGTGCGCCTGCAAAGTTCAGCGTCAGGTTGATCCCGCCGCCGCTACCCGAATCTTTTCCGTCCGCTTTCGGCGGTTCGAGCCCGCCAATGCGTGCAAACCACTGGATCAGGTCCGCGCGCACACTGGCGCTGGCCAGATCGTCGGTCGCGATCTCGTAACCGTGCGTCAGCAGATCCTCTGCCATCGCGCGGGCCTTGGTGCGGAACGACAGCCCGGATTCCTTGACTTCCTTCTCCGCGTTGACCAGCAGCGCGGTGAATTCTGCGGTGTCCAGCAGGGCCAGTGCGCCGTCCTGATCGTACCCGTGCTTTGCGAATATTGTCGCAGGCTCATCCAGCTTCAGCGCGAGCTCCATCGCGAGCCGACCGTACTGGGTCTTGTACACGGCTGGGATCGCCTGCAGTCGCTGCGCCTGCCGTTGCGTGGAGATTTCCGGTAGCGCGTTTGTGGGCTCGCTCACTTGAAGCCTCCGATCGCCATTTCCTGCTCCGCCAATTCCGGCGTCAGCCAGGGGGCGGTGTGGATTGGCGCGGTATCCAGCATTTTTCGCGTCGGGCCGAAGCCCGCGGCCGCCCGCGCAGAGGGAGCACCTTTATCAATGATGTCCTCTATTTGCACGGGGGCTACGGGATCAATAATTCGCCCAGTGGCGTTGTCAAACGTGAGTGGTTCACGCAGCATGATTTAATTTTTCCAGAATAGCATTCACACGGCGGAGCTCGGCTGCCGCTTCCTCAAGCAGATCTGCGATCCGATCCGGTGCTCCGTCTTGAACGCTTTTGCGCGTAATCGCATTTCGACGGATCTGCGCGCGGGTCTCAAGCCGAAGAACAAGGTCCGGCGAAGGCAGCAAAAAAATTGTACTCATGAGAACAGTATGACAAGGTAAAAAATTTTACGCTACCCCTTGAGGCGTAAATCACTTTACATAGCGGAATATTTTTGTAAATTTCTTTACGGGATAGTAAAAATGGCTTGCGATCTGCGAGCGGGGGTAACACGACCGCCACCCCGCGCGCCTGGCCCCCCAAGCCCCGTCCCGCCGATCGAATGTCCCGCCGTTTCGCTGTCTGCCTGTCCCGCTGCAGCACGCTCGTAACTCGTTGATTCTGCAGTGATTATCACGATATACCGCTGTCCCGCAGCGAGACTGCGCTGCAGCTAAGTCATTGAATGTGCGAGGAATATCACGATTCTGGCCGGCGATGTGTGGCGAATGCGGCGCGTTTTCACCGCGTGACATGTGGCGATGGTGCGCAGTGAGGCTGCAGCACGAGGGCGCCAGAGGGGCGAGTGGGCTAAGTGCTTGTTTTAACAGCGGATAGTGGGACTATCCATGTCCCTACAATCGTCATGGAGTTACGATAAGCCATTGATGTGTATATGAAAACGGCTATCTATCATGAATACCATACATTACATTTTAGAAGTACGCGTGCGCGAGCGTGCGCGATTGTATCCAGCGTGACTGCCACCCTCCCAGATAATAAAAACCGCTCATAACCTGTGCACCTAGTGCTGCGAACTGTTTTATTAACTCCATGTCTCACTATTCAATGACTTACACGCGAAACAGCGTGATAGTCCCGATGATAGTCTGTCCCAAATCGTGATAGTTTTCCCTCTCGGAGGCTCCAATGCGCTACCGCAAGCCCGCTAAACTCTGCATTCAGTGCGGCCTAGCACGCCCGCTAACCCGCTACACCCATGACGCCAAGCGCTGTGACTACTGCATCACCGGCGCATTCCGGGATACTCAGGCCATGCGCGCTGCGCTCCGGTACGCCCGGGTCAAGGCACTGCGCGCCATGCCATACACCCGGGAGTGCGCCAAGTGTCACAAGGCGAGACCGGCCAGTTACTTCGCATGGTTCCCGGGCGAAGCACGCAAGGGCGATACCTGTAACTCTTGCCTGAGGCGCCGGAAGGGGCGCCGGCCGAAGGGCGTAGCACCTGTGGCACCCGTCAAAGTCACGTCCGCCGAGTATGCGCAGCGGGCCAAGCTGGCGCGCATCCTCGAACGGGAACAGGCACGCATGGCAGAGCAGGAAAGGATCAAGGCCCAAGGCAAGCGCTGCGCCGATTGCTGGCACGTCAAGCCCGCCAGTGACTACCGGGTAGTCACCCGGCGCCGGGATGGGCTCAGCGCGTCCTGCATGGCCTGTGAACGCGCGTACCGCGTCCTGCAGCCTCTGGGACAATGGCGCATCGCCCGGGACGCACTGCGCGCGCTAGCGGGCAAAGGGTAGCGCCTGCAGAAAATAATTGTTGCATGCGTTTAAACGGCCATGCTATTATTGCCCCTGCATCATCCTTCAATCTGATAAGGGGCACATACATGAAACCGTTTCGTATCGTAACCGGCGCACTGCCTGACGGGTCCGCAGTCTACTCGGTGCATGGGGAAAACCAGTCCGGCCGCATCGTCATTGACTGCATCGACGCGGCGCATGCGGAAACACTGCGCAGCACGCTGGAACGCGCAACGTCGGCATTCGAGGTTTTCCCGGTTGATAGCGTCCCGGAACTGGACGGCGACAAAGGGCGCATCCTGCCGGCGCATTGCTACGTCGAGCGGCGCATTGTCGCTAACCTGATTGCGCACCTGCAGCGCGCCGGCTTCGCAGTGCACAGCGTGCACGATGGTGAGGAACTGCACCGGATACGCAACGGCGGCGAACGCGAAGCAATCAAGCGGGCTATGGAACACGTGTTTTCCGTCGATGAGTCTTCCCTGCGTTTTCGTAAGGCTGGGTTTAACGTGCACGGCGTATTGATCATCGGCGGCAATGGAGTCGATATAATCAGTGATTGGAATTACACGGAGGGCGACCCGGACGGGTTCAGCGCTGCAATGGACGCGTTCGACGCTGAACAGTTTCAATAGCCCGGCTTCGTGCAGCGTGACAGGCTGCACCGGGACGCGCTACTGCGTCATACTTCAGAGGGGATACATCATGTTTGATGCAACGGTAGAGAATCACGGAAGCCTGTGCCTTGTGCGCCCGGTAACGGATGCGGCACGCGATTGGATACGCGACAATGTGCAAGAGGATGCGCAGTATCTGGGGCTCGCGCTGGCCGTTGAGCCGCGTTATATCGGCGCACTGGTGGACGGCATGACTGCGGCAGGTCTGGAGGTCGCATGACTGCCAGCGCTAACGCGGACCGCTTCCGCAATAAAAACGGCGACTTGTCCGTATATGCGCTGGCATGTGGATATGTTCAACATCGTCGGCACGGCTGGCTACGATTGGCCCTGTGGCATGAGGGAGCTTGCTTCCATGTGCGCGCGCATGGGATTGAAACTGGTGAGCGCGTATTTTGGTTTTCGGGTAAGCTTGGCGAAGCGCGCCGGGTATTCCGCACTGGCAAAATGCCGGAGGGGAAATCATGACGCAGTTATACGATATTGTGCGGTTTCAGCAGTCCGGACCGACCGTGCTGATTAAAGCACGCGTCACGCTGGAGGCTGCGCAAGCGCACTGCCAGCGCGCGGATACACGTGGGCCGGGCTGGTTTGACGGCTATAAGAAAGTGCCGGATTTGAATTACTTCGGCAATCCTTATCGCAAGTCGGCTGGATTGCTGGAGCAGGCATATGTTGAATTGCTTCGGGAGCGGGGGCGCTATGTCGTTTAAGCGAATGACACCTCAGCAGCGCGAGACTTATCGCGCACTGCGCACCATGGGCGGCGTGATGATCGTCACGCCTCAGGTATCGCGCCAGCTTCGCGCACTGCAGTCGCGCGGACTGGTGCGCTACGGCCGGGAGTATGGTGCACGTGTCGCAGTGCTGAAGCGAAACGGCCGGCGGTCCCGGACCATGCGCCGGACTGATAACCTGTATGATGTGCTTTTCGGAGGGCAGGAGAAATGAACATTTTAGGCGGTCCGTATTTCATCCAAAAAGAGGCGCGCGGCTACACTGTGCGAAAGCGCAGTGAATCCGGATGCACGTCGGAAGTAATCCAGCGCTGCAGCAGCAAGCGCGTAGCGCTGGCGCGTGTGCGCAAACTGAACCGGGAGGCAGCATGACGCAAACACGTGAAGCATGGCTGGAGGCCGGCATAGCAGCACTGCGGCCGGTGTTCCATGAGGCCGGGCATACGGTCCCGGACAACGTCAAGGTCACATGCGGCTGGCCGTCCAAGTCGGCGTTGGCCAAGAAGAAGCAACGTATTGGCGAGTGCTGGAGTGACAAGGCAAGCGAGGGTAAAGTATTCGAGGTGTTCATCAGTCCCGCCCTTGCGGACCCGGTGCGCGTGCTGGACGTTCTGGCCCATGAGCTTGTGCATGCAACGGTCGGTCTCGAAGCGAAGCATGGCAAGGACTTCAAGCGCTGCGCGACGGCGATTGGTCTGGAAGGACGCATGACAAGCACGCATGCCGGCGAAGCGCTGGAGGTGAAGCTGCGCGCCATAGTCGAGACCCTGGGGGCGTATCCTCATGCCAAGCTGCAAAGCATGACCAACGGCGACAAGAAACAAACAACACGCCTGAAGAAATGTGAATGCGCAGTCTGTGGCTATACCGTGCGCGTTACGGCGAAGTGGCTGGACATGGGCGCGCCACTGTGCCCGAACGAAGCATGCGACGACTACCGGCAACCGCTGCAGGTGGAGGGCGCTGAGTAATGGCCAAGGTCTATGCAGACCCGGTGCAGCGCCTGCTAGCTAACTCCGTCCCGGAGGGCGAGTGCTGGCGCTGGACCGGGAGTTACAACAACGTCAACCGGCCCCGTATCGCGGTCAGACTCGCCGGCAAGGCGAAGTGGATCACGGTTGCGAGGTTCATCGCCCAGTTTGTGCACGGCATGCGCTGGGGCAAGAATGCGGCCCGGCGTAAGGTAGGCGCGCACAGTTGCAACAACGGCTGGTGCGTAAACCCGGAGCACGTCGAGGGCAGCACGCAAAAGCGCAACGTACGGCAGTGCGTCGCCGAGGGCCGGCACGTGTCCGGGTTCAAGGTGGCGCGTGGCGTGCATGCCGGCAAGGTGATGCAGGTGCGGATGTGACAAAATTTTGCGTCACAATGTGCCGTAGATTGTCACTTTTCGAGGGTAGCTGAACGGCCGTAGCCCGTGGGGACGTGCTGGCACGGTCCCTGCTTAGAAAAACGCACTGGAGAAAATCATGCACGACTTGAACACAATGAAGCGTTTAAACGATATCAAAGCGGAAGGGCGCCCGGTGAACCAAGCGCGCGCCGGACGGGCTGGCGCATGGGTGCAGTATCCGCTCGCCGCCAAGCCGAACGGCGACATCCGCGAGCACCTGCCGACGATTTGCGCGCTGCTGGGCAGCACGGAATACGAGTGGAAGCGCGAGGAGCACATCTACATCCGGAGGGCGCAGGATTGAACACGACAAGCGAAACCCGAGGCCATGCGGCCGTGCAACCGGGTCTGCGCGGTCACAGTATCGGCGGCACGTATCCTTACACGATCATCGGCTTCGGTGATGGCGACTTTGCCGTGTTCGACTGCCGCACGAGTCAGACCGGCCGGCGGCACTTCACCTACCAGTCTGCGCGCATCGAGCTTGCCGGGCTGCAGGTGCGTAACATGATGCACACATAGGAGCATCAAGTGATACTCGCCCTGCTGGCGTGCACGATTTCCGGCGTTGCGATTGCAGCGCCTTTGATTTACTTTCTCAGGAGTATCGGATGGAACTGACCAAAGGAAAAAACGGCTGGCGCGCACTGACGCAGATCGATATCCCGGATGTGGTCGCCCATGGTGGGCGCGAAGGCAAGCCGGGCAAGAGTGTTCTGCAGATCGAGACTGCGAAGGGTTACAACGGCGGTATCTGCACCGTGGCGCGCGTTATCTGGCAGGGCGATACCTTCCACGTGCACGCGCTGGGGATGGGCAGCGGCCGCGGGGACTTTTTCGCAACCGTGCTGCAGACGCCCGGCCGGTGCACGGAGAAGACCGTCAAGGCTCAGCACGAGGAAGTGCTGACGCACGCTGACGCAATCCTGGCCCATGCGCGGCAGTTCTATGCCATGCAGGCACAACAAAGGGGCTGACATGCTGACCGCAGCCATTATTCGTAGCTGGGACAAAAACGCTTCAGGCGGGTATGTGAGTCCGGGGCATCCGCAGTGCGCAGCAGGCAACCGGGTCACGCTCGGCGACGGGGTCACGCTCGGCGACGGGGTCACGCTCGGCAACCGGGTCAAGCTCGGCAACCGGGTCAAGCTCGGCGACTGGGTCAAGCTCGGCGACTGGGTCAAGCTCGGCGACGAGGTCACGCTCGGCGACTGGGTCACGCTCGGCGACGAGGTCACGCTCGGCAACCGGGTCCAGCTCGGCGACGAGGTCACGCTCGGCAACCGGGTCAAGCTCGGCGACGGGGTCACGCTCGGCAACCGGGTCCAGCTCGGCGACGGGGTCACATGGGCGATAGACTTAGGGCACGTGGACGGCTATCGGCGCGCGCTGTGCGATGTTGGTGGCGTGGCCTATGTTGCTTCCGGCTGTCGCTGGTGGCCGTTGGGGCGGATCATCAAGCATTGGGAGACGCATGCGGCAGATCGGACGTTAACCAAGCTGATGATACCGACATTTATCGCAATCGCGCAGCAGCGCGGGCTGCGGTTGGAGGACTGACCATGACCCGCAAGGAACAATTAGCGCTGATCGAACAGGCATACGATCGACTGCCGGATATGCAGCGCGGGCTCGTGGACGAGAAAACCCGGCTGTATCGCATCTGCCTTAAGGGCGAAGTGCAGCACCGTCGAAGCCTCTCTTCACGCGCCGGCATCAGCAAGGCGACTGCGGCCAAGCTCTTCACGGTCAAGGCGATTGCGGGGGCCTTGCGGCAGCCGGACCAGTATCAGATCGTTGATCTACTGTCTGTGCGCATGGAGTTCCTCTACGCGCAGGCACTGGTGGCGAAGTTCGGCACGGAGATTCGCACAGCCTGGGCCGGTCTGCAGTTGGCGCAGATCGAGGACTTAGACTACGCGGAGTTGATGAAATGAAAATTTCACCCGCTCTCGAAGGCACCATCCTGCAGTTGACGCGCGAGCAGTTGCTGGCGGTGCTCCAGCAAGACCCAAGGACCAATGCGGCCGGGCTGTTCCGGGCGTCTGATGACGCGCTGCGGTCTGCCGTGCGAACTTATGTGCGCATGGATCGGCTGACTGACTCGCAGATCAACCAAGCGAAAGGGGGGCTTTAATGTTCACTGCACTGCGCGCAGCAGCACTGGCGTTCTGCGGGATCAAGGCGCAACCGACACCGCAGCCCGTGCCGGCGGTGCTGGGATGGAAGCAGCAGGTGCAGGCGGCGGGGTATGTCATTTACCCGCTGCATGGGGCGTGGGAGTGGTATCATCCCGCTTCTGGCGGCCGGTCGAGGCCCTACACCACGGAGCATGGGGCCTGGGTGGCTGCAAAACTGGATCACGATCAATGGAAAGGACAAGCATGAGCGCACGACGCGTAGCAGTTTTCATGAAAGGCGATATTCCGCGCCCCGGCTGGGTGCCGGTGCAGTGCGGCGAGGGTTATGTCGCCTACGTTACTGGCCGGGTGTTGCCGGCAGGGACCAAGCTGATCGACGGGCTGGATGGGGCCGCGCTGTTCCCGGAGGACAAGTTCCCCGGCACTGCCTTGATGAACAGCCACTATGTGCGGAAGGCGCGCACGCAGCCCAAGGGCGGTGGTCTGCAGATCGATGTCTACATCGCCGCGAGCATGGGCTGCGTGCGCGAGGTGCGGGTCGCCGTTCATCAGCGGCCGGACACGGCCAAGGTGGTGACGCGACAGTTCCTCGTGGACTACGACAACTACACGCACGGTAGCGCGGAAGGCGAGTTCCCGGATGAAGCCGCGTTCGAGCGCAGCGTGCTGGGTGGACAGACGTGGGAACAGATCAAACACTTCACGCGGGAGGTGCGCGAATGAAACTTCAGCACATCATCCTGGCCCTGCTGTTCGCTGCAGCAGCGGCTGGCAGCATCTACGTGCGCAGCACGCAGCCGCCGGACAGTCTCAGCGAGGCGGAACTGCTGTGCCGGCACGCCATCGCCACGGGTAACATCGTGCGGGCGCGGGGGTGCGCGTGAACTGGTCGAAGACCGTGCCGGAGCAGCCCGGCGTCTACTGGTGGCGCCGCTCTTGGCAGTGGGAGGAGGTACCGCGCACGTTGCCGGCGAACAAGCTGATCTACTCGCACCGGTATTGTCAAGCGGTCCCTGCTGAGAAGATTGGCGGGGAGTGGGGGGATCGAATAGGAGATTTGCCATGAAACTGACCAAGCAATTACGCGCTGCGATTATCGCGAACTGCCTGCAACATACGTTCGCACAACGGGAAGCGGCACTGGAGCAGAAACGGCAGGAACTTGCGGATGTGCTGTATATGCGCGAGTTCGGCGATGTCTTCCCGATAACAGCAAAATTGCAGAAGCACTGGTTCCGCTGGCAGCGTGAAATTCACATTTCTTGTGACGGGTTCACGCACTGGGGTAACAAGCCTGAGTCCCCCTGCAGGCTCCTTGCGATGTCCCACGAGCGCCCGATGCCTGCGCACATAGCGGAACAGTTCACCATTAAGAAAGGCGACGCACTGTTTCCGCGCGCAGCAGCTATTGTGCAGCTTCACCAGGGTATTCATGCGGATCGGCGCAAACTCGAACTGCACCTGCAGACGCTGCTGGAGACGGTCAGCACGCTTGAGAAACTGCGGACACTCTGGCCGGAAGGTGAAGAGTTTTTCCCGAAGGTGCCGGAGAAGAAAACCCTGCCGGTGCCGGCTGGTTTGAGAACGGCCGTGAACAAAATGATGGGGCTGAAATGACATACCGAGTGATCTGCACTTACCATCCCGAGGTCGGCACGTTCCGCGGCAAGCGCGGGGCCTGGCGGGTGTACGACTGCTACCGCGCGCACCCTGGGCACATCCCGGGCGCCGTGAATGTGATCCACCTGAACGACGTACCCGCGCCAGCCAAGCTGCTGTGTGTGAACTCCCTGAAGCCCCGCCAGAAGAACTCCTGGTGTAATCCCCGGTCAATGCTTGTCGAGTGGCAGAAGGCGGTGCGCGGATGAAGTATATACTGGTGATTTTTCTGATCGGCCAACCGCCTGCGCAGATCGGTCCGTTCGGTAACGTGTTCGCCTGTGAACAAGCCGCTGCGCAGGTGAAGCAGGCGCACGGCGGCATCCCTGTCTCACAGCGCCCCCGCACAGTCTGCATCAACCTGGCCGCGAAGCCCCACCACTGGAACGGGAAGGTGGTGCCGAAATGAGCGACCAGAGCGCAACGCCGAGGACGGACGCATTGTGGAATCGTGAAGAATGGGGGGTGCGATTTAAGGCGTGGCGAGAACACGCCCGCCAGCTTGAGCGCGAACTGGCCGCATATCAGGCCGAGGCGCAGAGGGAGAGGGAGAGGGAGAGGGAGAGGGAGAGGGAGAAACGACAGTTAATGGAAAAGCAATACACAAGACTTGCAGACGAAGTGTATGCGGAAGACGGCGAAACACTAAAGATAGTCGATGCCATTAAACGCGCCGAGAAAGTCGAGGCCAGTTGCAGGGAGTTGGAGGCGGATGCGAGGCGGTATAGGTGGCTTGCTGGTGATGTTCCGCAACATTCTGCCCGTTGGCAAAGATGGAAACTAGAATTTTGGGATGGTTTTCATGGCGGCTGGCAACCGCTTATAGGCACTGAACTTGACGCAGCAATCGACGCCGCCACAGCGCGGGAGGGAGGGGAAGATGTTCTCAAATAAGCGAGTAGAACAACTTGAGCGCCAATTGGAATGGCTTGATAAGCGCCTTGACGATAGCAAGCAGGAGCGGCGAGAACTGGAAGCAAAGTTAGAGCTACTCATGTCTCATATTGGCGTGAAGATTGAAAAAGTTTACACACATTACCAAGTGGTGAAGAAATGACCGCCCCCGCTGACACCGACGCGCTGGTGGCGCTGTTAGACGAGCTTGAGGCAATTCAAGCGAATTACGAAACAGCACACGGAGAAGAATGTAAGCGACTTGATGACGAGAGGGCTAATTGTCGCAAAGATATTGTAACCATGTTTGCCACCCTCACCGCCGCGCAGTCAAAGGAGAAAGCCATGAGTGAGCGCGAGGAACTAGTGAAGCGGCTGGACGCCCGCATAGACGCCGAGTATTTGCAGCGACGGGCCGCCAGCATTGCGGCTGAACTACACATGAGTATGCCGCCGAGAGAATTGGAGCGATTGCTGATTGATTGCCGCAAAGCCCTTTCCGCGCAGCCGCAGGGTCGTTGCGTAGCCCCTCCGTGCAAGTGTGCCGCCAGCAATCAGCAACGATGCGCCTACTGGCAGGAAGCGCAGCCGCAGGGGGAGCCGGTGGCGTGGCAGCAACGCTATATTGATCCAGAAGAAGGGCCGTCAATTTGGCAACACGCAGACGAGGCTACAGCTAAGTGTCTTAAAGACAGGGCGGATTACGAGTTACGCCCCCTCTACACCGCCCCGCCGTCAGGAGTGCGTGAGGGGATGCTGCGGGCGGCGGAGATTTGCAAGGGTATTCTGGTTGAATGCATCAAAAACAAGAAAGAACGAGGCGACCATGCTGTGATAGCGATGTGCCGCGAAGCCATCACCCGCGCAGCCGATCAGGTCAATGTAGAGGATTACAGCAAGGTCCCGATGGGGCCGGTCGGCGCGTCGTATATTGGCGACACAATACTGCCTGCACCCCAATCCGAGCAGACGCATGTGCGGGTGCCGGTGGCAGAATCACATTGCGTGTGGATGCAGGATTCCGATGGGCCGTGGAACACATCCTGCGGGCATGTGTTTGAATTTACAGATGGCGGGCCGCATCAAAACGATGCAGCATGGTGCCAGTATTGCGGCGGGAAACTGCTTCCACAGTATCACGATGCAGAGCAAGAATCCGTCGAACGTAACGCTGCCCTACTCCGCGCCACTGCCGGGAAGAAGGAGTCCGAACATGGCAAACGATGAACTGCTGCCGTGCCCGTTTTGTGGGAGCGCACTGGTGTCGAGAAGTCTCGGCAAGACAGGCGACGGCAAAGACTGGCATTACGTCGAGTGTGAGGAATGCGCTGCTTGCGCTGAGCCAGAAATGTGGAACCGTCGCGCCCGCATCACCGCCGCGCTTGCGGAGAAGGATGATGGCGGGTGGATGCCGATTGAGACTGCGCCAGAAAACGAGTTTGTTCTGGTGACTAATGGTTTGTGGCGCGGACTAGGGAAGAAACAACCGCTTGCCGAAATGAACTACCCGGAACCGTCTGAGCAATGGCAAGACGAGCACCGGTCATTCATTGAGCATTGCGGACCAAAACTAATTGGCTGGCAACCGCTGCCCCCTCTGCCGACAGAAAGGAAGGTGTGAGATGTCTTTTTGTAATTACTGCGGCGACCGCGGCCCAGCGTTCCAGCATTGTAAATCTGAGTTAGAAGCCCGCAGTAAATGCGGAATTAAAGTCAATCCTACCGCCCCTCACGAAGCGCCGACGCTGGATGTCGCAACAGATAGGCACATTAAAGAGGACGAAACGATTGAGACTTTGGCGGAAATCCACCCTGCCGCGCTGGTTCGCTCTCTGGCAACAGAACTGCTAGAACACCGCAAACGCCTCTGCGCCATCGAGAACGCGAAGGGGAGGCCGGAGGAGCCGAATCAAGATGGCTACAAGTTCTCACAATTCGGTGACGTTGTTTATGCGGGCGACTACGCAAAATACGTTGGCGCCCTCCGCCTCCACGCCCAGCACCTTCAGGACAGGCTGAACAGGATGGAGGCGACGAAGATTCTCTACGGTGGCGCTGCGGGCGGCGGCAAGTCGCATTACCTGCGGATGGCTGAGTCCGCGCTGCTTGCGAAAGTGGGTGGGAGGAACTGAACTTTGCCGGCACGCCCAGGTCTTATCTGAGCAGTGCAGCCTGACTTGAGATCGCCAGCTTCAATTTCCTGGAGGAGCCGCCCATGAAAGCCTAACTCACCGCATACTTCATCCCTGAGAATCAGCGCCCCACCTTCGCGCGGTTGGTGGGGCGCTCCTGAAAGGAACTTCCCAAGGGTAGCGCAGTCTGAGTTTGTATGACAATGATCTCGCAATATCTCCAGGCGGAGCGCTTGGACAAAAGTGAACCCGCCAGTTTTCATGTTCCTGGACTGGATGACTGGCAGGAGTTGAAGACCGCGAAAGGCCAGGCCGGGCTACTGTCCAGGTCTGGGGCACTACGGGAAGAGTTGTATCCGGTAACTTCGGAAGATGTGATCGAGCAGTAGGGGCAGTTATGGCAGGAGCGCGGCGAAGTGTTACCCCGATCGGGCACTCGTCGCGGTGGGTCGAGTCCCCGAGCGAAGAGGCACAGACCGAGTGCCTTTCAGACTCCTGGCCGCCCTGCTGTTCGATCAGATCTTCTGACACACAACCCTTGGAGGGGCTATGCAACACGTCACGAGTCTTGCACACAAAGCCGGGTATAAGCCCGGCAAAACCATTCCGGAGTACGAGAAGCCGAAGTTGCATCACATCGGTCGCATGCCCACATTCGAGACGCGCGAGCGGGTGATTCGCGAGCTTGGCCCGGTGGATCGCAAACTGAAGCCGAACTTCGAGCAGGTGTGCCGACGCTTCGGCCCCATCCTGCGCCCCATCGTGGGCGCGCGTCGGCGAGTGGTCTCGCGCACCGTGACCAAGGTTATCATGAGTGCAGACGGCAAGACCCCGCGCTCGCCGGTGCATGTCCTGCAGAAGAACGAGCAGACGGGCAAGCTGGAGCACGTGGTGCAGACCACGCTGTACCCAGTACCGTACCCGACCCTGCTGAAGCGCGGCACGCCTAAGATGAAGTACCGCGACCTGAAGCGGCACAACGCCGCGCTGCGCACGCCGCACCTGTACAAGGGCCGGTAAGGCGAAGCTGCGTGAGCGAAGCCTATGTCATGCACTACCGGGAGCCTGTGCCGATGCGCCGCTGGCACGCGTTCCGGGCGGGGCTGCTGTCCACCTGGGAGATCGTGATTCTGATGCAGGACATGATCGAGGCGGAGTGCGTCCCCTCTGCACTGCTGGAGCAGGCAGCGTATCTTGTGTCCATCGGGCTGTGCCGTGTGCCTGACCAGATGACTTATCATTGAGGCAGATTATGCAGGTTGAAAAACTCGAAGGTGGCGTGCCGATCAAGATGTTCACTGACGGGGTTCCGGTTGAAGACCAGGCCCGCCAGCAACTGTACAATATTTCCCGGATGCCCTTCATCCATTCCCATCTTGCCGTTATGCCGGATGTGCATTACGGCAAGGGCGCGACGGTCGGCAGTGTGATCGCAACCCGCGGGGCGATTATCCCCGCCGCAGTGGGCGTGGATATCGGCTGCGGCATGATGGCCGTGCCGCTTAACTTGACGGCGGAAGACCTGCCGGACAATCTGTTCGCTATCCGCAGTGCAATCGAAGCTGCCGTCCCGCACGGCCGTACTGACAATGGCGGCCCGAATGACCGTGGCGCGCACAGTTCGCCGCGATATGGTGCCTGGTATGCCGGGCTGACCAAGCCGACAACGAAACATCAGAAGCTGGAGCGGGCAGCCCAGCGGGCACCGCATCATATTGGCACACTTGGCGGCGGCAACCACTTCATCGAGATGTGCCTGGATGAGCGCCAGCGGGTATGGGTGATGCTGCATTCTGGCTCGCGCGGCATTGGCAACGCGATCGGGCAGTACTTTATCGAGAAGGCCAAGGAGGACATGCGCCGCTGGTTCATCAACCTGCCGGATGCAGACCTGGCGTATATCCCCGAGGGCTCGCAGCACTTCGGAGAATACATGGAAGCGTTGCACTGGGCGCAGCGCTTCGCTGCGGAGAACCGCCGCCAGATGATGCACGCAACGCTGCTAGCGGTTCAACGGCATTTTGTACAGCCGGTCGAGGTTGCCGGCGAGATGGCAGTGAATTGCCACCATAACTACGCGTCGTTCGAGCGCCATTTTGGCGAGAATGTTCTACTCACGCGGAAGGGCGCAGTGTCGGCTAAAGCGGGCGAACTGGGCATCATCCCCGGCAGTATGGGTGCGAAGTCTTTTATCGTCCGAGGCAAGGGGAACCGGGACAGCTTCTGCTCCTGCTCGCATGGTGCCGGCCGCGCGATGAGTCGCAATGAGGCGCGCAAGCGCTTCACACTGGAAGATCATGCCCGCGATACTGCAGGCGTGGAGTGTCGCAAGGATGCCGAGGTGATTGACGAAACCCCCGCCGCGTACAAGTCCATCGACGCGGTGATGGCTGCCCAGGTAGAACTGGTGGACATTGAGCACACCCTGAAGCAGGTGCTGTGCGTGAAAGGATGATATGAACGAGCAAGAGGCCCACAACATTGCAGAAAATGATGTCGCCACCGTTCCCGCGTCGATCGCCGGGCTTGCCGTGACTCGCGAGGCGAAGGCTCCTCCTGCGGACTTGTCAGACGTGGAGGCGCGCGTGCAGGCAATCCTCGCTGCAGGCACGACGGCCGCAGGCACAAGCACCGGCCGTGATGTGGCGACCTCGGGCGCCGCGATCTCCCTCCTGAAAAATACCGCAGAAGGTATCCAGGTTGCCCGCGTAGACGCAGGGGAAGTGTACGGGCTTGCCGCAGCCGAGACGCCCCCTGCGCTCGTACTGAAGGAGCCGGATGCGGCGCAGCGCGCAGATGCGGACACGCCCGAACCCGGCTTTGCTGACTACGTCGTGGGCTACGCTTTCAGCCCGGACGGCAAAGAAGTCGCGCTGATCGAGAAACTTCGCCCCGACTGGCAGGCCGGCAAGTACAACGGCATTGGCGGCAAGGTTGAGCCCGGCGAGCGCCGGTGCCAGGCGATGTCCCGCGAGTTTGGCGAGGAGGCCGGCGTCTACATCAGCGCTGACCGCTGGCTGCACTTCCGCACGGAGGAGTTCTATCCGTCCGAGGAAGAAAGCATCTGGGTCCATCACTTCGCCGTGATGACCGCCGCAGCGGAGTGGGATGCCATTCACACCGCCGAGGAAGAGAAGGTGGTCAAGCTCCCGTACCCGCTGCCGGCGGCCGAGGACCGGAACCTGGTCTACAACATGCCCTACCTGGTCCCGATGGCCTACGTGCTCTTGCACGTCGCACCGGAACGTCGGCCCGCCCCGTGACCGCGCGCAAGGGCAGCTTCATGCAGCGGTACTCCGGCGGCGTCTACTGGCCGCTGGACCCGCGCATGAACGAGGTGGCGCTGATTGACATTGCACACTCGCTGTCGATGCAGTGCCGCTTCACAGGACACGCGCGCACATTTTACTCTGTGGCGGAGCACTCTGTGCATGTGTCACACTGCGTGCCTGAGGAACTTGCCCTGGTGGCACTGCTGCATGACGCCACGGAAGCGTATGTGACGGACGTAGCCAGTCCGGTGAAGCGACACCTGGAGAACTATGCGGACCTGGAGGCATTGAACTGGGCCGTGATCGCGGAAAAGTTTGATCTACCGCGCCAGCTTCCGGAAGAGGTGCATGTCGCAGACCAGGCCATGCTGATGCGCGAGCGCGAAGTACTGCTACCCACAGTCCCGGGCTTGTCGGCTGCAGCGTGGTATGGCGCGGAGTCGGCCCCCGCGCCTGCCAATCGCCAACTATTCTGCTGGACCCCCGCGGAAGCGAAGCAGCAGTTCATCGCGCGATTCTTCGAAGTCTGCCCGCTGTTCTACAAGGATGCAGAATGAAGTTCCACGTGGACGGCTTCACCATCGAGCGCATTGCAAAAGCCGGCGCCTGGCTGGTCACTGCGGACAGCCCCGTCGATCTTGGCCTGCTGTTCATCCGCCCGCAGGAATTCTACGAGTCGGGAAACCCGGAGTTCCGCGGTAAGGCTTTTACGCTGAGCCAATTCATGCACTGGTACATCGGAGAAACCCGACAGGAAAATGAGCCCGCGCCACATATGTTTTCGTACTTCGAGGACTTCCAGGGGTACAACATCCCCGGCGAGGCCGTCGAAGCGTTCCTGCAGCTACCGCTGCCGGAGTTGTCCGTTTGGGATATTCGTTTTGCGCGCATCGCCACGGTGGTTCAGCAGCATCAGCGCGGGCAGTTTTATATCATCGGGGCAGTGACGCAGCAGACCTCGGTGATAGAGCATGAGATCGCGCACGCCATGTATTACCTGTTGCCCCAGTATCGTGAGGCGATGGATACCCTTACGGAAGCGCTGCCCGCAGACGCACGCAAGACCATTGCGGCAGCGCTGGCGGCGCAGCGATACAGCGAAGCCGTGTTCATGGACGAGACTCAGGCATATATGGCAACAGGGCTGCTGGAGAAAATGGAGAATCTGGAGAGCGCGCGCTTTCCGTTCATGCGTGCATTCAATCGCTGGAAGCGCAAGTTCATTCCCACGAAGCGGCGAGGAAATACCGCGTGAGCCAAGGTACGCTGCCGCTCTCGCGGCCTTCACTCGGGCACCACATCGCCAGTTGGCTTTATCTGATGTGGCGCGGCGGGGTTAATGTGCGCGCAATCAAGTTGTCGATCGGAGAATTCATGCGCGTACGTGCGACCTTCCCCGATATTTATGAGAAGGGGTATATCCGTTTGCTGTGTATTCGCCAGGGGCGCAAAATCGTACGAGATGTCCGCATCCAACTGGTCAAGGAACCGCGATGGACATCCTGACCGCGGACGCCGAGACCTACTTCGATTCGGAATACTCGTTGAGCAAGATGACCAACGAGGCGTACATTCGCGACCCCAGGTTCGAGGTGCTGATCTGGGGCTTCAAGTTTAACGCGCAGCCTTCCTTCTGGGTGCTGCCTGAGCGCGCGGAACAGTTCATTCGCGAAGAGGTGGATTGGCCGAATACGGCACTTCTGAGCCATCACGCGCAGTTCGATGCGGCGATCCTGTACTGGAAGTACGGCGTATCGCCCGGGTTCATCTTGGACACCATCCCCATGTCGAGTATCGTGGATGGTCCGAAGGTACCGCATGATCTGGGCTCGTGCCTGCGCCGGCACAACCTGGGCGTGAAGCGGGTGGAAGTTCTTGGCATGGCCAAGGGCAAACACCTGGAGGACTTCTCCCGGGACGAGCTTCACAACTTCACGTCGTACTGCATGGAAGACTGCGACGGCGAATACGCACTGGCACAACTGTACCTGCCGCAGTGCACGGAGCAGCAACTGAAGCTGATTGATCTGAAGACCCGGATGTTTACCGAGCCCGTGTTCCAGGGGGACGTAGCCCTGCTGGAGCAGGCCGTGCTCGCTGAGCAAGAGCGCAAGGCGGCGTTGCTCGCCAAGTGTGGCTATGACAAGTCGCTGTTCAGTTCTTCCGACAAGTTCGCACAGATACTGAAGCTGCATGGCCGCGCTGCGCCGACCAAGCTGGGTAAGCCCAATCCGGACGGCTCTCCGAAGACGATCTTTGCGTTCGCCAAGACGGACCCCGGCATGCAGGAGTTGCTGGAGGATCAGGATGAGGATATTCGGTTCCTCGCGGAGACGCGCCTGTCTGTGAAGTCCACTATCATCGAGACGCGCGCCCAGCGCTTCCTGGACTGCGCGCGACGCGGGCCGCTGCCGGTGTACATCAAGTCGAACGGCACGCATACCCAGCGGGCATCCGCGGGCGACGGCATGAACTGGATGAACCTGACCTCTGTGAACAAGGCCAACCCACAGATGACGGTCATCAAACGGTCGATTCGCGCGCCGGAGGGCTGCAAAGTCGTGTCCGCAGACTCCTCTCAGATTCAGGCGCGCCTGACCGCTTGGCTCGCAGGGCAGCAGGACAAGGTTGAGGCGTTCGCCCAGGGTCGGGACGTGTACTCGGAGTTTGCCACGCGTATCTACGGGCGCCCTGTTGATCGCAAGAAGCGCCCTGAGGAAGACTTCATCCCCGGTCAGGTGGGTAAGATCAGTGAACTGAGCTTTCTGTTCCAGCAAGGGTGGTACACTGCTGCTTTCAACTTCTTGAAGGGACACCTGGGCGCACCCCCGATCCAGTTCACCGAGCGCGATATGGTGGCGATGCAGATCGATCCCACGCGCTTCCTGAACAACCCCAAGAATGTCGAGACCGTATCGCAGATGCCGAGTCGGCTGGAGATGGGCGACCGACTGATCCACTGCGCGGTGACCAATGGTATTGTGCAACTCTGGCGCCAGTCGAACCGGCAGATCTCGGACAGCAAGACCGGACTGTGGTCCACGATGGAGGGCGTCATCAACGCCATGATCCGCGGCGAGCGGGTACACTTTGGCCCGCGCGGCGTGCTCTACACCGAGAAGGAGTGCATCGTCGCTCCCTCGGGCGCACGGTTGAACTATCCTGGACTGCAGCGGTCTGACTCTGGCGAGGCGACCTACTGGGATGGCAGGTCGCGCGTTCACATCTACGGAGGCTCAGCAACCAACAACGTCGCGCAGCTTCTAGAGCAAGAGATCGTCGGTGCGCAGATGATCGCCATACACGAGGCCGGCTACAAGGTCGCGACGGAGTGTTATGACAACATCGTGTGCGTGGTGCCGGAAGAATTTGCAGAGCAGTGTCGGGACTTTATGGCAGCGACGATGAAGCAGCGACCAGTGTGGGGGCAGGACATCCCGCTGGCATCGGACAGCGGCATCGGTGATACGTGGTACGAGGCGAAGTAATTTTTCTGGAGGGTATATGATTGTCATTGGACTCGCAGGACCGGCAGGCGCCGGAAAAGACTCAGTCGCGGACATCCTGGTCCGTACGTTCGGCTTCGTGAAGTTTGCCTTCAGCGATGCGCTGTACGCCGAGGTGCGCAACGCATTCGCGCTTGAAGACGAGTCGCTGTTGCGGAATCGCGAGACCAAGGAAATACCGCTCGCGGAACTCGCGGGCGAGAACTGCCTTGATTCTGGGTTCACGAACGTGCTGAAGGAATTCATTGACTCGGGCGATACTCCGCTGTCACCGCGCCAGGTCCTCCAATGGTGGGGCACCGAGTATCGCCGCGCACAGACCCCGAACTACTGGCTGGACCGCGCGGAAGACTTCATCTTCGGCTTGCAGAAGATCTACCAGTACCCTGAGCATGCGCCGCAGCACTTTGTCGAGTGCGGTACGCGCTTCGAGAATGAGCGCGAATGGATCAAGACTGGCGCGTTCGGCGACCGGTTCGGCGGAAACATCTGGCATGTTCATCGCGGCGAAGGCGTTATTGCCAGCGCGCACGCCAGCGCAGTGCCGCTGACCATCCTGCCCGGCGAACGGCAACTCTGGAACAATGACTCCCTGGAGCGCCTGGAGCGCGGGGTCGAGTTGCTGATGACCACGCCGGCGGAGTGGGTCAAGGTCGAACCGATGGAAGAGAACGACAAGCAAGCCTGATGACCACGACCCCCTTATCTCGCGAAGTTGCTCAGGCCGCGCTGGACGCCATCACAAAGCATGGCGGCGCCGTTGCGGCGGAGCGCGCAACCAAGATCCCGCGCGCCACGTTGCAGTCCCGTGCTGCCCGCGCCCGGGCACTTAACCTGAAACCAACGGTCGCGCCAGCAGACTGCGCTGCACCGGTGCGAATGACCCGACTGCCAAAGCGACTTGCACAAGCTGCGCTGAATGCGGTTACCCGCCATGGCAGCTTGAGTGCCGCGGCCCGGGCGTTAAAGATGCCGCGCGAAACGCTGCGGGCGCGAATCAATCGCGCGGCGGCGTTTGGGCTATCCTCCACGGTGAAACCGCGCGGCAAGAAGATGCCAGCCAAGGCAGCAGTGCTTGATGCGGCGCAAGTTACTCAGCGGCATCGCGCGCTGCAGACGCCCGCAGAGGTGAAGCGCTTCGTCATCACGGCTGCGCAGAACGCGACGCCGGTGCATAAGGCGTTCCTGCAGTCGCTGTTGACGTACTGCAAGCACAACGCCGCCGAACTGCTGGTGATCCCGTACCGCTACAAGAACCCCACGTCCCACTGGAGCAAGGCTGCGAACAGCGACGACTGGTGGGCGCCTGAGTTGGCGCCGTACCTGTTCGACAAGCGCATGCGCCTGAACCCCAACCTCATGCTGCTGGCGGACATCAAGACCCAGCCTACGGCATCCGCCCCGCTGCAGGGCTTCGAGTCGATTTCCGGCGCGAACTCTGCTATTATCGGTCACCCCAAGCTGGAACTGAACACTGTGCCGACGCCGCAGGCGAAGCTGCCCAAAATCATGACGACCACGGGCGCGGTAACGATGAAGAACTACTCGCCAACGAAGGCCGGCAAGAAGGGCGACTTCCATCACACGTACGGTGCCTGTATCGTGGAGATCGTCGGCAAGACCTTTCATTTGCGACAACTGAACGCCGTCAAGGATGGCTCGTTTATGGACCTGGACCGCGAGTACGCCGGCGAGAAAGTGCGGAAGGTCGAGCAACTTGCCGGACTGGTCATGGGCGACACACACGAGGAGTTCGTGGATCCGCGCGTAGTCGAGGCGACTTTTGGCCCCGCCGGCATCGTGGCCGCCCTGAAGCCCGCGTACTTGGTGTGGCATGATATTCACGATGGCTACGCACGCAACCACCACCACCGCGACAACCCGTTCATCGAGTATGCGAAGCACCACGCCGGGCTGAACAACGTCGAGAATGCCCTGCAGAAGACGTTCGATTTTGTGGATCGCTGCACGCCTAAAGATTGCCGGAACGTGTTCGTGCCTTCCAACCACCCCGACGTGATCGCACGCTGGGTGCGCGAGGCGAACCCGAAGACGGACCCGGTGAACTGTGTGTTCTGGGCGCGCACGTTCGAGGCCATGATGCTCGGTACCAGGATGGGCGAGTCGGGGGCGCAGACCATCGACCCCTTCGTCTACTGGGCGAAGCAGAAGATGAAGTGCGCATCCCGCACACACTTCCTGGCGCGGGACGAGAGCTTCCGCATTTGTGGTATCGAGGTCGGCTACCACGGCGATCAGGGCGCCAATGGTGCACGCGGGTCACGCAAGGGCTTCAGCCGCATCGGCGAGCGTACGATCATCGGGCACTCGCACTCGCCCGGGATCATGGAGGGCGCATACCAGGTCGGCACCAGTTCCCGGCTGACGCTGGAGTACAATCGAGGTCCGTCCTCGTGGCTGCATACACACTGCTTGATCTATGCGAACGGCAAGCGGAGCTTGGTCAACATCATCAATGGACAATGGAGGGCGAGTCATGAGTGATTATTTCTATTCCTTGGGATACCTCGCACGTCCGGAAGACGTTATTGAAGGATGGGTTACGAGCTATACATGCCAGTGTTTCTTGTGTGATCTGGCCAACGAGGAAAACCAATAATGCCAACAACCCATCTGGCGTGGTCTTTCTCGCGCCTCAAGACGTTCAAGGAGTGCCCCGCTAAGCTGTGGCACACTGCTGTAGCGCCTAAAGGTCACCCAGACCGCTGCGAGTATGTCGAGACCGCGGCGATGCGTGCTGGCACGGAGGTGGACAATGCCTTGACCGCACGTATCTCGAAGGGTGTCGCGCTGCCGGAGAAATACCAGCAGTTTGAAGGGCTGGCCCAGATGATCCTGCAGTCCCCGGGCGTTAAGCTCACGCAGTTACAACTCGCGCTGGATCGTTCGTTCCGTCCGTGCGGGTACAAAGATTGGGACAATGCGTGGGTTCGCGTGATATATGACTTCGCTATCATCAACGGCACCTATGCGTTCCTGGGTGACTGGAAGAACGGCCAGATGTGGATCGATGAGGATCAGCTTCGGTTGTTTGCCGCAGTGGGCTTCCACCAGTATCCAGATGTCGATGTGATCGACACGGCGTACATCTGGTTGCGGCATAACCAGATCTCTCCGAAGCTCTACCATCGTCGCGATCTCCCGGATATGTGGCAGACGTTCCTGCCGGACGTGGAGCGCATGCAAATCATGTGGAAAGCCGGCGATTACCCGCGCACGCCGACGCCGCGCGCGTGCGGCTACTGCGACGCCAACCGCGAAGGCAAATGCCCAGTGGCGGCTGTCAAGTACAAGGGGGCGACTTCGTGAAAGACCAGCACCCCAGTTGGATGCTCCCCGCCGGTGCGAAACGCCGGCCTTTGAAGGGAGGCTCCACCGCCCCGCTGCCGGCGAAAACGCCGGCTTGCTTTGACTCCAAAGAGGACTACGGCAAGTACAAGGTGCTGGCCCAGTTGACGGCTGCCCCCGGCTTCACATTCTGCACGGACTGCACGCCGGCGTACCGGGACGAGATGGCCGCTGTCGGCCGCTGCCGGTTCCCGGGTACAAAGTTCGTCGCCATAAACGGCGTGATCGTCGGGCGCCGGCCGAAATGACTGCAGTTATCTCCCCGTGCCAGCAGTACCGTTACTTTCTCCAGCGCCCTGTGGGCGCGCCGCTGGATGGGTCAGTGGTTGGGCCAACTTGTCTGTTCATTATGCTCAACCCCTCTACTGCCGACGCGCACGTCGATGATCCGACCATCCGCAGGTGCAAGGATTTTGCGCGCCGGCTGCAGTGCAATTGGCTGCAAGTGGTAAACTTGTTCGCGTATCGCGCTACGGATCCAGCAGTATTGGCCCGCATGAGTCGGTTGCGGGCGATAGGTCCGGACAATGATCGCTATCTGATATCTGCAGCCATGATGGCCCGCTACATCATTTGCGCCTGGGGTAACCACGGCAAATTATTCGGCCGCGATGCCGAGGTGATTTCCATGCTCCGCCAATTGCGTACGGCGCCGGTACTGCAGGCACTGCGCGTAAACAAGAACGGCACACCGGCGCACCCGCTCTATCTACCAGCGAATGCGCAACTGCGGCCCCTATGATCCGCGCAAACCTGGTCTGTCTGCGCAAGCGGCGCTACACGGATGAGTGCCAAGCACGTGCCGCAGGGATGGAGTCCCTGGAGAAGTATCCTGGTGAAAAGAAACTTTGGGTATACTCGTGTCCGCATTGCTCGGGCTGGCATTTAACCAAGCACCACCAAGGTAAACGCTTCGAGGTAACCATATGAAAATTAAAATCGAGACTGAGAACCACGTCAAAGACAAGATTGTCAAACCGTGGTACGATCGTCGCGGCGCGTGGCATTATGCACCGAGTCAGAATGGGCTGGGCGTGCAGGGTATCCATGATCGCATCGGTTGTGTACCTGTTGTCGTGACGCCAGAGATGGTAGGCAAGCGCATCGGCCTGTTTGTGTCGGTGGAAGCCAAAGCTCCCGGGCGGCGGGGGGAGAAGGATCGCGGTATGAGCAAGCACCAAGCAAACAACTTACGTGCGATCATTGATGCGGGGGGCTTTGCCGCGTGCTGCGACAGTTTCGAGGATATCGAATACCTCGAACGACAAATTTTAATGCTCCTTGAGGAAAAGAAACATGGCTGATCCTGCCGATATTGCTGGCGAAACAATCGAAACCTGCCTGGCGGACGCAGAGCGTCGCGCCCGTGGCAAAAGCGCGCCAGAGACTCATCCGGACTTTGATGGGGCGCACTGCGTCTCAGAGGACTGTGGGATCGAGATCCCGGCGCCACGACTTGCGCTGGGCAAGGTCCGGTGCATCGACTGTCAGACCTTGTTGGAGCGCAAGGTAAAATAGTGTTTCAAGTCCACCCCGACATCCGCGGCCTCCTCGCGACGGTTGCGAACCCCGCCCAGATACTGCAGACCATCCCCACTGCTTTTGATCTGGGCGGGGGGAACGTGGGGATGCCGCATGACCTGGACTCCTGCATCCGGCTGGCAGCGATGGGGCTCCGGCCGCCGTCGCCGATCGAGTATTACTATCACTGGCCGCGCGAGCAGTCGCTGGTGCCAAAGCCGTTCGAGCACCAGCCGGTCACCGCAGGCTTCCTCCTCTCGAACCCGCACGCATACTGTTTAAACGGTATCGGTACGGGAAAGACGCTGACTGCCGCGTGGGCAGCGGACTATCTGATGCAGGTCAAGGCGGGGCGCAAGGCGATCATCATCGCGCCGCTGTCCTCGCTGGAGCGTGCCTGGGCGGATACGCTCTTCTACCACTTCCGCCATCGTAAGGCAGTCGTGCTGCACGGGTCAGCCGCGCGCCGCAAGAAGCTGCTGGCGCAGCCCTACGACTTCTACATCATCAATCACGAGGGCATCGGGGTCGTTGAGAAAGAACTCGCACTGCGGGACGACATTGACATCTGGATCATTGACGAGCTTGCCGAGTACCGCAACAAGCAGACGGCGAAGTGGAAGTCCCTGAATGCGCTACTGTGGCCGGACCCCAAGACCAAGCGCCCCCCGAAGCCGTGGGTCTGGGGTCTCACCGGCGCACCACGCCCGCAGGAGCCCACCGACGTGTATGGGCAGTGCAAGCTCATCACGCCGAACACCGTGCCCAAGTACTTCTCCACGTTCAGGAACCTGACGATGGAGCACCAGTCGGTCTACGTGTGGACGGAGCGGCCAGAAGCGAACAAGATCGTTTTCGAGGCGATGCGCCCGTCCATCCGGTACAAGCGCGACGACTGCCTGGACCTGCCTGGGGAACTCCACTCGCAGCGCGATGTCGTATTGTCCGCTGAGCAGACCAAGCACTACAAGGAACTGAACCGCGAGTTGTACACTGAGATCAAGGGCGGGCGTATCTCGGCGGTCAATGAAGGTGTAAAGCGTTCCAAGCTGCTGCAGATTGCCTGCGGGGTGGTCTATGACCTGGACGGCAAGCCGCACGAGATCGACGCCGGCACGCGGGTTGAGGAACTTCTGAAACTGATCGAGCAGTGTAACGAGAAAGTGATCGTGTATGTGCCGTTCACCGAGGTCACGAACATGCTGCAGCGGGAGATCAGCAAGCACTGGTCTTGCGCTGTGGTGTACGGAGACGTTCCCAAGCACGAGCGCGATCAGATCTTCGGTGACTTCCAGCAGAAGCCCGACCCGAGCGTCCTGGTGGCTCATCCGCAGTGCATGGCGCATGCGCTGACACTGACGGAAGCCAGCACGATCGTGTGGTATGCGCCGATCGACTCGAACAAGATCTTCGAGCAGGCGAACGGCCGGATCACCCGCCCGGGACAGAAGTACGTGGCCAACATCATCGGGCTGGCGGGCAGTGCGATCGAGCGGAAGATGTACAAACGCCTGGAGACCAGGCAGAGTACGCAGGGTATCCTGATGGACATGGTGGAACGCGGAGAGGAACTGATATGACTTTTGCACACTGGATCGCCGTCCTTTTCGGCGTCGGCGGCTTGCTGTACGTGGCTGCAGCCTTCGCCTACTATGTCGGCGCGCGTCCCGGGATGACGGTAGCGTTCCTGGGCTACGCTGTGGCAAACTGCGGAATGGTATATGACATATTCCACTCCGCCCCAAAGGGTTAGGGAACTTTCTCAGTAAAGCTCTTGTCAGACTTATCTCACAACCCACGGAGGGGTTATGGCAGACACTGAACAGCAAATGACGGACAGCGAACTGGCTGCGCAAGCAATGGAGCGCCGCTTTGCGCTGGCTGAAGAGATCGCACTCGCCCAGGGGCGGCACAAGGCAGAACTGGAGCCCCTGCTGGAGGAGCAGAAGCTCTGCGAGACGTTCGTGAAGGACTTCATGAACAACGGCAACATGCAGCAGTACAAGGTCGCCAGCGGTGACCAAGCCTTCTTTCAGGCAAAGACCTCGGCTGGCGTGGTGAACTTCGAGGAGACTCTGGACTACATCGTGGAGGTGCCGCCGCTGCCGGGCCTCGAAGCGGCCTGGGCACAGATCAAGCAGCACATCCGCGCCGCCGGCAACTGGAACCTGCTGAACAAGGCCGTGAACAAGACCGCGGTCGGCGAGTACATCGAGACCAACAACGCGCCGCCGCCCGGAGTCAAGTGGGACTCGTTCCGCGACCTGCAGTGGCGTCGCGGCAAGGGCAAGTAATTTTTCGGGCGTGCGTCACACTTAACCTGAGCTGACGACCCAGGCGCCTTTTCTTTTTAACTCTGGAGAACTTTATGTCCGGCACTTCCGTAGCAATCCTCCCCGCAAACATCCAACTCCCGGCGCACCTGCAGACAGCAGAAGCCGTCGCCGCCATCGCGGCCTACAACGCCGCCGCGGCCGGCGGCATCAAGACTGGTGGCTTCCCGCGGATCAGCATCAAGGGCAGTAAGTTCCACATCGTCAAGGGCGGCGAGACCGTCACGCTGATGATGCCAGCACAGCCCGGCCAACCAGCCCTGCCCCGCATGGTGCTGGAGGTCGTCGTGGTCGCAGCGAACCCGGACCTCTCGAAGAAATTCTACGAAGGCGAGTACCAGCCGGGGGACGACAAGGAGCCGACCTGCTCGTCCGAGAACGGCCAGGTGCCGGATTCGCACATCCTGGCCCCGCAGTCGCCGAACTGCGCGACCTGCAAGCAGAACCAGTGGGGCTCGAAGATATCCAAGGTCACTGGCAAGGAGATCAAGGCGTGCTCCGACGAGAAGCGCCTGGCCATGCTGCCAGGTCAGGATCTCGCGTACGAGGCCCTGGGCTTCGCCATCACGCCGACCTCGCTGGGTGACTGGGGTAAGTATGTCAAGGCGCTGAGCGAGCGCAACATCTCCGTTAACGCGGTGGTCACCAACGTGACCTTCGACACCACCGCGGCGTACCCGAAGACACTGTTCTCGTTCAACCGGTTCCTGACGGCGGAAGAGTACGCCAAGGTCCAGGAGCGTGCCAAGGGTGATGATGTCAAGAACATTGTGAACCCCGTCCGGCAAGTCGTACCGCAGCTTGCGGCGCCGGCAGCCCCCGTTCCGGCTGCCCCGCCCGCTCCGCCCGCACCTGCGCCCGTCGCTCCACCGGCGGCACCTGCGCCCGTGCAAGTACAGTCGGACGGCTTCGGTGGCACGGTTGCTGTTGCCCCGGCTGCCCCGGCTGCCCCGGCTGCCCCGGCTGCCCCGGCTGCCCCGGCT
>CAYLTE010000002.1:16276-68366 GCA_964386195.1 uncultured Burkholderiales bacterium | reverse complement strand
CTGGTCAATGTGGGCGCGCATTGCCTCGGCTGCGCCCTCGCCATTGCGCTTTGCCATCTCTTCCACAATGCGTCGATGCTCCAGGGTGCAGGCGGCAAGCCGTTCACTGGATGAGCGCATATCGATGGCAATAAACGAAACGCGGTTGCGGATTTGCAGAGAGAGTTCGCCCAGCAGCCGGTTGGGGCATGCCGTGGTAATGATTTCGTGATACTGGGAATCGGCGCGCGACCATCCATCACGATCATCGTTGGCAACGGCCGCCTCCATGGTCAGGAGCGCCGCCCAGAGATCGCCGGGCGCAAGCGCATGACTGCCGATACCAAGCGCCGCCAGCGTGCTCACCAGCACGGCGGCGCACAACAGCATCGCCAGCATGGCAGGCCGGACACTCGACCCGGAGGCGGTGCCGCCGCGGGGGTTCATGCGCCGCTTCAGCGCAGGCTGATGATCATCCACCCCTTCTCGAGCGCGCACTCCTTGAGCGTCTCGTCAGGGTCGACCGCAACCGGGTCGGTCACCTTGTGCAGAAGCGGCAGGTCGTTGAGCGAATCGCTGTAGAAGAACGAGGCGGAGAAGGAGTTCCAGTGCAGCCCGCGCTCGGCAAGCCAGGCCTCCACGCGCGTGACCTTCCCTTCCCGGAACGAGGGCACGCCGGCGACGCGGCCGGTGAACTCGCCGTTGACGGCTTCCGGTTCGGTCGCGATGAGGTACTCGATGCCGAACTCGCGCGCGATGGGCGTCGTGACGAAGCTGTTGGTGGCGGTGACGACCACCCTCGCATCATGCGCGTGGCTGTGCACCAGATCGCGCGCCTTCTGCGTGATCAGGGGCATAATCCTGGAGCGCATGAATTCGCGGTGCCACTCGTCGAGTTGGGCCCGCTCGTGACGGGCGAGCGGCTTGAGCTGGAAGTCGAGAAACTCGTGTATGTCGAGCGTTCCCGCCTTGTACTGCTCGTAGAAGTGGTTGTTGCGCGCCTCGTACAGCTCGCGGTCGAGCACGCCCTGGTCGATAAGGAATTGTGCCCACTCGAAATCGCTGTCCCCGGCCAACAGCGTATTGTCGAGGTCGAACAGGGCAAGGCGCATAGGCTTCATCCGCAGACGAAAGGCCGGACCCGCCGAAGGCGGGCGCGGCAAGTGCTGGGAACCACAATGAACGCGTCCTCCGGGCCGCGCGCCAGGTCGGCGCGCACTGCAACCGGCGGGCGCGAAGTATAGCCGATCGCAAGCGTGAATCTGACATCCACCCTGCTTCCGCCCACCTGGTACTGGCTGTCCTTGCTCGTCGCCGGTGGACTGCTCGCCTGGAGCGCCTGGAGCGCGCCCTGGTCGCGGCTGCGCCAGAATTCCTTCAGCCACGCGTGGCTAGGGAGCATTGTCGCCCTGTTCGTACTGTGGCAGATCCGGGCCGGCATCGAGCCCGGGCTGGGCTTTCACCTGCTGGGGGCGAGCGCGTGCACGCTGATGTTCGGGCCGCAGCTGGCCCTGGTGGCCATGGCGCTGGTCGTGGCGCTGAGCGCCGTCGGCGGCACCCTCGATGCGTGGAGCATTCCGGTCAACGTGCTGCTGATGGGCGCGGTGCCGGTAGGCGTGAGCGCGCTGGCGCTGCGTGCCACCGAGCGCTGGCTGCCCAGCCATTTCTTCATCTACATCTTCGGAAACGCTTTCTTCGGGGCAGCCCTGGCGATGGTGGTCACGGGCCTGATGGCGAGCGTGCTGCTCGCCGGTGCAAACGTCTACCCGGCGGAGTACCTGCGCTCGTTCTACCTGCCCTGGTATCTGCTCATGTCCTGGGCGGAGGCATTCACCACCGGCGCCGCGATCACGCTCCTGGTGGTGTACCGGCCGGACTGGGTGAGCACGTTCGACGACCGGCGCTACCTCGTTGGGAAATAGCGTTCAGCTGCCGCGGCGCGCACGTTCGAGCACCTCGCGCACCAGGGCCAGGGTAACCGGTCGTTTCGACTGCAGCGAGTAGCGGTCGGCGGCATCCAGCACCGCCATGAGCGAGGGCAGATCCCGCCTGCCGTGCAGCAGCAGATAGTCGCCAACCTCGTCCGGCAGCTCGAAACCGCGGGTGTGTGCGTGGGCGGCGAGGGCATCGCGCTTCTGCTCGTCGGTCAGGGAACGCACCTGCAGGACCAGCCCGAGGGCGACGCGCGTGCGCACGTCCTCGCGCAGAGACAGCGCCACCGGCGCGTTGCCGGCAGCGAGCAGCAGGCGAAGTTCGCCACGGGCCGCAGCCTCGAGCAGCGAGAACAGACGCATCTGGTCGGTCGCATCCAGCGAGTCGAGGTCGTCCACAGCGAGCAACGACGCCACGGCCTCGTCGACATCGGGCAGCGAGTGCGTGGCATAGCGCGCCACGCTCCCCTGCTGACGCGCCCGATCCACCGCCGCGCGCAGCAAGTGCGTCCGACCCGAACCCGGCGGACCCCACAGGCACACGCATGCCTCCCCGCCGCCACCGGTTGCCAGGGCTTGCACGATGCCGAGCACCTCGACGTTTGCGCCAGCGACGAAGTTATCGAGGGTGGGCTCGGCCGCGATCGCGAAGTCGAGCGGGATCTGCTGCATCAGGACAAGTAAAGGGAACTGTCCAGGTAGCGCTTGCGTGCGTGCCGGACGAGCACGGCGAGCACCGCAGCGACCGGCACGGCAAGCAATACACCCAGGAAACCGAGCAGCGCACCGCCGGCCAGCACCGCGAACAGCACCCACAGCGGGTGCAGGCCGACCCGATCGCCCACCAGCCACGGCGTGAGCACGTAGCTCTCGACCACCTGCCCGATGACGAACACTGCCCAGACGCCGAGCAGGCCGGCGAGCGAGTGGAACTGCAGCAGCGCCGCGAAGCTGCCGAGCAACAGGCCCAGCGAGAAGCCGACGTAGGGGACGAATCCCAGCATGCCGGTGATGATCCCTACCGACAGGGCGGTGTCGAGACCGGCGATGGCGAGTCCGATGCTGTAGAACACGCTCAGGCTGATCATCACCAGGAACTGCCCGCGCAGGAAGGCGCTGAGCACGCCGTCGATCTCGCCCAGGACGCGGCTCACCCGCGCAACCTCGTTGCGCGGGACCAGGCTCATGACGCTGGCACTCATTCCCTCCCAGTCGAGGAGGAAATACAGCAGCAGCACCGGCAGCAGGAACAGCGTGCCGAGCAGGGATACCACGGCCAGTCCGCCGGAGGTGATGGACGGAATCAGGCGCTGCACCAGGGCGCCCCCGTCGCGCATGGCCGCCGCGGCGAGCGCGCGCATGCGCTCGGCATCGGCAGGCAGGCTCACCCCCAACGTCTCGCGGGCGAGCGGGACCAGCACCTCCCGATACCACTCGACCAGGCGCGGCACCTCGTCGGCCAGCGCGCCCACCTGCGAGATGAGCAGCGGAATCAGGACCAGCAGCAGCCCGACCACCGCCAGCACCACCAGCACCAGCACCAGCATCACGCCCACCCAGCGCGGCAGCCCGCGTCGCTGCACCCACTCGACGAGCGGTGCGCACACGTAGGCGAGCACCGCGCCGGCGGCAAAGACGAAGAGGACGGAGGCGAGCTGGTAGACGAGAAAACCGGCAACGAGCAGTGCCGCCAGGATCCACAGCACGCGGGAAGATTCGGAGCGCATGGGAAGTGGTTGCAGTAAAATCGCGTGCGAAGCGATACGGCGCAGCGACGGCTGCAGGCCGCGCAATCTTATCGCAGATCATCTCGCCATCCGCCGGGACACTCGCCCCGGCTCCTTGCCTCTTCTCCATGACCGAACCGAACGGCCTGACCTATCGTGACGCCGGCGTCGACATCGACGCGGGCGACGCCCTCGTCGAGAACATCAAGCCGCTGGCCCGGCGCACCCTGCGCGACGGCGTGCTGGCCGGCATCGGCGGCTTCGGCGCCCTGTTCGAGGTGCCGAAACGCTATCGCAATCCGGTGCTGGTGTCGGGAACCGACGGCGTGGGCACGAAGCTCAAGCTGGCTTTCGAAACCGGCCGACACGACACGGTGGGCATCGATCTCGTGGCGATGAGCGTCAACGACATCCTGGTGCAGGGCGCCGAGCCGCTGTTCTTCCTGGACTATTTCGCCTGCGGCAAGCTCGACGTTGGGGTGGCCACCGACGTGGTGTCGGGCATCGCGCGCGGCTGCGAACTCGCCGGGTGTGCACTGATCGGCGGCGAGACGGCGGAGATGCCCGGCATGTACCCGGCCGGCGAGTACGATCTGGCCGGCTTCGCCGTGGGCGTGGTGGAGAAGGACGCGATCATCGACGGCAGCGGCATCGCCCCCGGGGACGTCGTGATCGGGCTGGGCTCCAGCGGCGCACATTCCAACGGCTATTCCCTGATTCGGCGCATCCTCGAGCGCAGCAGCGCCGACCTGTCCTCCGACTTTCACGGTCGTCCGTTGATGGAGGCGATCCTCGCGCCGACACGAATCTACGTGAAGTCCATGCTCGAACTGATGCGCCGTCTGCCGGTGAAGGGCCTCGCCCACATCACCGGCGGCGGGTTGCTGGAGAACGTCCCGCGCATCCTGCGCGCGGGTCTCACCGCGGAACTGCAGCGCGGCAGCTGGGTTCGCGCGCCGCTGTTCGACTGGTTGCAGGAGGCGGGCGGCGTGGACGAACAGGAGATGCACCGCGTGTTCAATTGCGGCATCGGCATGGTGGTCGTGGTCGACCCCGCGCACCAGACGCAGGCGCTGGAGGCACTTGCCGGCACCGGCGAGACGGCCACGCGCATCGGCACCATCCGTGCGCAACGCCCTGGCGAGCCGCAGACCGTCCTGGCATGAAGCGCATCGTCATCCTGATCTCGGGCCGCGGAAGCAACATGCAGGCGCTCGTCGAGGCGCATCTGCCGTGCGAGATTGCCGCCGTGATCAGCAACGACGCGCGGGCGGGCGGGCTCGAGTTCGCGCAGCGGGCAGGTATCGCCACGCGCGTGGTCGAGCACAGGCAGTACGCCTCGCGCGAAGCGTTCGACGCGGCACTGGCCGAGTGCATCGACGCCTTTTCCCCGGACCTTGTCGTGCTGGCCGGCTTCATGCGCATCCTCGGCAAACCCTTCGTGGAACGCTACGCCGGGCGGATGGTCAACATTCACCCGTCGCTGCTGCCGGCATTCACCGGCGTGCACACGCACCGGCGGGCGCTGGAGCAAGGCGTGCGCGTGCACGGATGCACCGTCCATTTCGTCACCCCCGAACTCGATCACGGCCCGATCGTCGTGCAGGCGGCGGTGCCGGTCCTGCCGGGCGACGACGAGGCATCGCTCGCGGCACGCGTGTTGCGGCAGGAGCATCGCGTCTTTCCGCTCGCGGTGCGCTGGTTCCTGGAAGGCCGATTGTCCGTGGACGGCCAGCGCGTGAACGTGCGGGGCGAGGCGCCCCCGCCCTCCACCCAAACCGCCGCCATCGTCTCACCGGAGGCAACATGAGATTCCTGCTGCTGTGCCTGATGCTGCTGGCAACTGCGCCGGCGCTCGCCGCCACCCCACCCTCACGCATCGAGATCCGCTACGCCGTGCAGTTCGGCTCGATGACCATTGGCGAGGGCCGCGACGTGTTCGAGCACGAGGACGGCCGCTACCGTATTCGCAGCGAGTCGAAGACCGTCGGGCTCGCCGCGATCTATCGCCTCGACGTCAAGCGTGAGAGCCGGGGGCGCATCGAGGCCGACGGCCTGCGTCCTGAGTTCTTCGAGGAGATTCGCAACGGCAAGCCGAAGCGGCGCGTGGATTTCGACTGGAGCAAGCGTCAGGCGACGCTGTTCGACGGCGAACGCACCAAGGTGGTGGACCTGCCCGATAACACCTGGGACAGCACGAGCTTCGGTTACAACTTCGCCTTCACCAAACCGCGCCCGAGCGCCTTCCCGGTGAACCTGACCGACGGGCGCCGCATCAGCGACTACCGCTACGAGTTGCTGGGCAAGGAGCGGCTGGAAACCGAGATCGGCACGCTGGACACGCTCCACGTCAAGAAGATCCAGGAACCGGGCGACAAGCGCGGTCTCGAGGTGTGGCTCGCGCAGGACCACCACAATCTCCCGGTACGTATCCGCTACGTCGGCAAGGACGGACGGGTGCTCGACTCCACCGTCACCAAGATCGACTACTTCCGGTAGCCAGCGCGCATGGAACTGAATCCGGCGCGCCTGGACGCCGCCGTCGAGGCGCTGCGCGCCGTGCTGCCGCTGACGCAGCCGGCGGACGCGTGTCTGCGCGCGTTCTTCCGCACGCATCCGAACCTCGGCCAACGCGATCGCGGCGCGATTGCGGAGCTGGTCTTCGCCTGCCTGCGCAACCTGCGGCTGCTCGAGCACCTGTGCGAAGGCCGGCAGCCGCGCCGGCTGACGCTGGCCACTGCGCTGCTCGCGCAGGGGGCAAGCGTGCGCCAGCTCGACCCGCTGCTGCGCAAGGACGAAGGACAGTGGCTCGCCACCCTGCGCGCATACGATCTGGCGCAGCTTCCCGCTGCCGTGCAACTGAGCCTGCCCGACTGGGTATGGGAACGGCTGTGCGCGCAGTTCGGCGAGCAGGAAGCGATGATGCTGGGCCATGCGCTGCTCGCGCCCGCGCCCCTGGACCTGCGCGTCAACGCGTTGCGTGCGGATCGCGACAGTGTGCTGCAACGCTTGCGCGCCGAGGGCCTGTCGGCTCAACCGACGCCGTTCGCCCCGCTGGGCATCCGGCTCGGCGAGAAGCCGGCGCTGCAGAAACATCCGCTGTTCCTCGACGGCAGCATCGAGGTGCAGGACGAAGCCAGCCAACTGCTCGCGCTGATCGTCGGGGTGAAGCGGCGCGAAATGGTGGTCGACTTCTGCGCCGGCGCGGGCGGCAAGACGCTCGCGCTCGGTTCGATGATGCGTTCGGAGGGCCGGCTGTACGCCTTCGACACCTCGGAGAAGCGCCTGGCCAACCTCGCACCGCGGCTCAAGCGCTCCGGCCTGTCCAACGTGCACCCGCAACGCATCGACAGCGAACACGACCGTCGCATCGGCAGGCTGGAGGGCAAGATCGACCGCGTGCTCGTGGATGCGCCTTGCACGGGGCTGGGGACACTGCGCCGAAATCCCGATCTGAAGTGGCGGCAATCGCCCGAGAGCGCGGCGGAACTGAGCGCAAAGCAGGGCTCGATCCTGCACGCGGCTGCGCGCCTGGTGAAGCCGGGAGGCGTGCTGGTGTATGCCACCTGCAGTCTGCTGCGGGAGGAGAACGAGGAGGTGGTGGCCGGCTTCCTCGCGCAGCAGCCGCAGTTCCAGGCCGAGGACGCCACGTCGGCGTTGCGCCCGTTCGGCCTGGAACTGGATAGCGCGCCGCATTACCGCGTGCTGCCGCACCGGCACCGCATGGACGGATTCTTCGCCGCTCTCCTGCGCCGCATGCCTCCCGGCTGAGTGCCGCGCCCCCACGAAAGAGGCGAGGCACGGAGGGCGATGCTAGAATCCGCGCGCCAGTCGGCATCGCCATGCAGGTATCCACCGAGATCCCCACGCTTCTCACCCGCCTCATCGCCGATCTGCAGAACATCGACGTGCTCTGGCAGGTAGGCGTCCTGGCGGTGTGCCTGTTGCTGGCGTGGGGCGTGGCGCGCGCCTTCGCGCGACGCTGGAGCGGCGCCGACACCAAGCGCCTGGACAACGCCGTCGTCCTGACCGTGGGCGGTCTCGGCCGCGTGATCCTTCCACTGATCGCGCTGCTGCTGGTGCTGCTCGCGCGCTGGGGACTGCGGGCGCACCTGCCCTCGAGCCATCTGCTCGACGTTGCGGTACCGCTGCTGATCTCCTTCTGTCTCGTCCAGGGGGTGGTCTACCTCCTACGCCACGCTTTCTCTCCCACCGGGATGGTGCGCTACTGGGAGCGGGCGATCGCATGGTCGATCTGGATCGGCCTGGCGCTGCACATCACCGGCCTGCTCGCCGAGCTGCGCGAAGTGCTCGCCGGCATCACCCTTCCTCTGGGCAAGTCCAGCGTGTCGCTGCTCGAGATTCTGAGCGGCCTGTTCTCGGTGGCGGCGACGGTGGTCGTCGCACTTTGGTTGGGGCGCCTGCTGGATTCGCGACTGCAGCGCGTGCAGGGAATGGACGCGAGCATGCGCGCGGTGTTCGCCAAGCTAAGCAAGACGCTGCTGGTGATCGTCGCGGTGCTGATCGCGCTGCCGATGGTCGGCATCGACCTGACCGTGCTGTCGGTCTTCGGCGGGGCACTCGGTGTGGGCATCGGCCTGGGCCTGCAGAAGATCGCGGCCAACTACATCAGCGGCTTCATCATCCTGCTCGACCGCTCCATCAGCCCGGGCGCCCTGGTGACCATCGATGACCGCTACGGGGAAGTCACCCGCCTGAACGCACGCTACATCGTGCTCAAGGGCCTGGATGGCACCGAGGCGATCATCCCCAACGAGACCGTGGTCAGCTCCACGGTGGTGAACCACTCGTACTCGGACACGCTGGTGCGCATCGACCTGCCCATCAGCGTGAGCTACCAGAGCGACGTCGAGCAGGCGCTGGCGGTGATGCAGGATGCTGCGCGCGCGCACCCGCGCGTCATGCAGACACCCACCCCCACCGCCCTGCTGAGGCAGTTCGGCGAAAGCGGGATCGACCTGGAGTTGTACTGCTGGATCGTGGACCCTGAAGCCGGGCGGGGCAACCTGAAGTCCGAGCTGTACCTGGCGATCTGGAAAGCGTTCCGCGAAAAGTCGATCGAGATTCCCTTCCCGCAACGGGAGGTGCGGATACTCGGCGAGGTACCGGCGGGCGTGCGGCCAGCCGCGTGATGGCATTGAAAGATCGGCCGAAACGACCGATATGGATGATCTAAATCAAACTGGTCGGGCCCTGCTGTTGCTGTAGAATGACGCCCGCAGTCTCCTGCAAATAACCTGTTGAGAGGATATGGATTTTATTCTCGCGGTCGCGAATGGACTGGTGCAGATGCCCTGGTGGGGCTATGTCCTGGTAACTCTTGCACTCACTCACGTCACGATCGCCGGCGTGACCATCTTCCTGCACCGGCACCAGGCGCACCGCGCCCTGGAACTGCATCCGATCGCCAGCCACTTCTTCCGCTTCTGGCTGTGGCTGACCACCGGCATGGTGACGCGCGAGTGGGCGGCGGTGCACCGGAAGCACCACGCCAAGTGCGAGACCGTCGACGACCCGCACAGCCCGGTGACCTTCGGCCTGAAGAAAGTGCTGCTGGAAGGCGCCGAGCTGTACCGCGTCGGCACGGCCGACCCCGAGACGATCTCGAAATACGGACACGGCGCGCCGGACGACTGGATCGAGCGCAATCTGTATTCGAAGCACAGCGCACTGGGCATCACGATCATGATGATCATCGATCTCGCACTGTTCGGAGTGATCGGCCTGACCATCTGGGCAGTGCAGATGGCCTGGATTCCGCTGTTCGCGGCCGGCGTGATCAATGGCCTCGGACACCATTCGGGCTATCGGAACTTCCAGACCGAGGACGCGAGCACGAACATCGTCCCCTGGGGAATCCTGATCGGCGGAGAGGAACTGCACAACAACCACCACGCCTACGGTTCGTCGGCCAAGCTGTCGAGCAAGTGGTACGAGTTCGACATCGGCTGGCTCTACATCCGCATCCTGGAAACCCTCGGCCTTGCAGAAGTGCGTCGCCTGGCGCCCAGGGTCCAGATCGAGCACGGCACGGCAGCGTGCGATCTGCGCACCTTGCAGGCGGTGGTGACCCACCGCTACGACGTCGCGGCACGCTATGCGCGGACGGTGATGGACACCTGGAAGCGCGAGATGGAGACGCTGAAGGCGAAGGGCGTGAAAGTTGATGCCAGCCGCGTCAAGCGCTGGCTGCAGCGCGACCCCGACGCCCTGCACGCGGACGAGCGCGCCGGCCTGGAGGATGTTCTCACCCGCAGCAGTGTCCTGCAGACGATCTACTCGATGCGCCAGGAACTGGGTTCGGTGTGGGCCCGCTCCAATGCTTCCAAGGAGCAGTTGCTGAGCCAGTTGGAAGACTGGTGCAAGCGCGCCGAGCAGTCGGGCATTGCCTCACTCCGGGATTTCTCGCGCACGCTGCGCGGGTATCGGTTGCCGGCGTAAAGGGACTGGGGACTGGGGGCTGGGGCTGGGGGAGTTTGCAGCGTAGTCAGTCAGCATCCGCCCCTGATTCGACTCCACTACAGCGTCAGCACGAAGGCCCGCGACTGCGGGCCTTTTGATTTTCCTCTGGTGCTACGCGTAGCCTTGGGTAGATGATTGGAGGACCTGAGACCAACAACCAGCTCCTTCAAACGAAAAGGGCCTGCAATCGCAGGCCCTTTTCGTTTCCCAGTACCCAGTCCCCAGCCCCTACTTCAGCTTGGTTTCCTTGTACATCACGTGCTTGCGGGCGACGGGATCGAATTTCTTGATCTCGAGCTTGTCGGGCTTGGTGCGCTTGTTCTTGGTGGTGGTGTAGAAGTGGCCGGTTCCGGCCGAGGACTCGAGCTTGATCTTTTCACGCATGATCGGCGACTCCTCGCTGTCAGATCTTGGTGCCGGCCGCGCGCATCTCGGCCAGGACCACATCGATGCCGCGCTTGTCGATCGTGCGCAGCGCCGCCTGAGTGATGCGCAGACGCACCCAGCGGTTCTCGCTTTCGACCCAGAAGCGCCGGCTCTGCAGGTTGGGCAGGAAACGGCGACGGGTCTTGTTGTTGGCGTGGGAAACGTGGTTTCCCCTCATCGGCTTCTTGCCGGTGACCTCGCACACGCGTGCCATTGACCTGACTCCAATCGCGAAAAACGGACTTTATACCACGCCCCGGCCGGGCGCTCAAGGTTTAGGGCCTGCAAAGCCTCTGTAAATCATAGGTGCGGCGCACAATCGAGGGTCATGCATGCAAACCTTCGGTGCGGTGTCGTTATCCGCTTGATTCCCCTTTACAAGGTTGCGCCTAATCTCCTATTCTTCCATCCAGCCGCACTTTTTTTGGGCGGTTGTTTGCACAAGAGCCGGTATCGGCCGTCGTCGGTCTGCAGGGGAGGATTCTGCTGGACGTGTCGAAAGCATCGGCGGCTTTCAAGTCGCGCCGGCTCGAACACCACCATCGTTCAGGAGAGGAAGCACATATGAAGAAATCGGGTATTGCCGCAGCTCTGCTCGGCATGGCCATGATGGCCGGCACCTCCGTGGCGTCGGCTCAAGTCAAGCAGGTGTACTGGACGACCAGCGGCAAGTTCGGACCGTTCCCGATCACCGGCCTGATCCCGTCCCTGCCGAAGGAGAAGCACCGTGACGTGACCATCCCGGTCAGCATGTGGGTGATCGATCATCCCAAGGGCCTGGTAGTGTTCGATACGGGCAACAACGTCGCCATTTCCGACGGCCTGGACAACTGCAAGAAGTACTGGGCGGCTGGCAACTGCGACTTCCTGAAGCCGAGCCAGAAGCGTGAAGACGTGATCGACAAGCAACTCGAGAAGCTCGGCTACTCCACCGACAAGGTGAAGGTCGTGGTGACGTCGCACTCCCACCTGGACCACGCCGGCAACATCGAGATGTTCCCGAACGCGATCCACGTCTTCCAGAAGAAGGAGCTGTACCAGGGCTGGTGGCCGGAGAAGTTCCAGGGCCGCGCACCCAACGGTTCGTTCGTCATGGCGGACCTGGACAACGCGCGCGACTTCAACTACCTGGAACTGGCAGGGGACTACGACCTGTTCGGCGATGGCAGCATCCAGATCCTGAGCACGCCGGGTCACACGCTGGGTCACCAGTCGATGAAGGTCAAGATGGCCAGCGGCCGCTCGATCATCATCACCCAGGATGCGGTGTGGATGCAGGAGAACCTGGACGGCTATCCGGCCGGCCTGAACTACAGCGTGCAGGACTACACCAACTCGGTCAACCGCCTGAAGTTCATGCGTGACCTGGAAGGTGCCGACATCTATATGGCGCACGACGCCGACCAGTACGGCAAGCTGGGCGGCCGCTGGCACAAGTAAGCAGCACGCAGTCTCGCTTCACCCGAAGAGCCCCCCCTCGTGGGGGGCTCTTTTTTCACCCGTCGGATCTCACCAGGCAATGATCAAGCTCGAGTCGGTCACCAAGCGCTACGGCTCCAAGACCATCATCCACGACATCTCGTTCGAAGTGGCAAAGGGTGAGATCGTGGGCTTCCTCGGACCCAATGGCGCGGGGAAGACCACCACGATGAGGATGATCTCGGGCGCGACCACCGCCACGTCGGGCCGTGTCACGGTCGCCGGCTTCGACATGGCGACGCAGAATCACCTCGCGGCGAAACGGCTCGGCTATCTTCCCGAGAATCCGCCGCTCTACGACGTACTCGACGTGACGACTTACCTGCGCTTCGTGGCAAAGGTCAAGGGCGTCCAGGGCGCAGCGCTGCGCTCGGACCTCGATCGCGTCATTTCAGCGTGCCGGCTCGAAGCCGTCACGAATCGAGAGATCTACAAGCTGTCGAAGGGCTACCGCCAGCGCGTCGGCTTGGCCCAGGCCATTCTCGGCAAGCCCGACGTGCTGCTGCTGGACGAACCCACAGCCGGCCTGGACCCCGGGCAGATCCAGGAAACGCGCGAGGTCATCCGCGAGATCGGCGAGCACGCCGCCGTCCTGCTCAGCACCCACATTCTTCCGGAGGTCACGCTCATCTGCAGGCGCGTGGCCATCATCAACGGCGGTCGCCTGCTGGCGATCGACTCCCCTGCCGGCCTGCAGCAGGCGTCGGAGCAGACCAACAGCGTCATCGTCGAAGCGGAAGCCCAAATGGAACCGCTGCGACAGGAACTGCTGGCGGTGGAAGGCGTTTCCGGCGTGTCGCTGGCCGCCCTGCGCGATGGACTCGTGCGCGCGGAGTGCCAGGTGGAATCCGAGGCCGGCGTGGAAGCGCGCATTGCCCGGCGTGTTGCCACGCGCTGGTCGCTCTACAGGCTGGAACGTCAGCAGCCGACGCTCGAAAACGTGTTCCTGCGCTACGTGAGTCAGGGCGAGATACAGAAGGAGGCGGCGTGAACGGCGTCCTTGCGATTTATCGGAAGGAGATGATCCAGTACTTCCGGTCCCCGATCGCGTACTTCGTGGTCTCCGTGTTCCTGCTCGGGACCGGCTACTTCTTCCTGTACAACGTCTTCTCGACCGGCATCGGGACGATGGACGAGACGTTCCGCAACATGGGCGTGCTGCTCGTCACGTTGATCCCGATGGTGACGATGCGCCTGTTCTCCGGCGAGTACACCGGACGAACGATGGACCTGCTGACCACCCTTCCTCTGCGCTCGTGGGAGATCGTCATCGGCAAATATCTCGGCGCCGCCACGATCTTCCTGCTGATGACGCTGGCAACGGGAATCAACCTGATCCCGCTCTATCTCTTCGGCAATCCGGAGACCAAGACGATCCTGTCGGGCTACCTGGGCTTCATCCTGATGGGCATGGCGTGTCTGGCGGTCGGACAGTTCTTCTCGTCGCTCACGCAGAACCAGATCATTGCGGCACTGATCACGATTCCCGTGCTGCTCGCCTTCTGGTTCATTGGACACCTTCAGGCGTACCAGAACACGCCGGAACTGCGCAGTCTGTTCGGTTACCTGTCGTTCTCGCTGCACTTCGCCGACTTCATACGCGGGCTGCTGCGCTCAGAGGCGGTAGTGTTCTACCTCGTCGTCGTGGGCATCGCGCTCACGCTCAATACCAGCTACCTGCAGTGGCGCCGCTGACATAGATCGCTCCTTCCGCTTTGGCTTGATTCTCATCGGCGGCATCGCGCTGCTCGCGCTTGCGCTCGTGCTGCGCAGCTTGAAGGTCGACGCGGTCGCCGGACAGGTGCTGCTCGCGGTCGCCGGACTTGTCCTGGTCTCCTGGGGAGGTTACGGCGCGCGGGAGGAACTCGGCGGCATGCTCAGGGGACGACGCGGGGAGATCGCCCTGTTCACGCTCGGCGCCGTCGCCGTGTTCGCCGTGATCGCTCACCTGTCCATGCGCTTTCCGGTGCGCGCGGACATGACCAGCGCAGGGTTGTTTTCGCTCTCACCGCAGACCATCGACATGCTCGACCGGCTCGAGAAGCCGGTACGCGTCACGTTCTTTCACGACCCGATGATGCGCGAGACCGTCGAGCTGTACAAACTCATGGCCGCTCGGACCGACAAGCTCTCGGTCACGTTCATCGATCCGATGCTGAACCCCTCGCAAGCGCGCCTGCTGGGTGTCGAGTACGCGGGCACGGCATTGATGGAGAGCGAAGGCCGCAAGATGCGCATCAACGGTCCGACCGAGACCGACATCGCCAACGGCATCCTGCGCATCAGCCAGGGGCAGCAGCAGAAAGTGTGCTTCCTGGACGGCCACGGCGAGGCCGATCCGTTCAGCCTCGAATCGCACGACCACACCGAAGGCGATGCCGGTCACAGCCACGGCATCGGGACGAAGCTGGTCCAGCACGAGCGCCACGGCATCGCGAAGGCGCGGCATGGACTCGAAGCCATGAACTACGTGGTCGAAAAGATCTCGCTGCTCAAGGGCGGAACCGACCTGACGCCATGCGCCGTGCTGGTCGTCGCAGGACCCAAAGTGCCCTTACTGCCCATGGAAGTCCAGGCGATCGACCGTTACCTGGACGCAGGCGGCAACGCCCTGTTCATGCTCGACCCGTTCGTCGACAGCGGTCTGCAGCCGGTCCTGCTCAAGTACGGCATCGTGCTCGACGATACCATCGTGATCGACGAAGCCAGCCACTTTTGGACGGACGTCTCCGCGCCAGCAGTCACCGACTACAATCGTCACGAAATCACGACGGAAGTGCCGCTGACATTCTTTCCCGGTGTGCGGTCGCTCTCTCCCACCACCGAGCGCGTGCCCGGCAGTTCGGCGCGACCTCTTGTGAACTCGTCCAAGCAGAGCTTCGCCGGGCGCAACCCGGAACGCGTCGAGTTCGACCCCAAGCGCGACCAGACGGGACCGCTCACTCTGATGGTTGCGGTGAACCGACGTCCGGAATTCTTCGAGTCATCGCAGGCCGTGCTGGAGCGCAAGCTGCGTGGCGAGGAGACGGCCGAGGATGCCCAACCCGCACCGGTGGCCGACTTCAAGCCCTCACGGCTGGTCGTCGTGGGCGACTCGGATTTCGCAACCAATTCGTTCTTCCACATCATGGGCAACGGCAAGCTGTTCCTGAATGCCGTGAACTACCTCGCAGCCAAGGAGAACCTGATCGGTTTCTCCCCGAAGACCTACGACCAGCCGCGCGTGAATCTGACCAACACGCAGATGAAGGGCACGGTGTTCCTGTCGGTGATCCTGATTCCGGCCCTGCTCGCGCTGGTGGGCACGGTGGTATGGCTGAGGCAGCGATGAACGGCGTTCGTCGCCGCCTGTGGGTGGTCTGGGGCCTGGTCGCGATCCTGCTGGTGGGCGTGTTCACGCTCGGAGAGATGGAGGAAGACGACGACGGACACGGCCATGCGGGAGGGGACGAGCACGTCGATGTGTACTGGCTCGTGCCCGTGCCCGCCGAGGAGCTTGGCGCCATCGAGATCGTGTACGAGGGCAGCCTGCATCGATTCGAGCGCGATGCGGCAGGGCTGTGGTACTACCACGGCGTCCACGCCGAAGCGGATCCGCAGCACGGACACACCACCGATCCGGTACTTGCCGAGAAGTTCGAGATGGGGATCCTCGGGTTCACCCGAGCACGCCGCGAGCGCCACATTCCACTGTCGGACGGGGGCGAGGACTTCGGCGTCAAGACGCCGCAGATGATCGTGCTCGCCTACGCCAAGGGGCGGCCGGATCCGCTGGTGCAGTACGCCTTCGGGGATCGCGCGCCAGACACGGTAAGCCGCTATGTACTGCAGATCGGCGCGAAGGAAGTCGTCACCATCGCGAACTTCCACGTCGACAATCTCGTGAATCTCATCCAGACAGCGGCCGCCGGCACACAGGCGGGCGCCCCGCAAGCTGCCGGCGGCTGAACGCCCGCGAAGCGTAGCGCTAAGGAGGCGGTCGAGGCGACCGATAACCTCCGACATGGCGCACCACCCCATCCACTTCCTTGCCGGTGAGCGGCTACCCGTCTCCGCTGGTCTTCTTCGACGCTCGTCCACCGGGCTGTTTGCCGCCGCCCTGGTGTTCGTCTTCGGGCTGGCGGGGAGCGTATGGCTGTGGAACGCGGCGCAGCGGGATCTGCGCGACATCAGCCGGCAGCGCTTCGAGCGCATGTTCGACGGTGTGGAATCGCACCTGAGGGCGCGCACGGAAGCCCTCGAAGTGGCGCTGCGCGCCAGCCGGACCCATGCGCAGGGCCACGACGCCCATCCCCTCCAGGAGGACTGGGACGCCTACCTGAGCAACCTCGACTTCGAGTCGGTTTACCCGGGGGTGATGGCGTTCTCCTTCGTCGAGTCGGTGCCCGCCGACCGGCTGCCCGAGTTCATGGCCCGCATGAAGAAGGAGCACGGCGCGGATTTCGAGATCTTTCCCGAGGGCAGGACCGATCCCTACCTGATCCTCTCCTACTCCTCCAGCTTCATCGGCGAGCGGCGCGGTGCCGTGGGCTTCAACATGGCGACCAACCTGCCCCGCGTGCGGGCCGTGAACCTCGCCCGGGACACCGGCAGGCTGACCAGCTCGGCGCCGGTGAAGCTCTTTCTTGCCGGTGCGCAACGCGGGATCCTCGGTATCGTCGTGTACGTCCCCGTATACAACCGGCCCGAGAAGAGCTTGCTGAACCGCGAGGCGCGACGCGAGGCGATCGTGGGATATGTCGCCAGTCCGGTCGAGACCGACCGGTTCTTCGGCGCGATCCTGCGCGACTCGGGCCTGGCGTCGCACGGCCCGACGCGGGTGGGCTTCGAGATTCGCGACAGCGCCAGCGACACGCTCGTGCTGACCCAGCCGCTGTCGCCGGAGGTTCGACGCGACGAGCTCATGTCGCTTTCTCGAAGGGTGCGCATCCTTGGGCGGGAATGGTCCATCGCACTGCAGGCGCCGATGGCGGACTACGTCGATGCCGAGCGCGGCCGTCCCGTACTGCTCCTGATCGGCGGCGCGATCGGCACGCTGCTGGTGGCCGCCCTGATCGCGTCGTTCGGAATGATGTCGCGGCGAGCGGACCAGATGGCGCGTCGAATGACCAGCGAACTGCGCCAGAATCAGACGGAACTGGAAGCGTTGAACGAACGGCTCCGCCATGCCAAGGAACTGGCCGAGAGCGCGAGCCGCACGAAGAGCGCCTTCCTCGCCAACATGAGCCACGAGATTCGCACGCCGCTCAATGCGGTGATCGGCATGACCGATCTGGCGCTGATGACCGGCCTGACTTCCGAACAGCGCGGATATCTGTCCACGGTGAAGTCATCCGGCCTGGCGCTGCTCGACGTCATCAACGACATCCTCGACCTGTCCAAGATCGAAGCGGACAAGCTCGTGCTCGAGTCGCGGCCGTTCGCGCTGCACGATCTGCTGGAGACGGCGGCGCGCATGCTTGCGCTTCGGGCCGAGGAGAAGGGGCTCGACCTGCTGCTGCAGATCGATCCGCAGACACCGCGTACCCTGGTAGGAGACGAGGCGCGGCTGCGCCAGGTGCTGCTCAATCTGCTGAGCAACGCCATCAAGTTCACGCACGAGGGCGAAGTCGTCCTCGGGGCGCACCAGGCAGCCGACGATCAGATAGAGCTGTTCGTGCGCGACACCGGCATCGGCATCCCGCCGGAAAAGCTCGATGAGATCTTCAAGCCGTTCTCGCAAGCAGACGTATCGATCACGCGCCGTTTCGGCGGGACGGGATTGGGGCTGACCATCTCCAGCCGACTGGTGCACGCAATGGGCGGTGCGCTGGGTGTGGACAGCCAGCCGGGTGCAGGAACCCGCTTCCACTTCCGTCTCCCCGTCGGCGCAGCCCAAGGCGCGCAGCAGCCCGAGACACCGGCCGTTCCTCAAATGCATGGCGACGCGCTGATCGTCTCGCGGGCACCTGGAACCGCACGGGCGCTCGGGTCCTTCCTGGACGCAATGGGACTGACCGTGCACCAGGTCACTTCCACCCAGGAGGCGTTGCAGCACGTGGCGCAGCAGGGTCCCGCCCAGTTGCTCGTGCTGGACATGCTGCGCAGTGGGCACGGCGTCGAGGAGTGCGTGCGCCGACTTTCCCGCTTCGTGCCCCCCAGTCAGATGGTGCTCGTCGTGGCGGGGAACACCCCGGGCTCGCTGCTCGACGGATACCGGACTCTCGGGGTGGAACGGCTCCTGACCCGGCCGGTCACCGCCACCAGGTTGGCGCAGGCGCTCTCGGACGAGGTGGCCACGCCGTCCAGTCAGGATATGCCGCCGCCAGCACCTGGGTCCGTTGCACCGCGTGGCGACGATCGCCAGCCGCAGCCCCTGCACATCCTGCTGGTGGAGGACAACCCCGTGAATCAGCGCCTGGCTGCGACCGTGCTCGACAAGCTTGGGCACACCTGCCGCATCGTCGGCGATGGCCAACAGGCGGTGGACGCCGTGGAGAACGACCGATTCGACCTCGTCCTGATGGACCTGCAGATGCCGCGCATGGGCGGGGTGGAAGCGTGCCGGGCGATCCGCACCCGCGAGCGGGAGACGAACCGGCCGAGAGTTCCCATCGCCGCAATGACCGCCGACGCGTTTGCCGACGTGCGCGACGAGTGCCTGCAGGCCGGCATGGACGACTACATCAGCAAGCCGTTCCAGATGAAGCAGCTCGAAGCCGTGCTGGAGCGGTTGAGGCAGCCAGCCGTCGCCACCCTAGAGTAGACCGCGCTCCGCGAACGAGAGAGCACTGTCGCCACCGACGATGAAGTGATCGAGCACCTTCACGTCTACCAGCGCCAACGCGTGGCGCAGGGTCTGGGTCAGCAGTTCGTCTGCGCGGCTGGGCTCGGCAATGCCGGACGGGTGGTTGTGCGCGAAGATGACCGCTGCGGCATTGTGCAGCAGGGCATAGCGCACGACCTCGCGCGGAAAGACGCTGGTCTGGGTGAGGGTCCCGGAGAACAATTCCTCCAGTGCGATCACCCGGTTCTGCGCATCGAGGTAGAGCACCACGAACACCTCCCGCTGCCGACCGCCGAGATTCAGACGCAGGTAGTCGCGCACCGACGCAGGCGAGCACAGGTGGTCGCTGCGGCGCATGCGCTCGAACAGCGCACGCTGCACGATCGAGGTGACGGCTGCGAGCTGGGCAGCCTTCGCGGGACCGAGTCCGGGCACTTGCTGCAGACGATCGGGATGACACTCCAGCAATCGAGCGAGTCCGCCAGCGTGCTCCAGCACGTCGCGCGCGAGTTCCACCGCTGTCTTGCCGCGCATGCCGGTGTGAAGGATCAGCGCGATCAGTTCGGCGTCGGACAGTGCTTGCGCGCCGAGCGCGAGCAGTCGTTCGCGAGGCTTCTGCTCGGGCGGCCAGGACTCCATCCCCATGTCATAAATCCTCCGAAGGCCGCGCTATATTACACTTAGTTCCTGCCATCACAGCCCCCGCTTCCGATGCCCGCTTCCCCTCCCCGTCTCCTGCTCGGTTTGTCCGGCGGTGTCGCTGCGTACAAGGCCGCCGAGCTGTGCCGGCTGTTCGTCAAGGGCGGCGCCGACGTGCGCGTGGTCATGACCGAGGCGGCAACCCGCTTCATCGGCGCCGCCACCATGCAGGCACTCTCGGGCCAGCCCGTGGCAGGCGACCTCTGGGACCGCTCGATCGACAACGGCATGGGTCACATCGAGCTCTCGCGCGACCGCGACCTGATCGTCGTGGCACCGGCGAGTGCCGACTTCATGGCGAAGGTCGCGCTCGGCCTCGCCGACGACCTGCTATCCACCCTGTGTCTCGCGCGGGAGTGCCCCCTGGTGCTCGCGCCCGCGATGAACCGCCAGATGTGGGAGAACGCAGCCACCCGGCGTAACGTGGCACAGCTGCGCGCGGATGGCGTGATCCTCCTCGGGCCAGCGAGCGGGGACCAGGCGTGTGGCGAGGTGGGCGAAGGCAGGATGCTCGAGCCGGAAGAACTCGCCGCCCAGGTCGCTGCACTGCTGCGACCGAAGTCGCTCCAGGGCATACACGTGCTCGTCACGGCCGGGCCGACGTTCGAAGCCATCGACCCCGTGCGAGGCATCACCAACCGCAGTTCCGGGCGCATGGGCTATGCGGTGGCCCAGGCCGCGCTCGAGGCAGGCGCAGATGTCACGCTCGTGAGCGGGCCCACTGCATTGCATCCTCCCGCCGGTGGCCGCACGATTCACGTGACGTCCTCGGCAGAGATGCTCGATGCGGTGCAGGCGCACGTCGCTCACGCGCAGATATTCGTGTCGGTGGCGGCGGTTGCCGACTATCGCGTGCGCCAGGCGTCCGAGCGCAAGATCAAGAAGAGCGACCAGTCGCTCACGCTCGAGCTGGAACCGACGGTCGACATCCTGCAGGCTGTAGCGAACCGGCCCGCTCCACCCTTCTGCGTCGGATTCGCTGCGGAGAGCCACGATCTGGAGAAGCATGCCCAGGAGAAGCGCACGCGCAAGAAACTGCCGCTGCTCGCCGCGAATGTCGCGCAGGAGGCGATCGGCGCCGAGGACAATGCGCTCATCCTGTTCGACGACGCGGGACGCCATCCCCTGCCGCGCGGCCCCAAGCTCGCACAGGCGCGTGCACTGATCGATCACATCGCCAAGCTGTACCGGGCGCGAGCCTGAGACCGCACCCGTCCCTCGACCATCACCTTTGCTTCATGACCCGTACCATCGACATCAAGATCCTCGATCCACGCATTTCGGAACAGCCCCCTGCCCATGCAACGGCAGGTGCCGCCGGCCTGGATCTGCGCGCCTGCCTCGATGAACCGCTCGAACTGATTCCCGGCACAACCCACCTGGTGCCGACCGGAATCGCGATTCATCTTGCGGATCCGGGGCTCGCCGCCATCGTCCTTCCGCGCTCCGGCCTGGGACACAAGCACGGCATCGTCCTCGGCAATCTCGTGGGCCTGATCGACTCCGACTATCAGGGACAGATCATGGTGTCGGTCTGGAACCGCGGAAGCGAACGCTTCACGCTCAATCCGCTGGAGCGCATCGCACAGCTGGTGGTCGTCCCCGTCCTGCAGGTCCAGTTCAATCGGGTGGACGAGTTCCAGGCAAGTGAACGTGGGGCGGGCGGGTTCGGGAGTACGGGCAAGCACTGAAACACCGCCGTACAAACGAAAACGGCCGGCAAGATGCCGGCCGTTTTCGTTGCGACGCGTCCTCTTACTCGGCCTTGTACGGATCCGGGATCTCCCCGGCCGCGATCCGGCGGCGCTCCTCGGCGCGCATGTAAGTCAGCACGGCGGTGATCTCCTCTGCGCTCATCGTGGTGCCGAACGCCCCCATCGTGCCACCCATCGACCGATTCGTGATGCCCACCGCGATCGTGGTGTAGATGCCCGTGTTGGTGTTCCCCGAATACGGGAATCGGCCACAGGTCAGACACGGACCCTTGCCACCCTTGCCGCCGCCGCCGTGGCAGAACGAGCAGCGCTGGGCGTACTTCTCCTTGCCGAACTCGACGACCTTCGGATCGTCGATGGGCAGTTCCATATCGGTCTCGTTCATCTTGTGCTGCGCCTGTGCAGGCGAGGACAGAACAGCGAGGCCGAGACCGACGGTCATGGCCAGCGCCAGCATGGTGAACACGGTCGAAAGACGATTGAAAACAGCTTGCAGCATTGTCTTGCTTCCTCCTGGTCTTGACGGCTTATTTCGAAACTGGTGGGTAATAGGGCACCTGATAGCTTTCAACGATCCGCTTGATGGTCCCGTTGACGGTAAGCTCCTCGATGCCTTCGTTCAGGAACTTGAGCAGCGACTCATCGGCCTTGCGTACCCCGAAGCGGGTGTTGTAACGATGTTCCGGAAGGGGCTCGTAGCCCTCCACCAGATGGAAATCGGCTTTCGGAAACTCGCGCTTGGCCGCACCCAGCGTAGGCGACCACATCAGCGCGGCGTCGATCTCACCTTCGGCCATCGCCTTGATCATGCGCGCCTCACCGAAGTAGATCGAGCGGGGAATACCCTCATCGAACAGCCAGCCGTCCGCGGGCGTGGACATGTTGACGCCGATCTTGATGCCTGCCTTGTGCACTTCGTCGATGCTCTTCATGCCTTCCGCCTTGCCCTGCACGGCCAGCACGTAGGCCTGGCTCATGTGCGGCTTGGTGAAGGCCATCTGGGCCATGCCGGTGGCGTCGTCCTCGTCGCCGCTCTCCCCGAGATTGAGGAAGACGTCGCAGCGATTGGCAAGGATCGATTCACGGTAGGCACGCTGAACGCTCGCCCGCGAGCGCGTCTGCACCCAGTGCATCTGAATCTGCATCCCACCCCGCTTGGCGAGCTCGCGGAAGATCTCCACGTCGTAGCCAGGGGGATTGGCGTTCACCTCTGCAGAGGGGAATGTATAGGGATACGCGCAGCCGAAAATCAGGTTCTTGGACTTCGCCCGCTCGAGGGTGTCGGTGATCTCCTCGGTGCTCTGCGCCTGTACACCGCCGATCACGGCGAAACCGAGCGCGAGTGCTAGTACTGATGATTTCCACAGCTTCATTACGTGCTGCTCCTTGCCTGTCGATGTGTCTGTCGGGTCCCCTTTTCGCGCCGAAGATGGTACCCGATTTTTCACGTCGACCGAGACTGGCTCCCTGAAAAACGAAGGGAGGGCCGAAGCCCTCCCTCCCGATCACAAGATCGTACTACGAACTGCGTCCGCCGATCAGTCGACCGCGAACACCATCAGGCCACCGCCCTTGGTGTTGGTCTTGAGCCAGTCGGAGAAGTACAGAGGCCAGATACCGCCGCCACCTGCACCGTACACGATCGTCACGTACTGCTTGCCGTTGACCGTGTGAGTGGTCGGGTTGCCGTGGATGCCGGAGCCGGTCTGGAAGGACCAGAGGTGCTCGCCGGTCTCGTCGTCGAGGGCGTTGAAGTAGCCTTCGGGATCGCCGTAGAACACCAGGCCGCCGCCGGTGGCCAGCATGCCGCTGGTGGCCGGGTAGGACTGCGACTTCATCCATGCGAGCTTGCCGGTGGCTGCGTCGAAGGCCTTGATGGCACCCGCGCCGGCGTTGAAGGTGATGACCTTCGCGCCGAGGTACCACTCACCGCGCTTCCACTCCATCTTCTTGGCCTGGAGGTCCATCGCGAAGTCATAGACCGGCACGTAGACCATCTTGGTGCGATGGCTGTAGGCGGCCGGGTGCCATTCCTTACCGCCGTCCAGGGACGGAGCGATGTCGGTGGTCACCTTGTCATACACCACGTCCTTCTCGGGCCAGTTGTAGATCGGCTTGCAGTTGTTGGCCGGGGTGATGGGCTTGGTCCAGTTCACACGCTGCATTGCGGTCACCCACACGCAGTTGTGCTCCATGCCGTACTTGGTCTTCTTGGTATTGACGCGGTCGATACCGTAGATGTGACCGTTACGCGAGGCGTGGATGAACAGCTTCTTGCCGCCGATGTCGACCAGGATGTTCTCGTTCACACCGTCGTAATCGTACGGATCGTTCGGCGTGAGGTTGAAGTAGCTCTTGATCTTGCCGGTGGAGGGCTCGAGCGCGATGATGCTGTTGGTGAACAGGTTGTCACCCAGACGCACGTGGCGATCGAAGTCCGGACCAGGGTTGCCGATGCCCCAGAAAATGGTATCGGTGTCCTTGTCGTAGGAGCCCGTGACCCAGGCAGAACCGCCACCGTACTTCCAGGACTCGCCGGCCCAGGTCTCGTTGCCCGGCTCGCCCGGTCCAGGAATGGTGTAGGTGTGCCACACCAGCTCGCCAGTATCGGCGTTGATCGCCTTGATCCAGCCGCGCACGCCGTATTCCGCACCCGCGGTGCCGATGATGATCTTGTTCTGCAGGGCCATCGGCATGACCGTGAAGGTCTCGGCGTACGTGTAGTCGCCGTGCTTCTTGTCCCACACCACCTTGCCGGTCGCGTTGTCGAGCGCCACCACGTGGGCGTCGAGGGTCGCGAGGTAGACCTTGTTCTTGTAGACGGCAACGCCACGGTTCACCACGTCGCAGCACAGCTTCGGGAACACGTCGCCGGGCAGTTCGCGCTCGTACTTCCACACGATCTTGCCGCTCACCGCGTCGACCGCCATGACGCGGTTGAACGAGGTGGTGACGTAGATCATGCCGTTGACAGTGACGGCCTGGCTGTCCTGCCCTTCGAGCACGCCGAAGGAGAGATTCCAGACGGGCTTGAGGTTCTTGACGTTGCTCTTGTTGATCTGCGAGGCAGCACTGTAACGGGTCGTCTGATAGTCCTTCCCGTAATGCAGCCAGTTCTGCGTGTCCTTGTCCGCATTCAGCAGCATGTCGTCCGTCACGTAGCGCGGATACAGCTTTGACTCAAGCGTATCCACACCCTGAGCGAACACCTGTGCTGAAGCGCCGAACGCCGCTGCGGCGGCGACGGTCAACGCCGCGTTCTTGAGCGACAGCTTCACCATTGAGGAGCACCTCCCGGTATGGCGTCTCGCGTGTACGTGAAAAACTCACGCTCGACACCGGTTGTTGATTGTTGCCTTCTGAAGTACGTCGGAGAAAATCCGATGGACCTGCTGCTAGTCACAGCGTGGGCAACGATAAAGAAGCGGCATATCCTTGTCAACAAGTTTCCATGCGGGTTTCCGGGCTGCAGCCCCTTGATATTGCGATGCAACATCGACCGCAAAACCACGTGCGGACGACCTCACGCAAGGTCGAGCAGCATCATGGAAATGTCATCGTGGGCGGGAGCGATTCCCAGGTGTGCGCGGACCGCGCGCAGGGTTCTCGCGATGGCTTCGGTTGCCGGGCCGGCTTCGAGCTGCGCACGAAGACTCTCGATCCCGAACGCCACGCCGCGCTCGTCGACCGCCTCGACCAGTCCGTCGGAGACGAACACGAGATGCCCGCCCGGCCTCGCGTCGAGCACGGTGCAGCCGGCATCGAACTCGCGGTCGGGAAGAATGCCCAGGGGTACGTGGCGCGGGTCGAGCGCGCCGGTCGCGCGTCCCTTGCCTTCGCACAGCCACAGGCCGCCGGGGATGCCGCCGTTCCAGACCTCGACCTGCTTGCGTTGCGGATCGAACGCTACCAGCACCGCCGCCATGTAGACCCCCGGGGGCGCGTACTCCTTCAGGCGCCGGTTCATTTCGCCGGCCACCTCGCCCACGCCGAGGTCCTTGCGCAGCATGCCGTAGAACACCTGCACCATCGGCAGCAGGCTGATCGCAGCGGGCAGACCATGTCCGGTGGCGTCGGCCAGCATCGCGACCAGACGGCGCGACGGCGTGCGGGCGGCAGCGACGAGATCGCCGCTGAAGCGCGTAGAGGGCTGCACCGCCCAGGTCAGCGCCGGATCGCGCAATCCCTGCTGGCGCTGGACCATGCCCTCCATGAGCGCAATGGCCATTGCGGTCTCCGCGTCGGCCTCGTCCTGACGCAGCGCGAGCGCACGCGTGGTCTCCGCGATGCGCTGGAACGCGCGCAGTTTCATCGCCAGCAGTTGCAGGTGCACAGGCTTGCCCAGGTAGTCGTCGGCGCCCGCCTCCAGCCCTCTGACCGCGTCGGCATTTCCGGTGAGGGCGGACATCAGGACAACGGGCACCCACCGCTGCCGGCAGCGTGCCTTGATGCGGCGCGACGCCTCCACGCCATCCATCACGGGCATCACCACGTCCATCAGCACGACGTCGGTGCGCGCTTCGTCGAACATGCCGAGGGCCTCTTCGCCATTGGCCGCGCACTGCACGCGGTGGCCCTGCGAAACGAGGAACGCCTGCAGCAGACTGCGATCGGCCTCCGCATCGTCGACGAGCAGGACGTTGAGCGCGCCGGTGACGGGAACGGCCACGCCTGGCGTCGGCGCCAACTGAAGGACTGCGCTCTCCATCAAGCGTGCACCTTGCCGGCAGCGCTCACCGGGTCGATGGCGGACGCCGCCGCCGGCACGCCGCGCCCGTCGGCGGCCGGTAGCCGCGCCTCGACTTCGTTGCCATTTCCGCGGTACTCGACGCAGGTGAACGCGATCTGCCGGGCGAGCGCGATTCCGCGCCCGTTGGGATAGAACGCGCGGCTCTCGTCCAACGTCAGGAACCTGCGCCAGTCGAAGCCCTCGCCCTGATCGCGGATCACGACGACGACCTCGCCCCCCGAGCGTGCTGCGCGCACGTCAACGAACTTGCCGGCATTCTCCGGCAGTTCCAGGCGTCGCTGCGTCTCGGTCTGCCACTGCCCTGCGGCGAGCAGCCGCGCCTTGTTCTCGAAATCGATACCCAGGTTGCCGTGTTCGACGGCATTGACGAACAGCTCTACCAGGCCCATCGCAGCGCGCTCCGGTTCCGCGCACACCGTGGCGAGCGCCGCGGCCAGCGCCTGTCCCTCGTCCAGCGTGCGGAAGCGGTAATGCGCCTCCTCCACCAGCCGCATGACCCCGCTGTAGGCAGCCACCTTGGCGCGCAGGTCGCGCCGCTGCCTGCCCAGATCGAGTGCCGACTGGACCACCGCCGCGAGCGCATCGCGGTGATAGGGCTTGGTGAGATAGTAGTAGGCACCCAGCCGCAATCCCTCGGCGAGCTGATCGGCGGCGGCCGCGGCGGTCTGGAACACGACCGGCAGTTCGGACAGCCGCGGATTCTGCTTCATGCGCTGCAGGACTTCGATGCCGTCGATGCCCGGCATCATCCGATCGAGCAGCACCGCATCGTAGTCGCCCGACTCGAGCATCTCGAGAGCCTGCTCGCCGGATTCGGCCTCGAAAAGGTCGCAGTCCTCGTCTTCCAGGTACTCGCGGATGATCTCGCGGTTGAGTTCCTCGTCATCCACGACCAGCAGTCTTGCTCGCATATCAAACTTCCTCCGCCGATGGCGCTGCGATGTTCACGTTCTCGTTGTCCGGCTCCGACTCGCGGGCCGGAGCATCCCTTTCGACCGGCAGGGCGACCATGAACGTCGATCCGCCTCCCGGCTCGCTCTCCACCCAGATCCTGCCTGCGTGCGCCTGCACGATCTCGCGGCAGATCGCCAGCCCCAGCCCGGTTCCGCCCGCGCGGCTGCGCGTGCGGCTGCTCTGCACGAACTTCTGGAAGATCGCCTCCAATTCCCCGGCGGGAATTCCTACGCCCGTGTCGGACACCCCCAGCAGCACGGCACGTCGGGCCTGCATATCGGCAGGGGCCGCCCCTGCGCGCAGGGTGACCCGAACGCGCCCGCCGGGCGGGGTGAACTTGATGGCGTTCGACAGCAGGTTGCGCAGGACCTGACCGAGCCGGGTGGGATCGAACCAGGCGCGGACGTTTACGCCGGCTTCGTTCTGCAGGTCCAGTTGTACGTTGGCCCGCGTCGCGAGCGCGGAGAATTCCTGCATCGCATTGCGTACGACACCCATCGGGTCGTGCTCGCCGAACTGGTACTCCATGCGGCCGGATTCGAGTTTGGACAGATCCAGCAAATCGTTCAGGAGCGCGAGCAGGCGTTCGCCGCTCTGGTCGATTCGTCCGAAGTACTGTTGCAGCTTGTGCGCCTCGGGACGTCCCTGTGCCAGCTTCTCGATGCCCAGCCGCGCAAAGGAGAGAATCGCGTGCATCGGCGTGCGCAGCTCGTGCGACATCGTGGTGAGGAACTCCGACTTCGCGCGGTTGGCCGTCTCGGCCGCCTCCATGGCTTCGCGCAGTTCACAGGTTCTCTCCGCCACCAGTTCCTGCAGGTTGTCGCGATGCCGACGCAATTCCGCTTCTGCGTCCTGGCGCGCATGCTCGACCCGGGCGCTCTCGAGCGCGATGACCAGGTACTCCGCCGCCTCCTGCAGCGTGCGGCGCTCATGCTCGCTCCAGGCGCGCGCGACCGGCAGATCCATCCACAGCACGCCGACCTGCCGCTCCCCCAGGCGCAGGGGAACATGCATGCATGCACGCGCGCCGCCGAACACCTGTTCGAAGGACTGGATGGCGTCCCCGTGCTGCAGGTCCTCGTCCACGAACGCGTCGCCCGCGTGCAGGTGCGCGAGCAGCGTGGGGACGCTGCGCAGTTCGAGCGGGCGGCGTGCGTCGAAGGCCGGGAGGTCCCCACACCCGGCCGATGCGACGACGCATGCCTCGTCTTCGCTTCCGAGCGCGGCGAGCGTCACGCGTGTGTGCTGGAACGTTCCTGCCAGGGCCTTCACCGCCACCGCGTGCACCTCGTCGAGTTCGAGCATGCGCGCCATCGCCCCGGCGATCTCGTTAAGCACGCGCAGGCGCTCCTGCGTCTCGCGCAGCGCGTGCTCCGCCCGCTTCAGCGCGGTCACGTCGTGCATCACCGCCACCACACCACGCGCCCCATCGGGCAGCCGGAAACCGCGCTTGTGCTTGACCACGCGGTGCGGCACGCCGTTCGGGCCGGTGAACTCGGTATCGAAGGTCACGACGCGCTCGGCATCGCGAGCACGTGCATCCTCGTCAAGGATGCGCAGCAGCTGGTCGCCCGTGTACAGGTCGCGGTCGGTCAGCCCGACTTGCTTCTCGGCGGGCAGACCGACCAGTTCCTGGTTGGCGGGGTTGCTCAGCAGGAATCGTCCGTCCTGGTCTTTCACCGCGATGGGCACGGGAACCGCATCGAACACGGCGTCGAACAACGCCCTCGCGGACTCGAGTTGCAGCTGGACGTGACGCTGCTCGGTGAGATCCATCACCGATACCACCACGAAGCGCCGCCCGTCCGCAAGACGGATGGCGCGCTTGCGCTTGATGCCCCAGTGCGCGCTTCCGTCGACACCGAACATCTGCCCCTCGATGCTGGTCACCCCTTCGCCGTCGAGGGCTGCGCGGTCCTGCAGTGCCACTTTCTCGGCCACGTCCCTGCCGTAGAGCTCGGCCGCGGTCCTACCCACGAAGGCTGCAGCCGAGGACCCGAGCAGCGCCGCACCTGCCTCGTTCACGAGGACGAAACGTCCGGCCTCGTCCTTCACCCAGGTGGGGCTTGGACTGTCCGCCAGGACGGCATCGAGGAGGCCGTTGGCCGATTCCAGGTCGCGCTGCCTCTCATGCAGCTCTGCAGTGATGGTGCGCGCGAGCGCCTCGGCGCGTTCACGCGTGCGCGAGGCAAGCGTGACCATCCAGAACAGCAGCAGCGAAGCGATCGCCCCCAGGCCGAGAATCAAGAGCCACGGCTTGGGCAGGCCGGTCGCCCCGTCCCGGTCGGGGTACAGCATCAGCGTCCAGGTGCGGCCACCCACGGCGATGCTGCGCGACACGCGCGCCAACGACGACCGCGGCTGCGCAACGCCGGCCTCGCTGTCGAACAGCAATGCTGCGGGATCCGCCTGAGCTCCGTCGAAGACGCGCAGGTGGGGCTCGTGCGCACCGCGGATGCCGCCCAGCAGATCATCCGCAAAATAGGGAAGGTAGACCCACCCGATGAGGGCAGCGCGCCGTTCGTCCTTGCCCTGCGGGTTGCTGCCGCGGCGATACACCGGCAGATAGTGGAGCAGCCCGGGCTTGCGCATCTCTCCGGCTGCCTGCAGCAGGCGTATACGCCCGGTGATGGCGGGCTCCCCGGTGTCGCGGGCACGATCCAGGGCCTCCCTCCGATCGGGGTCCGAGTACATGTCGTAGCCCACGGCAAGAAGGTTGCGGCCTTCCAGGGGTTCCAGGTATGCCACCGGGGCGTAGGCCGGACGCCGGCCCGGCGGGCGCAGCGAGAGATGCGGCGAACCGCCGCGATCCAGCTCCGCCTCGAACTGCGCCAGCGCGTCCGGACCCAGGTAAGGGGCGAACCCGAGGCCGAGAATGCCGGGGAAGCGTTCGCGCAGACGGGTGCTGCGCGCGTAGTCGGCCCATTGCGTTCGACTGATCTCCGGGGCAGCCTGGAACAGCGCGGCCGCGCCGTGGAGCACCTGCTCGTAGGAGCGCATGCGCTCCTCCAGTTTCATGGCCAGCGCTGCGCTTTCGCGCTCGAGCCCCGCCTGCTGCCGATCCTGCGAGAGCCGGTGGACGTGCCCTGCCCACAAGCCAACCCCACCGAGGGCGAGCGTCAAGGTGATCCATGCCAGCCAGTTCCGGCGTAGCGCGTTGAGGAGAAGAGAGGGTGGCGTCATTGCAGTGATGCGGGGACCCCGCCTTGGGCCTTATCGACGCCGCCCTGTGATACTTTATTCGGGAGTAGTACTGTGGAAGTGGAGAACGTCTTGAGAGATAAGCGGTTTCTCGTGATCTTGCTGCTGCTGTCCAGTGTCGTGGCACACGCCGATCCCCTGCTCACCTATCCGCTCAACATCAAGGGCCACGTGCTGCGTGCCGAACTGGCCCGCACCGAGGAGGAAAAACGAACAGGCCTGATGGAGCGCAGGCGGCTGGGAGAGAACGCCGGGATGCTGTTCGTGTACGAACGCGAAGGCCTGTGGGCAATGTGGATGAAGAACACCTACATCCCTCTCTCCGTCGCGTTCATCGCCAGCGACGGCACGATCATCAACATCGAGGACATGGAACCGCTCACCGAGGACACCCATCAGTCCGCGGCACCGGCGAAGTACGCGCTCGAGGTCAACCGCGGCTGGTTCGCGAAGCGGGGCATCGGACCCGGCGACCGCGTGGAGGGACTCGGCAAGCTCCGGAAGTGAACAGGCCCTCCGAAGAGGGCCCGCGGCAGTTCCGGACGTATCCTCCGCCCCCGACGCACGCCGGTTCGGCGGAGGTGGTGTCGCTCAGCCGAGATTCTTCGAGGCGAAGTCCCAATTCGCCAGGCTGGCGAGGAAGGTCTCGACGAACTTGGGGCGCGCATTGCGGTAGTCGATGTAATACGCGTGTTCCCAAACGTCGATGGTCAGCAGAGCCGTGTCCGCGGTGGTGAGCGGCGTCGCGGCATTGGACGTGTTGACGATGTCGAGCGATCCGTCCGGCTTCTTCACCAGCCACGTCCATCCGGATCCGAAGTTGCCGACCGCGGACTTGCTGAAGGCCTCCTTGAAGGCGTCGTAGGAGCCCCACTTCTTCGCGATCCCGTCGGCCAGCTTGCCCGCAGGCTGCCCGCCACCGCCGGGCTTCATACAGTGCCAGAAGAAGGTGTGGTTCCAGACCTGCGCCGAGTTGTTGAACACGCCGCCGGAGGACTTCTTGATGATGTCCTCGAGACTCATGTTCTCGAATTCGGTGCCCTTGATAAGGTTGTTCAGGTTCGTGACGTAGGCCTGATGATGCTTGCCGTAGTGGAACTCCAGGGTTTCCTTGGACAGATGCGGGGCGAGCGCATCCATCGCGTATGGGAGTGCAGGAAGTTCGTGCTGCATCGTGCGGTCTCCAAGGTAGGGAATCGGTGATTCTAGCCAAACCCCCAGGAGCCAACAAACCGTTCTGGCGACGAGGTCATGCGGCGTCGACTGCCACCACCAGCGCGGTCGCATCGTTGCGGCCCATGTAGCCGGCCTGGTGCCGAAGCGCCTCCTGCACCAGCCCTTGCGCGGCCTGTGCCGGATCGGAATGCCCCTCGAGGATCTCGTGCTGCAACCTATCCCCGAGCACATCCCATACCCCGTCGCTGACCATCAGGAACATGTCGCCCGCACGCAACTCGCCCTCGGCGAAATCCGCGACCAGGTGCGAATCGAGGCCGACCGCGCGCTTGAGCACGTGTCGCAGGTCGCGCCGCGGCCAGGTGTGGTCGATGGTCAGTTGACGCAGCGTGGTCTGGCGCCGGCGGTAGACCCGCGTGTCGCCGACGTGGGCCAGGTAGTAGCGGTTCTCGCGCAAGACCAGGACACTGAGGGCGACGACGATCCCGGCCAGTGCGGGGCGGCGACGGTTCTCGGCTGCCAGCCAGTCGTTGGTGGCCTCGAGAAGGCGGTCGAGCGCGCGGGCCGTGCTCCAGGACTCCGGCACGGCGTAGAAGTCGTGCAGCAGCGATCTCACCACCATTTCGCTCGCCTGGCGCGCTCCCGCGTCGGGACTGATGCCGTCCGCAACCGCGATGACGATCCCACGCTCCGGTGCATCGGCCGCACGCGCCACGCCGAAGTAGTCTTCGTTCGGCTTGCCGGGCGCGGCCTTGCTGGCGCAGCCGATCCGCAGTCGCAGGGGCACGCATCCTGCCGGCGCCCAGACCGGCAGGCTCTCGCTCGCCGACTCGTGCATCGGCTCCGCCAGGGCGGCCATCAGGGCGCCGGGGCGCGCGCCGCGCGCGGGGCGCTCGTACGCCGACGTCCGCCGGGCCTCAGACTCCCCGCCTCCACAGCCGCGATGGCCTTCGCCTGGTTCATGTCCTCGGTATAGCCGACGGCGAAGAGGCAGCAGGCGAGCTGGTTGACCAGCGGATGCGGAATCGGCACCTCTCCCGCCAGCGCGGCGCGCATCCAGGAGGACGTGGCCTGGGTGTCCACTGTCGAAGGCAGGCCGGCGACCGGCTTCACGGGTCCGGCTTCCTCGTCGAACAGGACACGCCGCCGGCCTTCGTCGAACAGTTCGATCCTGGGACGCCGCCGCGGATTGGCGAACGGCTCGCCCTCGGTGCTCTCCAGCAGCAACGCACGGCCGCCAGTTGCGATGAAGAACGAGCCGAGCCGATCCAGACCGACGGGGGTCGATGCGCCGGTCATGACCACGCCCTCGCCCGCGAACGGGTCAATCAGCTTGGCGGCAAGGTGCGCGCTGTTGCGCGTGCCGAGCCGGTTGCGCAGCGCGAGCAGCGCAGCCAGTCCCGGACAGAGGGCGCCGATGGGAACATAGGCGATGTTGTCCTCGGCGAGCGCCGCCTGGGCCTGCGCCAGCGTCGCGCTCGGCAACACGCCGAACTCGCGCAGGATGTAGACGCTCGCGGCACGACCGCTGCCCTCGAGCGTGCCATGGAACAGGACAGGCACGCCCAGCCGCCGAAGCAGCAGTCCGAGAAGCGGCAGCAGATTCGGCTCGTCGCGCGCGCCGCCGTAGGCGGGAATGACAAGCGGATTGAGCCGGGAGTCGGGTACCGTCAATCCGTAGAGCCGCTCACTCACCGCACGGTGCAGCCCCATCAGTTCCATCGGAGACGCGAGCCGCAGATGCAACGTGGTGATCGCTGCGCCGAGTTCCAAATCGGGCAAGCCGCCGTCCAGCATTGCGGAGTAGAGCTGATAGGCCTCCTCCTCGCTGAGCGCCTCGCCCTCGCCCTCGCCCCCGCCGTGGCCCGTGGTCCGCCCCAGGCGCTTCATGATATGTAGGAATTGCATTGCAGCCATGACATGTCCCCCGCCGCAGGCGCCATTGCAACGCACATGCCACCTGCCCGGAATGCCCCGGGCGCCCGCCAGACGGGCGATTGCTGGCTGCCGAACGCGGTGCGGCCGCCACGTCGCGGTGCGCGAAGGCCGGCTGCTGCATTGAATTGGTGCATGCTCGGGTGCGTCAGTCCTGCAACACCGTGGCGGAGTCGACTCGCCATGACTGCCCCGAAGGTCTACCATTTGGATTGTCGAAATCCCCGGCACCCCTCGTGAGGGAGGTCGCATGAACAATCGCCCGATGCGCGTCTGGCTGGTAGCCGTGCTCGTCTGCCATGGTATCGCCCATGCGCAGGATGGCGAGGTGCGTCCGCTCGACCTGCGTTTCGAGACGCTGCGCCCCGGCGCGCTGGCCCCGGATGCACGCACCGGCCTGCGCGACGATGGCTTCGGCTACAGCGCGATCACCGATCCCCTGCGTGCGGAGGTGTCCAGCGGCCTCTACCATCCGGTGTCCGATCGGTTCTCCACCCTGCTCGAGTCGACGCACGCGCAGGGGATCGGACTGACCAGCGAGTGGTCGATGCTGGGGCAGTTGGGCGCGAGCTTCGGGGAGGGATGGGAGCTGAGCGCGGGTCTGCGGCACAGTGAACTGGGACTGCGCCAGCCGTTCGGCGACATGCCGCACATGCTGGCCGGATCCGCGGACCTCGGGATGCTTTCGGTGGAGCGCTCGTGGAGGGGCTACAGGGGGTCCTACACCTACTACGCCGGGCGCTCGGACGATGGTGCGAGCGCGAGCGGGCACCGTTTCCAGCTTCACTACTTCTACGGCGACAGCAATTCGGTGGGACTGAGCTACACCCTCGGCCCCACACTCGGCCTGGGCACCCGCCTGACCGAGGAGAGCGAGTCACGCAACATGGGCATCACCGGCCAGCACTGGCTGTCGCCGCGATGGGCCCTCAACTACGACGCCCTCGTCGAGGATTTCGGCGACGGCGACCTCAAGCCGGAACTGCGGCTCGGCGTGCGCATGCGCTTCTGAGCCCGGGAGCGCTTCCCGGCTTCGGTGCCGCGATCGGTTCGCATCGTGCGCCGTCCGTCGTTCCTCCACGTGTGTCCTGAAACGCCTCGGCCCCTGACAGCCTGAAGACAGACTGTCGCTTCGGTGCGACAATGCATCGGGCATGGTTGTCGCGACGAGGAAGTGCGCCCGCAACGCTGAACAGTTGTTTTGCATTTCACATTACACTTGCGTTCGCGCAACGGACCTGGGGGGCGGGTTCCGGTGCGGGAATCGGTGAACGAGACACGCAGGCATGAATACGTCCGAACACGCCCCCTGGCAGAGCGGCCGCGACAGCGAAATCGCGTTCTCCATCGATCGCTTCTGCAATTTCTCTCGCCTGGGAAGCGGCTGGACTCTGCTCACGGGCTGGTCGCTGGATGCCATGGCGTCCAAGCCGATCGCGGATTTCGTCCACCCGAGCGACCGGCCCGCGGTTCTCGAGGCGCTGCAGTCGCTCCTGCGTCGTGAGATGTACTCGTGCCGAATTCCTGCACGCTGCCTGCGGCAGGACGGGATGTACGCCTGGGTGGAGATCCACGCGCACCCCGATGCGAACGAAGGCGGCGACCCGGTCTGCGTGCGCGGCACGATGGTGGACATCACCAACCGCCGCAAGGGTATGCGCGCACTGCGCGAGAGCGAGGCCCGCTTTCGCGCGATCTGCGAGGCATCCCCGCTCGGCGTCTACGTCACCGACGCCAACGGCAACTGCATCTTCGCCAATTCCAACTTCGAGCAGATCTCCGGAGTGCGCGCCGAGCGCATCCGGCGGCGCGGCTTCCTGAGCACCGTCCATCCGGACGATATCGAGCAGGTGCGCGACACCGGCGACGCCGCACGACTGGCACGCACCCCGTACCGCATCGAGCACCGTTTCGTCCACGGCGACGAAACCGAGACCTGGAGCCGTACCAATGCCGCGCCGATCCTCGACGGCGCCACCTACCTGGGCACGGTGCACGTGGTGGAGGACATCACCGCGCAGCGCCGCGCAGCCGAGGCCCTGCGAGAAAGCCGCGAGCGACTGAAGCTGGCGCTCGAGGGATCGGGGCACGCGCTCATCGACTGGGACCTCGCCAGCGGCGAGGTCTACCTGAGCGAACAGTGGGGGCGGATGGTGGGAAGCTCGCAGGGCGCCGCGGTCACCACGGTGCGCGATCTGCTCGCACTGGTCCACGCCGACGATCTGGAGCAGTTCGAGCGCGCGATGCAGGAGACGCTTCAGGGATCGCGCCCGTTCCTGCGCGCCCAGGCGCGCGTGCAGACGCGCACCGCAGGCTGGCGCTGGGTCGAAGTGCATGCGCGCGTGATGGAGCGCGGCGTATCGGCCGAGGCGCTGCGCGTCGCCGGGACCATTGCGGACATCAGCGAGCGCAAAGACATCGAGGCGCGGCAGAGCGAGTTCATGGCCACCGTCAGTCACGAACTGCGCACGCCGCTGGCGAGCGTGCTGGGCGCGCTCGAGGTGCTGCGCGACGAGTACCGCGAGCACATCCCGGAGGAGGCCCGGCGCTTCCTCGACATGGCGCTGCGCAGCGGTACGCATCTGTCCGGGCTGATCAACAGCGTCCTCGATCTCGAGCGCATCGAGATCGGCCTGCACGAGTTCGATCCTCGCAACGTCGATGCCGCCGACCTGCTCGTGCTCGCGCAGGAGGCGAACGCGCCCTATGCCATGAAGCTCGACGTGACCATCGCCGTCGACCAGCCGCGCGTGCGCGCGACAGTGTGGACCGACGCCGACCGCGTGCAGCAGATCCTCACCAACCTCATCTCCAATGCAGTCAAGTTCTCGCCCGCGGGCGCGCGCGTCACCCTGGGCTGCGAGGCCAAGCGGGACAAGGTGCGCCTGTTCGTGCGCGATCAGGGGCCGGGGATTCCCGAGGAATTCCGCGAGCAGATCTTCCAGCGCTTCGGACAGGCGAAGAACCAGGACCGCGCACGTCTGCCGGGAAGCGGACTCGGTCTGTCGATCTGCAGGGCACTGGCGCGACGGCTCGGCGGCGACATCGGCGTACGATCCGTCGTCGGGCACGGCAGCGTGTTTTGGGTCGATCTGCCGCGTGGCAAAGTGGCGGCGCCACTGCTCGAAGAGGAATCCGCATCCGACGTATCGGCGGAGGCAGAACCTCCCGCGCTGCGTCGGCATCGCTCGATCGGCTGAGCCGGCCTACCTTGGCTCAGCGCAGCGCGCGCACGACCTCGCACCACGCCACGGCGAGATTGCGCCGGTCGTAACCGCCACCGCCGAATGCCATGAGCCGGCCTGCACACAGCGCGTCGGCCAAGTGCCGAAGGCTTCTTGCCGCCTCGGCGTAGGCCTGGGCGCTGTAGCGCAGTCCCCCGAGCGGATCCCCGGCCATCGCGTCCGCTCCGCACTGCAGCAGCACGAACTGCGGACGATGCCGCCGCAGATGCGCCAGAACCTGCGGCCACGCGTCGAGGAAATCCGCGTCCCCGGCGCCTGCCGGCAGATTGATGTTGAGCTTGGTCCCGCGGGCATCGCCACGACCTGTCTCATCCGCCCGGCCGGTGCCGGGATAGAGGGAACGCCAGTCCTGATGAACGTCTGCGAAGATCAGGTCCGGGTCTTCCTCGAACGCGTAGAACACTCCGTCGCCGTGGTGCACGTCGATGTCGACGTAGGCGACCTTGCGAACGCCGTACTCGCTGCGCAGCGTCTCGATCACCACGCCCAGGTCGCTGAAGACGCAGAATCCCGCGGCGCGGTCGCGTCCCGCGTGATGCAGCCCACCTATCGGCTGGAAGGTCGCGCGGCACGCGCCGCGCATGACGCACGCTAGCCCTTCGACGGCGGCGCCCACCACGGCGGCTGCCGCTGTATAGACGCCGTGAAACACCGGCGTGTCGCCATCGTCGAGCAGTTCCAACCCGTCGCGCTCCGCGCTGGCGACCTTGTCCACGAACGCCTTGGTGTGGAACCGTTCGAGTTCGGCCCGCGAGGCAGCACGCGAGGCTCGTAGCGGCGCATCGCGGTCCAGTCCCTGCTCCGCGAACAGAGACAGGAAGGCGCCCTGCCTGTCCACGCCGAACGGATGTCCCGCCGGAAAGCCGTACCGCGCCAGTGCATCGTCGGCAAACACCTGCACGGCTTGCGTCACCGCCGCCTGTGGCACGCCGGCCCAAGGCACGCAGGCCAGTCCGCCCAGCGCACACAGCGCACGGCGCCGGCCGCGACTGCGCGGCGGCTCAAAGCGATGCACCGCAGTTCCAGCAGACCTGAAAATTTCCCGGGCTGTCCTCGCCGCACGCCGGGCAGCGACGCGCTGCCGCGGCCGGCGGCGCATTCCGAAAGGCATCGAGGACTGCGGCCGCGCGCTCGATGTCTTCCTCCTCCACCCACAGCTCAGGCCACGCGTCCATCACCGGCAGTTGCCCCACGCCGCTCTGCGCGTGTTCGTTGAACACGTGCGTCACGATACCGGACTGCTCCAGCACGCCGCGCAGGATGTGGGCTTCGGGCAGATTGGCGGCGCGGCACAGGCGCTTCATGATCATCGCGCGGGGAAGGACGTCGGCCCCCGATCATAGCCCAGGCAGCCGCGCACTCGCGCGCGGCTCAGAACAGCTGCATCTGACCGGGGGGCGGCGGCGGCCGGAACCGTGTGCAGTCGAGCGCGAGACGCCTCTCGCGGTTCAGGCCCAGTCGCTTGCAGGCCACCTCGAAGCGTCGGCCGAGAAGCTGCGCGAACATGCCCTCACCGCGCATGCGCGAGCCGAAGTTGGGATCGTTCTCCCTGCCGCCGCGCATCTCGCGTACGCGGCTCATCACGTGGGCGGCCTTCAACGGATAGTGGTGCTCGAGCCACGCCTGGAACATTTCCTTCACCTCCCACGGCAGGCGCAGCAGCACGTATCCCGCGCTGCGCGCGCCGGCCGCCTGGGCCGCCTCGAGGATCTTCTCCAGCTCGGGATCGGTCAGGTAGGGAATGACGGGGGCGACCATGACACCGACGGGCACGCCCGCCTCGGCCAGGCGGGCGATCGCCTCCACCCGCCGCTGCGGCGCGGAGGCGCGCGGTTCCATGCGCCGCGCGAGCGAACGATCCAGCGTGGTGATGCTGACGAACGTCTGCACCAGGTTCTTGCGGGCCATGTCCGCCAGCAGGTCGAGATCGCGTTCGATGAGCGCGTTCTTGGTGACCAGGGTGCACGGGTGCTCGCATTGCGCGAGCAACTCGAGCACACCGCGGGTGATGCGCCAATCGCGTTCGATCGGCTGAAAGGCGTCGGTGTTCACGCCGATGGCGATCGGTTCGACCCGGTACCCGGGCCTGGTCAGTTCCTCGCGCAGCACCTGGGCGGCATTCGCCTTGGCGAACAGCCGGGTTTCGAAATCCAGCCCGGGGGACAGATCCAGGTAAGCATGCGAGGGCCGGGCGTAGCAGTAGATGCAGCCGTGCTCGCAGCCGCGATACGGGTTGATGGAAGCATCGAAGGGAACGTCGGGCGAGCGGTTGTGCGTGACGATGCCACGCGCACGCTCGTCGACGACCGTTGTGCGCGGCCGACCGGGTTCGTCCTCGACTGGTTGCGTCCAGCCGTCGTCTTCCGGGCTGCGCTGCAGATTCTCGAAGCGCCCCTCGGGATTCGTCGGAGCGCCGCGGCCCTTGTGCGGCGCGGGAGCCGCCCCGTTCACTGTCCTCAGTCCCATCCGCCCCTCCTGCCCGATTCTGTACGAGTATACAGTACAGGTGGACGGATTACGCTTCAGCAGCCGGTCATCTCCAGGGCCGCGCGGAACAGGGCGCTGTCGGAGGAGCCGAGCCGCTCGAGGATGGTGAAGTGGTTGTCCTCCGGGCAGGCCACCTCGCCGGCAACGACCTTGCCCCAGCGCGCTTTGATCAGCGCGTGCTGCGCGTGGAAGCCGCGCTGCTCCTTTCCCCCCACCGCGAGATACAACGGGGCATCCGTGGCAGGCGGCATCAACACCGGGCTTAGGCGCCCGACCGACCGGGCGTCCAGCCGGACGTCGACATTCACCGAGGCGGTGTTGCGCACGGGCTCGAGGTCGAACAGCCCGCTGATCGACAGACCCGCGCGGAACAGCTTGGGCGGCAGGTCGGCGGCGAAACGCGGCCACAGCGCCGCCAGCATCATCGCGGTGAGGTGCCCGCCCGCCGAGTGACCTGCCACGTACAGACGCCCCGAGGGGGCGCCGAAGTTGCCGGCGTTGCGGTACAGCCAGGCCGAGGCCTGCAGCACCTGGCGTACGAGATCCTCCAGGCTCACCGAGGGGCACAGGGCATAGTTGACCATCGCCACGCTCACGCCGTTCTCCACGAAGGGAAGGGCGACGAAACTGTGCTGGCTCTTGTCCAGCGCGCGCCAGTATCCGCCGTGGATGAACATCAGCATGCCGCGACTGACACCGCGTGCCCGGAACACGTCCATCCGCTCCATCGCATGCGAGCCGTAGGGGACGTCCAAGTAGCCGTCCATGCGCGAGCGCGCCTCGGCGGAGAGCCTGGCCCAGCGCTCGAAGTGCGAGGCGTACTCGGGGACGGCCACGCGCGGGTTGTAGTCCGATTCGTAATCCTGGGCGCTCATGCTCTCCTCATGGTCTGCGCGGGGTGACGGCCGCCATTTCACCAGAAACGGCGGAAAGCGTCGCCGGCGCTTGCCCAGGCGCGGCTGCGCCCGGCAGTTCGAGCGGCGCGCTGCCCGCCGACCCGGAGGGGAGCAGTGTGTCGCTCGGCACACCGTTCACGCTGAGGTGGCCCTGTGCCAGCTTGATCCGCACGCGGTAACGGTCCCGGTCGGGGGCGAGGATGCCGGCGGCTGTCCACGCATCGATGCGCTCGCGCACGAAGCGCTCGGTCAGTTCGCGTGCGAGCTGCGCGTCGACCTCCCCGCTTCGCTCCAGCAACGCGGCCTCCACGCCGCGAAAGGTATCGCGCGCGAGCCACCCTTCGAGCAGGCGCGCCGAGACGTCCACCCGTGCGTCCAGGCGCAATCGGGAGAACAGCCCTCCCGCCACCCCTGCCGGCGACGTCGCGTCGATGCCGAGAACGCCCACGGCGGAGAAGCTGCCGTTGGGCGTGGTGAGACGCGCACGCTCGATGCGCAACTGCGGAGCGCCCTCGAGCAGGTCGGCGAACAATGCCAGCGCCATGTGCGCATTCGCGCGTGCCTGATCCTGTGGCGCAAGCACCGGAGGCAGGTTCGCCATGCGTTCCAGGTAGGTGCGCAGCGCCTCCTTCCCGAGCCCGTCGAGGTGCAGCGCGAGTTCTCCTTCGCGGAAGCCCTCGTCCGCCCCCTCGCCAAGCGCGGTGCCCTCTCCCACGCGCATCCGCGCCGCCAGGGCGATGCTGTCGCCCTGGTCCTGCCGCTCGAGTTCGGTCTCCACGAGGCGCAGCCGTGCGCCACCCTCGGGACTGGACAAGCCGATGGCGGACACGGAGATCAGTGTGCGCCCCGACCAGGACGCCGGGTCCGGTGCGCCCTGCCAGTCGCCATCCATGCGCAGATCGGCGAAGGTGGCGACCACGCCCTGTCCGTGCATGGCCAGGCCTGGCACGTTGACCTGCAGGCGGGCTTTGCCTTGCGCGTCCACCCGCATCCAGCCCTCCGCGCCACCCCAGGTGAAACGCACGTCGGGCTCGTCGGCCAGCGGCTTGGCGAACGCTGGCGAGTGCAGTGACATGAGCAGGGCGCCGTCGAATCCGATCACGGTGTCCACCCTCACCGCCGGGCTGGAGCCGAAGTAGTGGCGCACGATCTCATCGGCGCGGCCGTTCCACTCGGGCACCGAGCGCACGCGCGCCCAGCCCTCGCCCAGCCGCGGCAGGTGATCGAAGCGATGGACGATGTCGAAGCTGCCCGGAGCGTCCCCCCACATCACCCGATGCACGGCCTCCGAGGTCAGCCATCCACGGTCATAGCGCACCAGGCGAACCTGTAACGCGGCGTCGGCGCCGCCTGCGAGACGCTCGAGGCGGGTGATGAAGGCATGCTCGACCGATCTTCCGACGACCCACGGGATGGCCGCGATGACGAGCAGCAGCCCGATCGACACACCTGTCACCTTCTTCATCACGCGCGCCGGGCCTCCCTCGACATGGCGCGCGGCCACGAGCACCATCCATGCCCATCGCCTGCAGGCTGCAAGGATCGTCCATCGAGGGTGCGTGCTACTATCGATCACGGCCCGGCGGCCCGATGGGCGCGCACCGTACTTCATTGCCCCATTTGAGAACTTCGACATGGCAGACGCATTCGTCCATCCCGAATATCTCGTCAGCACGGACTGGCTGGCTCAGCATCTGCAGGACGACAACGTGCGTGTCCTCGACTGCACCACGCACCTTCCGCCGTTGCCCGACTTCTCGCTCTACGAAGTGGTCCCGGGGCGGGCGGACTTCGAGAAGGCGCACGTTCCCGGCGCGGGCTTCGTCGACATCGAGCACGACGTGTCCACGCCGCACGAGCGCCTGCACTTCATGCTGCCTGATGCGCAGCGCTTCGCCGCCGCGATGGCGGCGCTGGGGGTGGGCGACGACACCCTCGTGGTGACCTACTCCACGGCCAGTCACTGGTGGGCCACACGTCTGTGGTGGATGCTGCGCGTGTTCGGACACGATCGCGCCGCGGTTCTCGACGGCGGCTTCCAGAAGTGGCAGGCCGAGGGACGCCCGGTTGAAAGCGGCGCGGCCCGGCCGCGCTCGACCGCGCGCTTCACTGCGCGGATGCGCCCCGAGCTGGTGGCCGGGCGCGACGAGGTGCTGGCCGCGGTCGGAAACCCGCGCGTGTGCACGCTCAACGCGCTGCGCGCCGAGCAGCACGCAGGGACCGGCGGTGTGCACTACGGCCGGCGCGGCCACATCGCGGGCAGCGTGAACCTGCCGGCCGCGCAGCACGTGCACGCCGACAACACCTTCAAGAGCGCGGCGGAACTGCGCGAGATGTTCGCTCCCGCGCTTTCGGCACCCGAGGTGATCACCTATTGCGGCGGCGGCATCGCTGCCACCAGCGTGGCGCTGGTGCTGGCCATGCTCGGCTACGACAAGGTGCGGGTGTACGACAATTCGCTCACGGAATGGGCGGCCGATCCGTCCCTGCCCATGGAGACCGGTGCCTGAGCGCCAGACTCGCTGGATCAGACACCCCAAACGAACTGGAGGAGAACGTGTACGAGTACTTTCCGGTCGCACGCGCCGACTTCGACGGCCCGGTGCTGATCACGGGCGCGGGCGGCTGCATCGGCAGCTGGGCGATGGCATTGCTGGTCAAGGCAGGCGTACCGGTTGTCGCATTCGACCTGACCGAGGACAAGCGCCGGCCCTCGCTGCTGCTCTCGAGCGATGAGCTCGCCTCGATCCGCTGGCTCACCGGCGACGTCTCGGAGTCGAACGTCGTCACCAAGGCAGTGGAGGCGAGCCGCGCCACCGCCATCGTGCACCTGGCCGCGTTGCAGGTTCCGTTCTGCAAGGCGGATCCGGTCGCCGGGGCAAAGGTCAACGTGGTCGGCACGATCAACATCTTCGAGGCGGCGCGCGCGCTGGGCATCCGGCGCATCACCTACGCCAGCTCCATCGCGGCACACGGCGCGATGGAGGGTCACGGCACGCTGCCCACCCTCTACGGCGCCTACAAGTTCTGCAACGAGGAGACCTCCAAGGTCTACTCGCAGGACTGGGGCGTGCACAGCGTGGGCCTGCGGCCCGGCGTGGTCTACGGCGTGGGGCGCGACCAGGGGATGACGTCCAAGACCACCGTCGCGATCCTCGCGGCGGCGGCCGGACAGCCCTACACGGTGCCGTTCACCGGGCCGGTGTCCTGGCTGCACGCAGGGGAGGTGGCGAGCGCCTTCCTCAAGGCGGTGTCCAAGGATCGCGAGGGCGCGCCGGTGTTCGACATCAACGGCGTGGCCTCGGACGTTGAAACCTCCCTCGATGTCCTGCGCCGCATCGCGCCGCAGGCGAGCGTCGGGGCCAGCGGCGCCGCCCTGCCCTTCCCGATGGCGCTGTCCGACGAGCCGGTGCGCGCGCACCTCGGCGACTACGGCGCGGTTCCGCTCGAGGCCGGCATCCGCGCTACGTATGACGCCTTCCGCGACCTGCTGGCGAAGGGCAAGCTGAGCGCCGCCAACATCGCCTGAGCGCCCGATGCCTCGCACCGCACTGGTATCGGCCGAACGCAGCGCGCTGCTGTTGATCGACCTGCAGGAGCGTCTGCTCCCACATATCCACGAGGGCGACGACGCGCTCGCGGCGGCGCTGTGGCTGACGCGCATCGCGCGGCGTCTTTCGGTGCCGGTGGTCGCCTCGGAGCAGTATCCGAAGGGACTGGGCCCGACGGCGCCGGCCCTGCGGGAATTGCTGCGCGACGAGGAGATCGTCGAGAAGGTCCACTTCTCCTGTGTGGCCGAAGGCTGCCTGGTACCACACGCGGTGTGGGGGCGCGCGCAGTTCGTCGTCGCCGGCACCGAGACCCACGTGTGCGTCCTGCAGACCGCGCTCGGACTGCTGGCCGAGGGCAAGGACGTGTTCGTGGTGGCCGATGCCGTGGGATCGCGCCGCCAGCGGGATCGCGACCTCGGCATCGCGCGCATGCGCGACGCCGGCGCGCAGGTGGTGTCGCGCGAGATGGTGGCGTTCGAATGGCTGGGACGCGCCGGCACCGACGTGTTCCGGGAGATCAGCCGCGACTACCTTCGCTGAGGGATCATGCGCCGCAAGTTCCTGACCGCCCTGCTCGTCGCGCCCGCACTGTTGCGCGTGCGCCCGGCTCATGCCGTTCCGGAGATCGACGCGCCCGCGCCGCCGCTCGCGGGAGAGCTGTTCTCCGGCGAGCCGTTCGATCTCGCCGCGATGCGCGGCAAGGTGGTGCTGGTCAACTTCTACTCGAGCTACTGCCGCTACTGTGCCTACGAGATCGGACTGCTGGAGTCGGTCTACGAGGAACACCGCGACAGCGGGTTCGAAGTCGTCGCCATCGGCGTGGACAGCCTGGAGGATCGCGAACGGGTGGCGCGCAACCTCGGCATGTACCGACTGCCGGGAACGATGGCAGCGACCCTGACACGCAACGGCTTCGGCAGCCGCTATCCCACGCCGACCGCGTTCATCGTCGATCGCCAGGGCATCCTGCGGCTCAAGATCACCGGCGCCAAGACACCGCGCCACTACCGCGAAGCGATCCTGCCGCTGCTCGAGGGCGCTCCGGCACGCTGACGCACCCGCGTCCGCGGGCGAGCGCGGATATTGCATGGTCCACGGCGTCCCTCGCCCGGAGGCCGCCATGTCCACATCGCACACCCCACCGCGCCGCCACGTCGCGGCAGCGCTCGTCTTCACCTTCTCGTGGGCGGCACCGGCTGTCCCGGCGTTCTCCGCCACGCCGAGTTTCCTGTGCAGCCAGGCGACCACCTGGGTCGAACGCACCGTTTGCGACAGCGAGCGGCTGTCCGCCCTCGACCTGGAACTGGCGCTTGCCTACGCAAACCTTCTGCGCACCGCGGGGCCGGATGGCGAACGCGCGCTGACCGCATCGCAGCAGCGCTGGTGGGCGGAACGCGACGAGTGCCGGCGGCAATCCGACGGCGTGTCGTGCCTCGAATCGCGCTACGCACAGCGCATCGCAACCCTCAAGGCGCGGCCCGACTACAGCGAGAAGCGACCGACGCGAAGCGTCGACCTGCCTCCGGAACGCTTGGCGGATGTAGGCGAGGGCTGGTCGAGATCGCTATCACGCTATGTCAAGGCCATCCGCGCCTGCCTGGCCAGGGCGCCGGCGCCAGTGCGCTGGGTGGAGGATGCGCGCGACGATGGCACGTTCGACCAAGCCGTCGCAGTCGCGCTGCGCGGATCGGGACGCGACACGTGGAGTTGCACCGCGCAGCGTAACGGCTTGCAGGTCCTGGCCTGGCACGACCTGTCCGACCGGGACAGCGCGAACGCGGGACCGCGCTTCTATCCGGTCACCAGCTTCCCCTCGGATGCATGCGGCACACCGGTGAAGGTTCTGGACGAGAACGACATCCACGTCGGCTGGCTCGGCCCGGCATGCGAAGTGGTCGGCACGCGCACACGCTGATCGCATCCGCCCGCCTCATGCCGGCCGGCGACAGCGGGCGGTGTAGCATCGGGGCTTGCGGCCCCGGCCTTTCGCCACCCGCGCCACCACACAGGTCTGCACCCGTGGAGCGAGCACCCCAGGACTTCAGCAGGCACGTCCGCAAGCACCCGTCGACCATCGTGCGCGTGGCACTGGTGCTGCTCGGAAGCGGCTTCGTCGCGCTGGGCGTCGCGGGGATCTTCCTGCCCGTTCTGCCGACCACGCCCTTCCTTCTCCTCGCCGCGGCCTGCTATGCACGCGCTTCGCGGCGCTTCTACAACGCGCTGCTGAACAACCGCTGGTTCGGTCCCGCCATCCTCGAGTGGCAGCAGTACAGGAGCATACGCTACCGCACTAAGCTGATCGCCATTGCCACGATGGCCGTCACGCTCGGCATCTCGATCGTCTTTTTCGTGCCCGATACACGGCTGCAGGCCGGACTCGCGGTACTCGGCATCGCGCTCGCCGTGTACATGTATCGCATACCCTCGCGCGACCGGCCGTGAGGCGGCAAGCGGCAATCGGCTAGAATCGGTCGCTCCACCCTCACCTCCCGTGAGCCACGGGCCTCGACCGATCATGCAAGCGTTCCGTTTCGATGCGCCCCCGCTTCCCCCCGAGGCGCTCGAAGCGCGCACACGCGTACGGGCCTTCCTCGCCGAGGAGTGCGGCGGCGGACGCTACGTTCCGCATCGCTGCTCGTGGAGTACCTTCGACCCCGAGTTCAGCCGGCGCGCAGGCGAGGCGGGGTTCATCGGCATTCCGTGGCCGAGAGAGGTCGGGGGGCAGGGACAGACCAGCCTGGTGCGCTTCGTCGTCACCATGGAGATGCTCGCCGCTGGCGCGCCGTGCGGAGCCCACTGGGTCGCCGACCGCCAGTCCGGACCGCAGATCCTGCGTCACGGCAGCGCGCGCGCGCGCCGCGAGATCCTGCCCCGGGTCTGCAAGGGCGAGTGCTTCTTCGGAATCGGCATGAGCGAACCGGACTCCGGCTCCGACCTCGCCGCAGTGCGCACACGCGCCCGCCGCCACGGCGACGGCTGGCTGATCGACGGCAGCAAGATCTGGACGTCGCAGGCGCATCGCGTGCACCACCTGATCGTGCTCGCGCGCACCGGCGACGCGGGCGAGGACCGCCACGGCGGACTGACGCAGTTCATCGTCGACATGTCCGCGCCTGGGGTGACCGTGCGCCCTATCCACAATCTCTCCGGCGGGCACGAGTTCAACGAAGTGTTCTTCCGCGAATACTACGTCTCCGACGACATGCGCCTGGGAGACGAGGGCGCCGGCTGGTCGATGGTGACCGGGGAACTGGCGTTCGAACGCTCCGGGCCGGACCGCTTTCTCTCGGACTACCGCCTGCTGGTCGAACTGATCGACGCCATCGGCACGCAGCCCGATGCGCGCCAGTCGGCCGAGGTCGGACGGCTCGTGTCCCATCTCGCTGCCCTGCTGCGCATGTCGAGTTCGGTCGCGGCGATGCTCGACGAGGGACGCAGCCCGAATACCGAGGCGGCCCTGGTGAAGGACGTCGGCACGGCATTCGAGCGCGAGGTGCCCGAGATCGCGCGCCTGCTGCTGCCGCTGCAGCCCAGCGTGGACGGCAATGCAGAGCGCGTCGCCGAGACGCTCGCGCACGTGACCCTGCACGCGCCCTCCTTCACCATCCGCGGCGGCACGCGTGAGATCCTGCGAGGGATCATCGCGCGCGGCCTCGGCCTGCGCTGAGAGCGGAAGCGATGACCACCGACTTCGGCGATTCCGATCTCACCGGCCTCCTGCTCGAACAGGCCGACCGGCTGCTCGCGGCGGAGGTCACGCGCGAGGTGCTGGCGCAGGCCGATGCCGGCCGCTATCCCGCGAAGCTGTGGCAGGTGTGCGAGGACGCCGGACTGCCGGCAGCGCTGCTGCCCGAATCGGCCGGCGGCACCGGCATCGCCTTCAAGCAGGGCATGCGTCTGGTGCGGCGGCTCGGCTATCACGCGACGCCGTTGCCGCTTGCCGAGACCATGCTCGCCAACCTGGTCTGGCACGACGCCGGCGGTGCGACCGCCCCGGGCAGCGTGAGCGTCGTGCCCGGCGAATCGATCGCGCTGCACCGGAGCAGCTCGGGGTGGATGCTGCGCGGCACGGCGCAGCGCGTGCCCTGGGGCCGCGCGGCCGATCGCCTGTTGCTGGAAGCGCGCGACGCGGAGGGCGCGCGAAGGCTGGCAATGTTGGCGCGCGAACGGCTGCCCAGTGCGAGCAGCGGGGCAGTGCGCAACCTGGCAGGGGAACCGCGCGAGACGCTGTGCCTGGACGAGGTCGTGGTGACCGAGGACGCCATTCGGCCTGCGCTGCCCACGCCGCTGTTCGCAGCGGGCGCGCTGCTGCGCGCGCAGCAGATGGCCGGGGCGATGGAGCGCGCACTCGACTTCGCGCTGGACTACGCAATGGAGCGCAAACAGTTCGGTCGTCCCATCGGAAAATTCCAGGCGATCCAGCACATGCTGGCGGAAGCGGCCGGCCACTATGCCGCCGCAGTGGCCGCTGCGGATCTGGGCGCGGATGCCTGGGGCGGCCCGCAGTTCGAGTTCGCGGCCGCGATCGCCAAGTCGCGCGTGGGCGAGGCCGCCGGCCGCGTCGCGGCCATCGTGCACCAGGTGCACGGCGCGATGGGCTTCACCCAGGAGCATCCCCTGCACTTCTCGACGCGGCGTCTGTGGTCCTGGCGCGACGAGTTCGGCAGCGAGGCCCACTGGCAGGCGCAGCTCGGCCGCCTCGTGTGCGCCGCCGGCGGCGAGGCGCTATGGCCGGCCCTGACGGACGACTGAACACTCCCGGAACCGACTCATGACAGACCAACTGCAGTTCTCCGTTGACGAAGGCATCGCGAAGATCGTCCTGAACCGTCCCGAGCGCCTGAACGCGTTCAACTTCGCGATGATCGACGCCTGGGTCGCGGCGCTCGAGCGCTGCCGCGTCGACGAGTCGATCAAGGTAATCATGGTGACCGGCGCTGGGGAGGCGTTCTGCAGCGGCGGAGACATCGTCGAGATGGGCGAGCGTCTCGAACAGACGCCCGAGCAGCGCAAGAACGAACTGTTCCAGCGCATCGAGCGCATCCCTCTCACGCTGGAGGATCTCGACAAGCCGGTGATCGCAGTGGTCAACGGCGTGGCCACCGGCGCCGGGATGGACATGGCGCTGATGTGCGACATCCGCTACGCCGCGCACAGCGCGCGTTTCGCCGAAACCTACGTGAAGGTCGGCCTGGTACCGGGTGCGGGCGGCGCCCACTTCCTGCCCCGCCTGGTAGGACCGGCGCGCGCGCTGGAGATGTTCTTCACCGGGGATTTCATCGACGCCGAGGAGGCGATGCGAATCGGCATCGTCAACCGCGTGTTCCCGGATGCCGAGCTGATGACTGAAGCCGAGAAGATCGCGCGGCGCATCTGCCGTGCGCCTTCGCTGACGCTGCGCATGACCAAGCGCGCGATCTACCAGGGCCTGCGCAACGATCTGCGCAGCAACCTGGACATGATCTCGTCGCACTACGCGGTGATCACCGCAACGCAGGAGCACCGCGAACTGGTGCAGCGCTTCATCGCCGCGCGCGAGAAGAAGAAGGCCTAGCCGCACCGTCGCGGAGCGTTAGCGTGGCCCGTCTGTCGCGCGCCGGCATCGCCGCGGCCCTGCTCCATCTCGTGCTGCTCGCCCTCACCGTGGCGCTCATCCTCGGCAGCAGCGGTGAGTGGACGCAGCACTGGTTCATCTTTCTCGCGCTGGACTTTCCGGTGAGCCTCGGTGTGATCCCGGTGGCGTGGCTGGTGCCGCAGGCCCCCGGCGGGCCCTTGTCCGACCTCTCGAACTTCTGGTGGCCGCTCGCCTATCATGGCCTCGTGGGCACCGGCTGGTGGTACATCGTGGGCTGGGCAATCGCCCGCAAGCTCGCACGCCACGGCCAGGACGCCTGACCCAGCAAACCAGGACCCAACGAACCGGGACCCAACGAACCGGGACCCAACGAACCAGGGAGAGATTCGATGAGATCCAAACCGCTTGCTCTGCTCGCCGTGCTGGCTGCTGCCGCCTCCGGCGCCGCATCGGCGCAGCAGGACGCCCTCGACGCCGCCGCGCGCAGGATCGAGCCGCGCGTCATCGAGTGGCGGCGCGACATCCATCAGCATCCGGAGCTGTCCAACCGCGAGACGCGCACTGCCCAGGTCGTCGCCGAGCATCTCCGGGCACTCGGGATGGAGGTGCGAACCGGTGTGGCGCACACCGGCGTGGTCGGGCTCCTGAAGGGCGGCAAGCCGGGGCCGGTGGTGGCGCTGCGCGCCGACATGGACGCTCTGCCGGTGACCGAAGAGGTCGATCTTCCGTTTCGTTCGGAAGCCAGGGGCCAGTACAACGGGCAGGATGTGGGTGTGATGCACGCGTGCGGTCACGATGCCCACGTCGCGATCCTGATGGGCGTGGCGCAGGTGCTGGCTGAGATGCGCGAGCAGTTGCCGGGGACCGTGAAGTTCATCTTCCAGCCGGCCGAGGAAGGCCCGCCCGCCGGCGAGAAGGGCGGTGCGATCTACATGATCGAGCAGGGCGTGCTCGACGATCCGCGCCCGGACGCGATCTTCGGCCTGCACGTCATCGCGGGCATTCCCGCGGGTCAGATCACGTGGCGCTCGGGCCCGCTCATGGCGAGCGCGGACTGGGTGACGATCCGCGTGGACGGGCGCCAGACGCACGGCGCCTGGCCGTGGCGCGGCATCGACCCGGTCGTGACTGCATCGCAGATCGTGGTGGGCCTGCAGAACATCGTCAGCCGCCAGATCGACGTCAGCAAGGAGCCGGCGGTCGTCACGATCGCCACCATCCACGGGGGCGCCCGCAAGAACATCATCCCCGACAGCGTCGAGATGTCCGGGACCATCCGCAGCTTCGACGAGGACATGCGTGCCGACATCCACGCGCGCATCCGCCACGTGGCGCAGAACATCGCGCACGCCAACCACGCCGCGGCCGAGGTCGAGATCGAGAAGGCGGTGGCGGTCACCACCAACGACGAAGCGCTGACCGAGCGCATGCTGCCGACACTGCGCCGGGTCGGTGCGCAGGCCGGCCTGGCGATGCAGCCACGGGTGATGGTGGCCGAGGACTTCTCCTACTTCCAGCAGCAGGTCCCGGGGCTGTTCTTCTTCCTGGGCATCACCCCACGCGACCAGGAGATGGAGAAGGCCGCGCCCAACCACTCACCGTTGTTCTTCGTGGATGAATCCGCGCTGATACACGGCGTGCGGGCGTTGAGCGCGCTGGCGGTGGACTTCTTGAACGGCAAGCCCTAGGGCCGATCCTGACTCGCGCCCGGCAGAACCAGGCCCACGATCACCAGGTCACGGTCTGTCCCGTCCAGGCGCGCGACGCCCGGCAGCAGCGCCCAGCGCTCGAAACCGAACCGCTCGAACAGCTGCAGGCTGGGCAGGTTGTGCCCGAAGATGAAGCCCAGCAGCCGGTCGACACCGAGCGCGGGTGCGCGCACGATCGCCTCGCGCAGCAGCGTGCTGCCGAGGCCCAGGCGCCGGTGCGCATGCGCGACGTAAACGCTCAGTTCCGCCGTGCGCTCGTAGGCCGGTCGGCCGTAGAACGACGAGAAGCTGAGCCAGGCGGCGATGTCGCCGTCGCGCTCGACCACCCAAAGCGGGCGGCGATCCGGCACGTGCGCCTCGAACCAGGGCAGGCGCTGCGCGACCGACAAGGGTTCGAGGTCGGCCGTCACCATGCGGGAGGGCACGGTCGCGTTGTAGATCTCAACGATCGCCGGCAGATCCTCCAGGCGGGCGATTCGAAGGTTAGGCAGGGTCATCGAACGAGGCGGATTCGGGTTTGGGACATGCACCTGAAACCCGTTGCGGCTACACTCTCGCCTGGCCGCAGGCCACACGCGCTACATACCGCTGGCATTTCGAGGCCCGAGTTGCCACCGCAACGATTGAACAAGCAATGAAAAACGAGACCACCCGCGCCGGAAAGGCATTTCCGGAGCGCCTGTTGCGCCGCCGCCGGCAATCGCTCGCCCTGGCTGCGCTGACCTGCACCGCCACCGCCACCGCCTTCGCACAGCCGTCGCCGGTGCCCGCGCCGCTGCCCTCCGTCGGCGCGGATGCGCCGGTCCTGCGCAGCACCAGCCGCTGGTATTTCCAGACCAGTGCCTACACCCAGCACTTCGACCCCAAGCCCGACCACAACAATGCCCAGCGGCTGCTCAACATCGAGTGGCAAGGCGCGAACAACTGGGTCTGGGGTGGCGCGTTCTTCTACAACAGCTTCAACCAGCCCTCCCAGTACGTCTACGGCGGTTACATGTGGCGGCCGTTCGACGATCTCCGCGGCGCCTACTTCAAGCTGACCGGCGGCCTGGTGCACGGCTACAAGGGCGAATACCAGGACAACATCCCGTTCAACGGCCTGGGTGTCGCGCCCGCGCTGCTGCCCTCGATCGGCATCTCCGGCAAGCGCTTCGCCACGGAACTGGTGGTGTTCGGAACCTCCGGCTTGATGTGGAACGTGGGCTTCTACTTCAAGTAGCCGCCTGCAGTCAGCGATGCGCGTGCTTCTTCAGTTCGATGCGCGCGATCTGGTTGCGGTGCACTTCGTCCGGACCGTCGGCCAGCCGTAGCAGCCGCGCATTGGCATAGGCGTGGGCGAGGCGGAAGTCGTCGGTGATGCCGCCGCCGCCGTGCGCCTGGATCGCCCAGTCGATCACCTGGCAGGC
>CAYLTE010000002.1:0-16266 GCA_964386195.1 uncultured Burkholderiales bacterium | reverse complement strand
AGGCCATGTTCGGCGCCACCACCTTGATCATGGCGATCTCGGCCTTGGCGACCTTGTTGCCGACCTTGTCCATCATCCAGGCGGCCTTGAGCGTGAGCAGGCGCGCCTGCTCGATCAGGATGCGCGACTGCGCGATGCGCTCCTGCGTGACGGTCTGCTCCGACACTGGCTTTCCGAAGGCGACCCGGCTCATGGTACGCGTGCACATCTTCTCCAGCGCGCGTTCCGCCAGCCCGATCAGGCGCATGCAGTGGTGGATGCGGCCGGGGCCGAGCCGGCCCTGGGCGATCTCGAAGCCGCGTCCCTCGCCCAGCAGCATGTTCGACGCAGGGACCCGCACGTTCTCGAAGCGCACCTGGGCGTGACCGTGAGGCGCATCGTCGAAGCCGAACACCGGCAGGACCTTTTCGATGGTGACGCCAGGCGTGTCGGCCGGCACCAGGATCATCGACTGCTGCTTGTGCCGGTCGGGATTGTCCGGGTCGGTCTTGCCCATGAAGATGAAGATGCGACAGCGCGGGTCGGGCGCGCCCGACGACCACCATTTGCGCCCGTTGATCACGTAGCCGTCGCCGTCACGTTCGATGCGCGCCTCGATGTTCGTGGCGTCGGACGAGGCCACGGCGGGCTCGGTCATCGCGAAGCACGAGCGGATCTTTCCGTCCAGCAGCGGCTCGAGCCACTGCTTCTGCTGCGCGGGCGTGCCGTAGCGCAGCAGCACCTCCATGTTGCCCGTGTCCGGCGCCGAGCAGTTGAACGCCTCCGGCGCGAACGGCGAGCGTCCCATGATCTCGCACAGTGGCGCGTACTCGAGATTGGTGAGCGTGCCGCCGTGATCCTTCGGCTGCCACAGGTTCCAAAGCCCGGCTGCGCGTGCCTTCGCCTTCCATTCCTCCATCAGCGCCGGCGTCTCCCAGCGATTGCCTTCGGCGATCTGGGCGTACATCCTCTCCTCATTGGGATAGATGTGTTCTTCCATGAAGGCAGCGACGCGCGCCTGCAGCTGCTTGACCTTGTCGGTGTAGTCGAAGTCCATCTGGTTCGCTCCCCCTCGTTGTACCGTGCTTGTGTTGTTCCCCGCCTCTCACGAGGCGGGGTGGCGCGAAGCGCCGGGGCGGTGTGGTGTGGTGTAGCCGCCGGATCACCACCTCCGTCCGCCCTGCGGGCGGACCCCTTCTCATTCGAGGAGGGGATCGGCTACCTAATTGCCAAACCCGTCCGCCACGCTCACGTCCAGCAACGACGGACCGCCGCTGGCGATCGCTGCCCGCAGCGCCGGGCCGATCTCGTCCGGCTCGACGATGCGCCGTGCCGGCACGCCCATCGACTGGGCAAGCGCCACGAAATCCAGCTCCGGTTCGCGGATGTCCATGCCGATGAAGCGGTCGGTGCCGCGCATCGACTTCAGCCGTTCCTTCAGGATGCGATAGCCGCGATTGTTGGGGATCACGTAGGTGATCGGCAGCTTCATGTGGGCCGCGGTCCATAGCGCCTGCACGCTGTACATGGCGCTGCCGTCTCCGACGATGGCCACCACCGGGCGGTCGCGCAGCGCCATGGAAACGCCGATCGCACCGCCCATCGCGAATCCGATGCCGCCGCTGGCCAGGCCGAAGAAGCCCTTGCTATCGCGCAGCGGCAGGAAGCTCAGCAGCGAGAAGCCGGACACGAGCGCTTCTTCCAGCACCACGACATCGTGCGGCATCGCCTCGGTGAGGCGCATCATCACGGCGCGCGGATCCATCGGGCGCGCGTCGAGAGACTTCTGCGCGTCTTCCACGGCGCGCATGCGCCTGGCGCTCCAGTTGACCGCAGAAAGACCGGCGCTACGGCTATGCGCCTGCCGTCGCTGATCTTCGCTCATCAACCGCTGCAGCACGGCCACCAGGGCGCGCGAGGTTTCCTTGACGCTCGCCTGCACGGCGATCTCGACGGAATAGTTCTTGGCCAGCTCCCACCCGCGTTCGCCGATCTCGATCAGGCGCACGCCGGGCGGCATGGCGTCGACCTCGCTGAACACCGACATGCGCAGTTCGTCCGAACCGATCAGTACCAGCAGATCGTGGGGCGAGAGGCAGTCGCGCACCTGACGCTGGTTGCGCGTGAGCGCCCCCATGAAGTTCCGATGCTCGGACAGGAACTGCGCGGCGTACGGCACGGTCTGCTGCCACACCGGCGCACCGAGGATCTCGGCCAGCGCAGCTGCCTCGTGCAGCGCGTCGCGCGTGGCGAGTTCGTGCCCCGCGACGATGGCGGGATTGCGCGCCGACAACAGCGCGCGCGCCACGCGCTCGAGCACGGGATCGGCCGGTCGGGTGTCGATCTCGACGCGCGATGGCGCGCCCAGGTCCAGCGCAGCGTGCGCATCGAGGATATCGCCTGGCAGACTGATGAAGACCGGACCCGTCGGCGGAGCGAGAGCGATCTTCGCGGCCCGGCGCACGATGCGCGGCAGGTCCTGCACGCGCGTGACCTCGGTCGCCCACTTCACCATCGGCTGCGCGATGGGCACCAGCGGGTCGTACAGCAGGGGTTCCGTGAGGCCGTGGCCCTGCTCCTGCTGGCCGGCGGTGAGCAGCACCGGCGAGCCATAGAACCTCGCGTTGTAGAGCGATCCCATGGCGTTGCCCACTCCCGGCGCCACGTGCACGTTGCACGCGGCAAGCTTCCCGGAGGCACGGGCGTATCCATCGGCCATGGCCACGACGATGGATTCCTGCAGACCGAGCACGTACTCGATGTGCGACTGCCGGGACAGCGCCTCCATGATGGCCAGCTCGGTGGTGCCGGGGTTGCCGAACATGACGTCGACGCCCTCGGAGGCGAGAAGCGTCAGGAAGGCGTCGCGGCCGGCCGTCGTGCCGACGCTCGCGCTGGGGGAATCGTTCATGGGTCGAAAGGAAGGGCTCCGTCTGCAGACCCGAGGATACCCGAGCGCCCGCCCGGCTGCGCTCAGGCTCTCGCCGAGGGCAGCACCACGTCGACGCGCAGGCCGCCGCCCTCGGCCTCGCCCAGTTCGATGCGTCCCCGGTGGATGTCGGCGATGCGTCGCACGATCGACAGACCCAGCCCGCTGCCTCCTGCCGGCGCGCCCTCCAAGCGGAGGAAGCGTTCAAACACCTCCTCCCGCTCTTCCGGCGCGATGCCCGCGCCCTCGTCTTCGACACGAAGCCGGACCCGCTGTGCCTCGGGCAGCACGGCGATGACGACCCGTCCTCCGGCAGGCGAATGCGCCACCGCGTTGTCGACCAGATTGCCCAGCATCACCTCCAGCAATCCTTGTACGCCTTCGACATGGCCGCTCGCCCGATCGTCCACCTCGAGCTGCACCCCGCGCGCAAGCGCCGCCGGCGCCCGTTGCGCCGCAACGTCCACCGCCAGCGCGCGCAGGTCGAGCAGCTCCTGCTGCCCGCCCGGCTGCGATTCCAGCCGCGCGAGGGTCAGCATCTGATCGACGAGGCGGCCTGCGCGATCGGCACCTTCGACGACGTGAGCGAGCGCCTCGTCGCGCACCTGACCGGATGAGGCCATGCGCGCGACCTGCGCCTGCGCCTTGATCCCTGCCACCGGCGTGCGCAACTCGTGGGCGGCGTCCGCTGTGAAACGCCGCTCGCGCTCCATCGATTCGGCGATGCGGCCGAACAGCCGATTGAGCTGCGCGATGAGCGGCCGCACTTCGCGCGGAGCACCGGCTTCCGGCAGCGAGGCAAGATGCGCAGGTTCGCGCTGCCCTACGGCGCGTGCGAGCGCAGACAGTGGGCGAAGCGCAGCACGGATGGCGAGCCAGATCGCGAGCGCGAGCGCCGGCAGCGCCAGCAGAAGCGGGCGCAGCAGCGCGGCGATCATCTCGTGCGAGAGTTCCTCGCGCACGTCCACGCGCTCGCCCACCTGCACCAGATACTCGCCCGACGGATCCCAGGCGGAGAACACACGCCAGCGGCGCCCCTCCACCCGTCGCTCGGCGAATCCTGGCGTCTGGCCGCCGAAGATCTCGTTGGGTGCGTTGACCGAGTGCAGACGCAGTCGGCCGCCGCGGTCCCACACCTGAAACGCGACCTTGCGCGCCTCCTTGTGCAGCAGGGGAGCATGTTCGAGGTCGATCTCCTCGACGTCGCTCAACACCTGCGCGATCAGCAGTGAAGCCGCCTGCGCCAAGTGCGCGTCGAGCAGTTCGTCGATCTCGTGAAGCGCATCGCGCCAGGTCACCACCACCGTCACCGTCCAGACCGCGAGCGTGACAGCCAGCACCAGCAGCAGCAGGCGCGCCTGCAGCGACCTCATTCCGGCTCCGCGCGCGCCAGCAGGTAGCCGACGCCTCGCACGGTCCGGATTGCGGCCGCATCGAGCTTGCGTCGAAGGTGGTGCACGTGGACTTCGAGGGCGTTGCTCTCGACTTCTTCGCCCCAGGCGTACAGCGCCTGCTCGAGCTGGGCGCGCGTGAGCACGCGGCCGGCATTGCGCATCAGCGCTTCGAGCAGGGCGAACTCGCGCACGGACAGATCGACGTGCCGGTCTGCGTGCCGGACCTCCCGCGCCGCCGGATCGAGGGTGATGTCGCCGACGCACAGCAACGGCGCCGGCGCACCGGCGGCGCGGCGCACCAGCGCGCGCAGGCGCGCGCCCAGTTCGCCCATGTCGAAAGGTTTGACCAGATAGTCGTCTGCGCCCATGTCCAGGCCCCGGATGCGATCCTCCACGGTATCGCGCGCGGTGAGGATGAGGACCGGCGTGCGGTCGCCGCGCCCGCGCAGCGCGCGCAGGAGATCAAGGCCGGTCATTCTAGGCAGGCCGAGGTCCAGCACGACCGCCGCGTAATCGTGCGCGCGCAGGGCGTGATCGGCGGCCACGCCGTCGCTCACCCAGTCGACCGCATTGCCCAGTTCCCGCAGCCCGGCCTGCAGGGCATGGCCGAGCAGCGGGTCGTCCTCCACCACCAGTACGCGCATGCGACGCAGTGTAGCGAATCAGCCGCGCTCGTCGTCGTCATCGTGCTGCACGGCACGCACTTCGTTCGCCACATCGCCGCCAGCCGGATACCACGCCCACAGGCCAGCGGCGAGCGCGATCAGCACCAGCGCCACACCCGCATGGCGGCGCGCGATTCCATCGCCCGGCTCACCGCGCTTGCGCCCGTTGAGCATCGAACCGACCAGATTCTCCCGATGCAGCAGGCTGCTCACCAGCACACCGGCGACGTGCACGCCCACGATCCACAACATGATGACCGCGGCCGCCTCGTGCACTTCCTCCAGCCAGTCTCCGCCCAATTCCTGGTAGTAGGCGAAACCGCTCGCCGCCGTGATTAGACCCAGGCCAAGCAGAAGAATGACCGCGATGCTGCCCGCCGGGTTGTGCCCCAGATAGTGACGCGGCGAGCGCGACACCAGGCTGCGCAGATAGCCCAGCAGTTCCGATGGACGGAACAGAAAGGAACGGAAGCGCGCGTAGCGCGTCCCGACCAGTCCCCACACGATGCGGAACAGAATGAGGCCGGCGACGGTGTAGCCGAGCATCATGTGCACGTCACGCCAGCGCTCGGACTCGGCGGTCAGCCATGCGCCGGCGAAGGATGCCGCCAGCAGCCAGTGGAATGTGCGGGTGGGAAGATCCCACACCAGAACACGTTGGTTCATCGTCTTCTCCGTGGTTCGTTGCATCTCATCGGGGCACGCGCAGCGACGCTTCGCTGAAGTCGCTCTGCTCCGCACGCGTATGACAGGCGCCGCAATTGGACTTGCTCTGGACCGCTGGCGATTTCCAGATCGCTGCCGCCACCTCGTCGTGCTCGCGCACGAACCAGCGGGTCTCGGTGATGCGCAGGGGGACGCCCTCGCCCTCGCGCGGCGCTCGCGCCGCGCGCTCTAGGTACGCGGAGATCTCCTGCATCGTCGCCGCGTCCACTGCTGCGTCGGTGCCGAAGTGCTTGTCCAGTCCGGCAAGGAGCGCCTGCCACGACGCGGCGGACAGCAGCCGTGCCGGATATGCCACGTGGCAGCTCCCGCATTCGCTCTGGTAGGCCGCATTCGGGGCGCCGAACTTCGCCTGGCCCGCGAGCGCGGGAACAGCGGCCAGCGTGATCGAGGCGAAACAGGTCGCGAGGATTCTCATTCGCTCCTCCCCTCCTGATTGCGAAGACCGGTGAGCCAGGTCAGGACGTCGCCCTTCTCTGCCGGTGTGCAGGGACGGCTCAGCACGTCGTTGCAATTGCGCTTGAACCACTTCTCGGCCTTGGCGGGATCGGCGAATCGTCGCGGGTTGGCGGCCGGCGCGAGCGGCGCGATCGTCTTGCCGGTGCGCGCGTGCCGCCCCGGCTGCGCCGGCCGGTCGGTATGGCAGCTGGCACAGCTCCATTCACCGCCGTGAGGGGTGCGGAAGAACTTCTCGCCGCGGGTTGCAGAGAAGCCTTGGAACGCGGGGTCGGCCTGTCTGGCATCGCGCTCGAATTCCTGCAGCATCTGCGCGGGCGTTTGCGCGGGCGTTTGCGCGATCGCCAGGGCGCTTGCCATGGCAGTCGCCACGCTGACGAGAATGCGTCTCGTGTTGGTCATGTCGCCTCCGTGCGAGGTGTCGATGACCGCAGCGTATGTGTTGAAGCTTAAGGAACGCTTACCGGGACTGCGTCGTGCCGGGTGCCGGCTCGCCTGAAGCGGAGAGAACGGGGACCAGGCGGCCACCCTTGATCACGCGTTGGATCTTGCTCAGATTCGAGACGTCCGAAAGTGGATTGGCGTCGAGCAGCACCAGATCTGCCAGCGCGCCTTGCGCGATGACGCCGACATCGCGGGCGAGGCCGAGCGCGTGCGCGCCGTCCACGGTGGCTGCACGCAGCACCTCGAGCGGCGACATGCCCGCTCGCGCCATGCTCGTCATCTCGCGGAAGATGCCCGGGCCGTGCAGGGTGCCAATGTTGCCCGCATCGCTTCCCACCACCACGCGGATGCCGGCATCCAGCACGCGCCGGAGGTTGCGTGCGGCGTGCGGCGCGTCGCCCCACGCCCTGCCCTGCTCGATGGCGCGACGGATCCATGCCGGCAGTCGGTCGCGCGGCAGTTCCGACAGATCGTCCATGCGCGCCAGCGCTTCGGGGTCCGCGAAACGCTGCTCGGCCTCGGTCGGCTGCCACCGATCCGTCAGCGACAGCGCATACCCCTCGTGCACGAACAAGGTCGGGCAGTACAGCACCTGGCGTTCGCGCGCGAGCGCGATGAACTCGTCGTCCACCGGCTCGTCCTCGACCGAGTGCACCAGGAAGTCGGCGCCTGCGCGCAGCGCCGCCTTCGCCACGGCCAGTTCGGTGGCGTGCACGGCGAAGCGTGCACCCCCGGCATGGGCCACCTCGCCGGCGGCGCGCACGATCGCCTCCTGGGCAACGAGATCGTCTCCCGGACGATGGATGAACCAGACTTTGATGTAGTCGGGGTCGGAAGCCAGCGTGGTGCGTACCAGCTCGCGCGCCTGCTCGGGCGTGTCCACCTTCACGATGATGGGGCCGCCCGCGTCCAACTGCGGCCGGGCCACCATCGACACGAGCGGTCCCGCCACCGCGACGTGCGGCGCGCGCGGATTGCCCCTGGCAGCCTCGCGCACCTCGAACGTCCAGGGCGCGCCGCCTACGTCGACCACGCCGGTCACGCCGCTTTGCAGCCAGGCGAGGAAGGTCTCCTCCAGTCGGCCACGGTGCCGGGACTGCTCGCTGGCGAAGCTCACGAAGCGCGTCAGGTCGGCGATGTCGGGCCGCGCGTAGAGCGTGCCGGAGAGATCGAAGTGCACGTGCGTATCGATCATGCCGGGGATCAGCCAGCGTCCGCGACCGTCCACGGTCGTGGCCGTGGCCGGGACGCGCACCGCACCCAACGCGCCGACATCGACGATGCGTCCGTCTTCGATGAGCACCGTCTGGTCCGGCACCGACGCCTGCGCTTCGCCGCGATCGGGATGGACGATGGTGACGCCGACGATCGCCAGCGGCGCATCCGCCGCGTGCGCCGCGGCGAGCACGACGCACCAGACCACGAGCGCGCACAGGAGCGGCAGCGCCGATCCGGGCAGGCGTCGCAGCCACGCGACTTCACGCGCATGACAGCGCGAGTGCCCGGGCGAAGCCACGCTCAGCGCCCCTGCATCGAACCGCCGCACGGCACGCCACCCTTCATCACCAGCGCGATCGCATCGCGATCCTGCAGCACGCCGACATTGGCCAGCGGATCCCCCTGCACCAGGAGGAGATCGGCGAGGTAGCCGGCCTTGATCTGGCCGAGTTCGTGTCCGCGCATCATCGCTTCGCCGCCCAGCCGGGTCGCTGCGACGATCGCCTCCATCGGCGTGAAGCCGAGCAGTTTCACGAAGTGCTCGATGTCGCGCGCATTGGCGCCGATGGGGTTCCAGGCAAAGCCGTAGTCGCCGCCCGGCAGCACGCGCACGCCGCGGCGATGCATCGCCTTGGCGCTCTCGATGCCGCGCGCCAGTTCGTCTTCCAGTCCCAGGCGCCGCCCGCCCTCGGTGGTGAGCCCCCACTGCTGCGCCTCGAACAGCGTCGCGTAGAGATGGCCGAGGGTCGGCGCCACGAAGACGTGCTCGCGCACGCTCTCCAGCGCGTCCAGCGCCTCCTCATCGAGGAGCGTGGCGTGATAGATCGTCTGCACACCGTAGTACAGGCAGCGCTTGACCGCCTCTGCACTGCGCGCGTGCGCCGCCACGCGCTTGCCGAAGCCGAGCGCGACCTCGCACACCGCGTGGATCTCCGCTTCCGACATGACGGTGCGCTGCGCCGGCGCTGCCGCCGTTCCCGCATCGCCGGACACGTTGATCTTCAGCGTGTCGACCCCCTCGCGGCACATCTCGCGGGAGAAGCGCCGGAACTCGTCGGCCCCGTCCAGCACGACCGCGAAGTTCTCACGGTACATGTGCGGCAGGCGTACGTCGCCCAACCCGCCGGTGACCGTCATCTCGGGACTGGCCGCCAGCAGCCGCGGGCCGGGGAACTGCCCGGCGTCGATCGCGTTGCGCAGCACGATGTCGAGGCGCTTCTTGGCCGAGGCGGCGCTCACGCAGCTGGTGAAGCCCGCCTCCAGCATCGTGCGCGCATTACGCAGGGCGATGAGCAGATGCTCCTCGACCGGGATGAACCCCATCTCCACCGACCGCGCGCAATCGGTGAAGGTCAGGTGGGCGTGCGGTTCGATCAGGCCGGGCATGAGCGTGGCGCCATGACCGTCGATCACGCGTGCGTCAGGGACAGGCGGCGCGGATTCCGCTCGCCACACCGCTTCGATGCGCGCTTCCCGGACCAGCACGCTGCCACCGAAGGCGGGGGCGCCGGTGCAATCGAGGATGCGGCAGTTCACGATCAGGATCGCTTCCATGGATGAAGGATAGCGATGGAACGGTGTCTGGGGCGAGAGCCGGATGGAACTTGTATGGGCCGGTCGTTTCGTATACTGTATACAGACTTCAAGGCCGACCCGCCATGTCCACCATCCGCCGCATCGAGACCACTCCCGACCTCACGGAACAGGTGCGGCAACGACTCCTGGACGCCATCTGCGCCGGTGAGCTGCCACCCGGCGCGCGCGTCACCCAGGAAGAGCTCGCCGCCTCGCTCGCCGTGTCCCGCCAGCCAGTGCTGCAGGCGCTGCGCCTGCTCAAGAAGGACGGCTTCCTGACCGATGCCGGGCGCCGCGGTCTGATGATCGCGCCGCTGGACGCGCGCACCATCGCCCAGGTCTACGAGGTGCGCGGCGTACTCGACGGCCTCGCGGCGCGCCAGGCGGCGATCGGGCGCGTGCGCATCGACCGCGCGGTTCTCGCCAGCGGCCGCGCCGCAGCAGCAGGCGGGTTGCTCGGCCCCATGATCGACGCCGACATGCATTTCCACCGGTTGCTCTATACCGCTTCCGGCAATCCGTTCATCGAGCAGACCGCTGACCTGCACTGGCACCACATCCGCCGTGCCATGGGGGCGGTCCTGCAATCCGAAGGCCTGCGCGCGAGCGTCTGGGACGAGCACGAAGCCATCCTGGACGCCATCGACGCTGGCGAAGCGGACCGCGCAGAACGCCTCGCGCGGCAGCACGGCGAAGCCGCCGGGCACAATCTCGCCGCCCGGCTCACGCACCATTCTCGCAACGACGCACCCCTTCAGACCCCATCCTCCGAGGAGACGATTCAATGAAGCTCACCGCCGAGCAGATCGCGCAATTCGACCGCGACGGTTATCTGATCTTCCCCGGGCACTTCACGCCTCACGAAGTGCGCGTGCTGACCGACGAGGTGCCGCATCTGTATGCGCAGCACCGCCCGGAGAACGTGCGCGAGAAAGGGTCGGAGGCGGTACGCACCAACTTCGCCGCGCACATGTACAGCTACCCCTTCGCCAAGCTCGCACGCCATCCGCGCATGGTCGAGCCGGTCAAGCAGCTGTTCGGCGAAGACGTCTACATGCACCAGTTCAAGATCAACGGCAAGAACGCGTTCGACGGCGACGTGTGGCAGTGGCACCAGGACTACGGCACCTGGCTCAACGACGATCAGATGCCCGAACCGCGCGCGATGAACATCGCCATCTTCCTGGACGAGGTGAACGAGTTCAACGGCCCGCTGATGTTCATCCCGGGCAGCCACAAGCTCGGCGTGCTGGATGCCGGCCACGACCTCACCACGACCAGCTATCCGTTGTGGACCATCGACAACGAGACCATCGCGAAGCTGGTCGAGCGCGGCGGAATCGTCGCACCGAAGGGTCCCGCCGGCACGATGCTCATGTTCCACTCGTGCCTGGTGCACGCCTCCGGCTCCAACCTCTCGCCGTGGAACCGCGTCAGCGTGTACCTCAGCCTGTGCGCGGTGTCGAACCACATCCGCCGTTTCAAGCGTCCCGAATACATCGCCCATCGCGACTTCACCCCGATCCAGACCCTGCCCGACGACTGTCTGCTCAAGCACTACGACGTCGAGCTGCCCTGGAAGAACGGAACGCCTGAATCGGCGCTGAAGACGGCAGCTTGAACATCCCATGAACCTCCACGCCAAACTCCGCGAACGCGCGGCTCAGAACAAGCCCCTTCGCGTCGGCCTGATCGGCGCCGGCAAGTTCGGCGCGATGTATCTGTCCCAGGTGCCCAAGACACCGGGTGTGCACCTCGTCGGCATCGCCGATCTCTCGCCCGCGAACGCGAAGGCCAATCTCGAGCGCGTCGGCTGGGCGAGCGAACGCTTCTCGGCGGGATCCCTCGATGCCGCACTGAAGAGCGGCGCGACGCACCTGACCGACGACTGGCGCTCGCTGGTGTCGCATCCGGCCATCGACATCGTCATCGAGGCAACCGGCAACCCGGTGGTCGCGGTCGAGCACGCGCTCGCGGCGTTTCAGCACGGCAAGCACCTGGTCAACGTCACCGTGGAGGCGGATGCGTTCTGCGGACCGCTGCTCGCGCGCAAGGCGCGCGAGGCGGGCGTGATCTACAGCCTGGCCTACGGCGACCAGCCGGCAATGATCTGCGACCTGGTCGACTGGGCGCGCACCGCCGGATTCAATGTCGTCGCCGCGGGCCGGGGCCACAAGTGGCTGCCGCACTTCGCGCAGTCCACGCCGGAGACGGTCTGGGGGTACTACGGCCTGAGCCCGGAGCAGGCGCGCATCGGCGGGCTCAACCCGAAGATGTTCAACTCCTTCCTCGACGGCTCCAAGCCTGCCATCGAGAGCACCGCGGTGTGCAACGCGGCCGAGCTGACCCCCGCTCCGGACGGACTGTCCTATCCGCCCGCGAGCGCCGAGGATCTCCCCTTCGTCATGCGTCCGCGTGAAGAAGGCGGCCAGCTCCACCACAAGGGCCAGGTCGAAGTGGTCTCCTCGCTCGAGCGCGACGGGCGGATCGTTCCGTACGACATCCGCTTCGGCGTGTTCGTGGTGTTCGAGGGAGACTCCGAGTACATCCGGCGCTGCTTCAGCGAGTACGGCGTGAAGACCGATCCGAGCGGACGCTACGCCTGCCTGTACAAGCGCTGGCACATGATCGGACTCGAGGTCGGCATCTCCGTCGCCTCCGTGGGCGTGCGCAACGAGGCGACGGGTTGCGCGACCGACTTCCGCGCCGACTGCGTGGCGGTAGCCAAGCGCGATCTGAAGGCGGGGGAAATCCTCGACGGCGAAGGCGGATACACCGTGGTGGGCAAGCTCATGCCCGCCGCCGCATCGCTGGCGCAGAACGCGCTGCCACTCGGTCTGGCACACAACGTCAAGCTGATCAACGCGGTTCCCGCAGGCAACACGGTGCGCTGGAGCGACGTGGCCATCGACGAGACCACGCCGGCCGCGCGGTTGCGCCGCGAGATGGAGCGCGCATTCGCTCCCGCGACCGGACAGACGATCCAGGCTGCGTAGTCACGGCCCGGGCAGCCGCTCGCTGCCCGGGGTCGGCGAAGATTCGATTCGCTCGGCCCACGCGCCCCCCTCCGGCTCCTCGGGCTCGATCTCCCAGCTGTAGCGCTTCTCCGGCGGGCGTGGATCGACGTTGCGCAGGAGCAGGGCAAGGAGCACGCCGCTGACGGCGCCTGCCAGGTGCGCTTCGAACGAGATCCGCGGATCACCCGGCAGCACACCCCACACCATCCCGCCGTAGAGAAAGAAAACGATCATCGCCAGCGCGATGGCGCGCCGGTCGCGCCGCAGCACGCCGATGACGAAGACGAAGAACATCGCACCGAAGGTCAGACCGCTTGCCCCGACGTGATAGGAGGGACGGCCGAACAGCCACACGCCCAGACCCACGGCGAGGAACAGGGCCGGCACCACGATGCGTGCCGATCGCGGATAGCCGTACAGCAGCGACGTGCCCAGCACGAGGACCGGCAAGGTGTTGGCGATCAGGTGGGCCCAGCTGCCGTGCACGAATGGCCCCGACAGGATGCCGGGCAGACCGCGCCATTCGCGCGGAAGGATGCCGAGATCGATCAGGCTGATGCCGGCGAATTGCTCGATCGCCTTGACCAGCCACAGGGACAACGCGAACACGGCCGACAGCAGCAGCGCGTGCTGCCAGCGCATGCGATCATGGACGATGGCCGGGTCCGTGGACGACTCGCCGATCAGCCGGGCACCTCGATGGTCGGGCTGCACCCTTTCTCCGTTTCCGCCGGTAGTTGCGTATCGCGCGCGCATGCAACGGCGGCATCGCTCACCGTCAGACCCCGGTTGTTGAGGCGGAGCCGCCGGTTTTCAACGGGCCCTGCCGATCCAGCGAGGATGGCGCGCTCGGTCAGGCGGTGCGACGATCCCGGCCGGCACGCACCGGGAGCACGCTCGCGCGCCATTGCCATCCGGCATCGGTGACGATACGCATCAGCGGTCCCTTCATCTCACGCAAATCGAAGCGGTAATCGTGTGAGCGCGCACCGGTGGGCCGGCCGGTCGCGTCGAGGTGGACACCGTAGGTGCGGGCACGTTCGACCTGGAAGAACTGGATCCCGACCATCCGCCTGAACGCGACCTTCGCGCCAGACCTGCCGATGGACCAGTCGAGGCTGCCTGCGTAATCGGTGGCGTGCACCGCGTGGCGTTGTTCGTCCAGTCGCAGCGCAATGCGGAATTCGCGCCGTAGCCCATGCGCGCGAGCCAGATCCATCCAACGCGCCTCGGCAAATCGCCAGGTGACGCTCAACTCGCCATCGCCCGGGCCGCGCTCCACGCGCCAGGGAACGTCCAGTTCGTTGAGCGTGAGCAGGCGCGACTCGAGTTCGGGACGGTCGACAGGCGTCATGCCGGTGCGCGCCGGGACGCTTGCTGCCCAGGCCGCCCCACGCAGGAACCATACGACGACGGCGAGCACCCATGCCGCGACCCCGAACGCGAGGACGGCACGATCGCGCAACGTCGAGGGCGTCAACCAGGCCAATCGCCGCGACTGCGCCGTCTCCTCGACGGGCAGATCCAGCGCGGTGGCGCCCTCGAGCGGCGCGCGTGCAGGCACCTGAAACCCGCCCGCTGTCATGCGTCGCCGTATCGTCTGGTCATCCGGACCGGTCCACACCCCCAGCATGGTGCCGCGATGCAGGACGAACGCGCGATCCCCTCCAGGCCGCGATACCGCATAGCCGCGCTGCGAATCGCCCGTCCCGCCCGCGTGCCCGAGACCGGTGGCCTGGAGGTAGGCAACCCATGCGCGCTCAGCAGCACGAAAGCTGTCGAACTGCGCCAGCACCACGCTCTCGCCGGGCGGCAGTACGGCGAACTTGGCGACCGTCGCCCCGGCCACGACATCGCCCAGTACGCCGCCGGCATCCACGGCCAGCCGGGGATCGGCATTCGGGCCGAACAGACGCTGCGCCGCCTCACGGCCGTCGACAGGATCGTCAAGCGCGGCGAGCGCATGCGCCAATGCGGCCGCATCCGGCGCTGAATCCACGGCGTCAAGCAGGTGCACCGCGAACTGCGGCGCTCCGATCAGCAGGACGAGACCGGCGAACCACGCGAGGGGGCGCAGCGATGCCCCGGCCCGGCGCATGAGCAGCGCGAGCACGCCGCACACTGCCGATGCGATGACGAAGATCGCGCTCCACGCGATCAGTCCCGGGCTGGAGCGCATCAGGTCGAGCACGGTTCAGCTCGCGAACGCGGACCACAGGCCGCCCACCAGACCCAGGGCGAGGGCAACGCCCGCGCCGACCACCAACCCGATCGGAACAGCCGCCATCAGAACCAGCAGCGCGCCGACGAGACGGCGTCGACGGAACCAGTCGCGCAACGCCGGCCGCTGCCGAGTCAGGATCAGGGCGCCGGCGAAGGACGTCCCGAACGCGACGAACACCACGCCCAGCGTCACGACGACGATTACCGCGGCGTCCTGTCCACGCGCCCCGCTGCCGAAGTTCTCGACGATGCGCAACGCGCTTGCAACCAACGCTACGAACGACGCGATGCCGGCACGCAGCAGCCAGCCCAGCGAATGCGTGCCCCCCAGGACGGTGGCGAACACGGCCGGCACCACGATCACCGGCAGCAGCCAGATCAAACCCTCGAGGAAATCGACATCCGCGTCATCCGTATTGGGATGCAGCGCGCACAGCGCGAACACGACTGCGACCGATACTGCTGCGACCGTTTCAGTCGCAAACGAGAGATTGCGAAACATGAAGATTGCCGTTGAAAGAGGACTCAATCCATCGACATCAGCTCAACGAAAAACGGCGGGGTCGCCCCCGCCGTCTGCTGTCGCCGCCGCTCAGTGATTGTCGCGCGGCACGCCTTTGGTTTCGGCGATGCGCTGGTACTTCACCGCCGACTTGAGCACCATGCCATTGGACAGTTCGTCCACGTCGTTGCGGAACAGTTCCTGCCACGGCGTCTGCGACTCGGGCACCTTGTAACCGCCCTGCGCCTTGAGTTCGGCCAGGCGCTTCTCGAGTTCCTCCTTGGAGATCAGCATGTCGAGGGTGCGCTTGTTGAGATCGATGCGCACCTTGTCGCCCGTCTTCAGCACCGCCAGCCCGCTGTTGCTGGCAGCCTCGGGCGAGGCGTTGAGGATCGATGGCGATCCCGACGTGCCGGACTGGCGACCGTCGCCGATGCAGGGCAGCTCCATGATGCCGCGCTTGAGCAGCGCGGCAGGTGCGCGCATGTTGACCACCTCGGCTGCGCCGGGATAGCCCTTCGGCCCGGTGCCGCGCACGAACAGCAGGCAATGCTCGTCCACCGCCAGCGCCGGATCGTCGATGCGGTGGTGGTAGTCTTCCGGGCCGTCGAACACGATGGCCCGGCCCTCGAAGGCATTGGGATCCTTCGGATTCGACAGGTAGCGCTCACGAAACTCCTTGGAGATCACGCTCGTCTTCATGATCGCGCTGTCGAACAGGTTGCCCTTGATGTTGAGGAAGCCGGCCTTGTCCTTCATCGGCTTGTCGTAGGGCAGGATCACCTTCGGATCCAGCACAGGGGTGTCCTTGCAGTTCTCCGCCAGGGTCTTGCCGGTGACGGTGAGCGCATTGCGGATCTTGCCCGCTTTCATCAGTTCGTTGACCACGGCCGGCACCCCGCCCGCGCGGTGGTACTCCTCGCCCAGATACTCGCCGGCAGGCTGCAGGTTGACCAGCAGCGGGATCTCGTAGCCCACCTTCTCCCAGTCGTCGTTGTCGAGCTTCACGCCCATGTGCCGGGCGATCGCGTTGAGGTGGATCGGCGCGTTGGTCGAACCGCCGATGGCGGAGTTGACCGCGATGGCGTTCTCGAAGGCTTCGCGCGTGAGGATCTTTGACGGACGCAGGTCCTCCCACACC
>CAYLTE010000001.1:0-69551 GCA_964386195.1 uncultured Burkholderiales bacterium | reverse complement strand
CGCTGATCAACACCAGCGTGGTGGAACTGCCCTCGGTGAGCCGCAACACGGCGCCGCCGGTCGCGCCGCTCGAGTTGCTGGTGCGCAAGGACGGGCGCATTTCGCTGCGCGACACCACCGGCAAGGAACGGCCGGTAGATCGTGACACCCTCGTGTACGAGGTCAAGCAGCGTCTCGAGAAAGGCCGCGACCAGGCGGTGGTGATCGCGGGCGACCGCGACGTCGCCTACCGGCACGTCGTCGAGGTGATGGACCTTCTGCAGAGCAACGGCATTGCGCGCGTGGGACTGCTGACGCGGCCGGCTGGACGATGAGCGGCACGACGAGTCGAGCGGCATGTTGAGACGAGGAGGGGAACCCGGGCGGACGGCCTCCGCCGCCATGGCGGTCGCCGTGCACGCTGCGTTCTTTGCGTTTCTCTACTTCGGCGTCAGCTGGCAGCCCAAGGAACAGGAGCCGCTTGTCGCCGAGTTGTGGACCGAGGTACCCAAGCCGAAGCCCGTTGCTTCGCGGCCGGAGCAGCCTGCGCCCCCGCCGCCTGCCCGCAAGCCCGAACCCAAGCCCGAACCCAAGCCCGAACCCAAGCCCGAACCCAAGCCGGAAGCCAAGCCGAAGCCCAAACCGGAGCCGCGGCAACCGGCCAAGGCGCCGGCGCCGAGCAAGGCCGACATTGAGCTCAAGGCGCGTCAGAAGGAACTCGAGGAGAAGAAGCGCAAGGCGGCCGAGGAGGCGCAGCGCCGCGCGAGCGAGGAGAAGGCGCGCAAGGAAACCGAACGCAAGCGCATCGAGGAAGAGAAGAAGCAGAAAGAGGAAGCGGCCAAGGCCGAGGAGGCGCGCAAGCGCGAGGAGCAGGCTCGACAGGAGGAACTGCGCAAGCAGGAGGAAGCCAAACGCCAGGAAGAGGAACGCCGGTTGGACGAGGAGCGGCGGCAGCAGGAGGCGAAGCTCGAGGCAGAGGCCGAAAAGCGTCGCGGAGAGATCATGGAGGAGCAGCGAAAGCTCGCGGCAGCACGCCAGGCCGAAGCCGAACGCGCTGCGGCACGCAAGGCGGAGGCCGATCGTGCGGCGGCGCTCAAGAAGGAACTGTCGGCGTGGCAGCAGCGCATTCAGCAACGCATCCGCAGCAAGGTGGTGGTACCTTCCGGTACACCCGAGAGCGCGCAGGCCGAGTACGTGATCGTGGTGATTCCGGGAGGCGACGTCCTGTCGGTGCGGCTCAAGCGCGGCAGCGGATTCCCCGCATACGACCAGGCGGTCGAACGGGCCATCCTCGCTGCGTCGCCGCTGCCGGTGCCCAGCGATCCGCAGCTGTTCCAGCAGTTGCGGGAACTCAACCTCGTATTCCGTCCGGGCTGAGCGATCGGTCGTCAATGCCAGCCCTGGCGAAATCGAATGTTATAATTTTGTGCCGATGACTCACGCTCGCAAGACGTCACCCGTTCTCCCGCTCGAATCGCCGGGCGAGCCGTCGCCGTCCCGTCGTCGCCTCCTTCGCTCGCTGGCCCTTTCTTATCCCGCTGGAATGGCGGCACTGGCTGCGCCGAAGTGGGCCGCAGCACAGTTGACCATCGAGATCATCGGTGGCGGCGCCGACCAGATTCCCATCACCATCGTGCCGTTCGGCGCCGAAGACCGCCTGTCGCAACCGCTGACGGCGGTGATCTCGGCCGATCTGGCGCGAAGCGGCCGCTTCCGACTGCAGCCGGTCGGTTCCGTGCGTCCGCTTCCGACGGAACCGGCGGAGGTCGACTACAAGGCGTGGAACGCACGGGACGTGCAGACCATGGTGATCGGGCGCGTCCTCGAGCGCAACGACGGCAAGGTCGAGGTACGTTTCAGGCTGCTCGATACGCCCGGGTCCGCGCAGCTGCTCGGGTTTTCCTACGTGGTCGCCAAGAACCAGACGCGCGCCACCGCCCACAAGATCGCCGATCTGATCTATCAGAAGCTCACGGGCGAACCCGGCGTGTTCAGCACCCGAATCGCCTACGTCGCGCGCAACCCGAACCGCTTCGAACTGCACGTCGCGGATGCAGACGGGTTCAACTCCCAGTTCATCCTGGCGCACCGCGAGCCGATCATCTCGCCGGCCTGGTCGCCGGACGGTGGGCGCATCGCCTACGTCTCCTTCGAGCAGCGCAAGGCCATCGTCTTCGTGCACGACCTCGTCGCCGGCTCGCGTCGCATCGTGGCGAACTACCCGGGCAGCAACAGCGCGCCCGCGTGGGCTCCGGACGGTCAGACCCTGGGAGTCGTCCTGTCCAAGGACGGCATCTCGCAGATCTATACGTTGCGGGTTGACGGCAGCAACCTGTCCCGCATCACCAACAGCGATTCGATCGACACCGAGCCCAGCTTCTCCCCGGACGGCAAGCACGTCCTGTTCACCTCCGACCGGGGCGGCAGCCCGCAGATCTACCGGATGCGGACCAATGGCGCAGGGGTGGAGCGCATCACGTTCGAAGGCAGCTACAACGTCACGCCGCGCTACGCCCCGGATGGCAAATCTTTTGCCTTCATCCAGCGGGCGCAGGGCCGATATAGCCTGGCGACGATGGATTTCTCCTCGCGCCAGACGCAGGTCCTCACCGACGGTCAGCTGGACGGGTCGCCGACCTTCGCCCCCAACGGACGCTTGCTGCTCTATGCCTCGATCGTCCGGGGACGGGGAATCCTGGCTGCCGTGTCGAGCGACGGCCGCATCAAGCAGAAGATCACGGCCTCCGCGCAGGATGTCCGGGAGCCGGCATGGGGACCGCTCGGAGCGGGGCACTGATGCCCGGCGTCGCGCGACAACGGACGCCTCTGGCAAGCGATGAACAAGCAGAAGGAAACGGGAGCTAGCATGAACAGAGTACTGATCGGCATCGTTTTGGCCCTCTTCCTGGCGGGCTGCGGGGGAGCCGGCGGCAAGAAGCAGGCAACCGTCGAGCAGAAGGACGTCTTCGCCCAGCAGCAGGCTGCCCAGGACGAGGCCGCCAAGAAACAGGCTGCGGAGGAAGAGGCGCGCCGGCGTGCCGAAGCCGAGCGCAGGGCGCGCGAGGCAGCCGAACAGCCGGTAGTCCAGCCCCTGCCGGGCAGCAGCGTCTCGCAGGGTACGCTCGGAGACCCCGCCTCCCAGCTGCGCGATCCCGACAGTCCTCTCGCCAAACGCAGCGTGTACTACGGCTTCGACATGTACAACGTCGCAGACGAATACCAGTCGATGATCGAAGCGCACGCCAAGCTGCTGCGCGAGAACAACGACCTGCGCGTGCGCGTCGAGGGCAACTGCGACGAGCGTGGCAGCCGCGAGTACAACCTGGCGCTGGGTCAGCGCCGCGCCGATGCGGTCAAGCGTGCGCTGACCCTGCTGGGCGTGCCCGAACGCCAGATCGAAACCGTCAGCTTCGGAGCCGAGAAGCCGAAGGCCCAGGGCAGCAACGAGGAGGCGTGGGCCGAGAACCGCCGCAGCGATCTGGTCTACGTCGGAATCGACGGTTGACCGCAGCCCGTTTGGACCCGGTGCTCACGACCAAGGCGGCGATGCGTTCGATTCAGCGTCTTGCGTTGCTGGGCGCGCTGCTGTCGTCGCCGTTGCACGGCTTTGCGCAGCAACCTGCTGCAAGCCAGAACCGCGGCGTCATCGAACTGATGAACCAGGTCGAGGCGGTCAACGCGGAGCTCAAGCGGTTGAGAGGCGAGCTCGAAGTGCTGACCAATGCGCTCGACAACGCGCAGCGGCGCCAGAAGGACATGTACCTGGACCTCGATACCCGGCTGCGGCGTCTGGAGGGAGGCGGCGACGCAGCCCAGCAGCAGGACAAGGCGCGGGCCGAGTTGGAGACGCGCCTGAAGCGGCTGGAGGCGGCGCTTGCCGCACGGGAAGAGGACGCAACAGCGCCGGCTCCAGCCGCGACGACGGCCGCCATCCCGACACCGACGCCTCCCACGCCCCCGTCGGTGCAAAGCCCGTCGGTCGGTGAGGCGGCTACGCCGCGCCGCGCCTACGATGCGGCCCTGTCCGCGTATCGTGCGGGAGACTATCAGGGCGCCATCGCTGCGTTCGATGCCTTCGTCAAGCGCAATCCGCGAGATCCCCTCGCGCCGAATGCGCAGTACTGGATCGGCGATTCGTGGTTCAACCTGCGCGACTTCCGGGCCGCCGCGAACGCGCAGCAGGCGCTGATCGCCGCCTACCCCGACAGCACGAAAGTGCCCGATGCGTTGCTCAACCTGTCCAGCGCCCAGTTCGCACTGGGCGACACTGCAGCCTCGCGCAAGACACTGGAGGAGGTCATCGCCAGGTACCCGCAGAGCGAGGCGGCCGAGAAGGCGCGCCAGCGCCTGAAGACTAACTGACGCCTCGCGCGGTTTGACACCCCCACGCCCCGTCCTTAAAATGCCGTACTTTTTTGCGGGCGGTTAGCTCAGCCGGTAGAGCAGCGGACTTTTAATCCGTTGGTCGCGAGTTCGAATCTCGCACCGCCTACCACTCGCCCGACCTCGCAGCGCGCTGCGGGCATTCCTTCCGGGCCGTTAGCTCAGCTGGTAGAGCAGTGGACTCTTAATCCATTGGTCGTAGGTTCGAATCCTACACGGCCTACCACGCATCTGCGTCGTCGGGACCTCTCGGAATTCACTTCGACGCGCGCTTTCCCTGCAGATAGGCGCCGCTGGTCTGACTGATCCACGCCGACAGCGCGAGCAGGGCAGGCGTCGCCAGTTCCAATCCCTCCTCGAACGAGTCGGTCAGTCCCATCAGCCACTGGGGACGCGCGACGTGGAAGACCTGGGTCAGTACCGCGGCAGATCGATCCAGTACCTTGCCGAACACCAGCAGCGCCCCGCCCAGCATCAGCCACACGCCCGCGCGCGTGCGCAATCCTCCGCGCGCATACAGGAAGCGCACCACCACGAACACGGCGTACGCAATCAGGCACAAGATGCCGATTGCCACCAGCGCAGCGATCAAGCGCTCGGAGAAGGGAATCGAGCCGTCGCGGTAGTAGTTGAGCTTGGAGATGCTGCGCGTCGTGAACGCCTTGTGCAGGTCGGCCTCGCGCGCCGCGAACAACAGGTAGAGCACGGTGAAGGCGGCGGCCGTCGTCCGGTACGGACGCACTCTCACGACGATGGTGGCGGCCGCAGCGATCCACGCGAGGAGCGAGAGGCGCTCGAAAGGACCGGTTTCGGCGAACGCCGCATCGAACGTATCGGGGGCGAGCACGAACGGCAGCAATGCCAGAACTGCCGCATACGCGACGACGAGCGCCGCCACAGCCTTGTCGCATCGGGTCATGCCGCTCCCCTCGTGTCAGTGCGCGTAGCGCTTCACTCCCCCAGGAGTTCGCGGTACAGCGCTCGATAGCGCCCGACGATGGCCGCCTCTCCGAATTCGAGTGCAGCCCGGTGCGCGCCGCGTTCGACGAGATGCGCGCGCAGCGCTTCGTCGCGCATCATTTCCCGCATCCCGCGGGCCAGGGCCTCCGGATCCTCGCAAGGCACCACCCAGGCGTCCTCGCCGTGCTCGGTGATCTCACGGGCACCGCGAAACGCGGTCGCCAGCAGCGGCTTGCGATAGGCCCACGCCTCCAGGATCACGTTTCCCATCGGTTCGGCATCGAGCGAGGGGAATACGATCATGTCCGCCAGGTGGTACCACTGCGCCGGCTCCTGTTGCCAACCAGCCCAAACGATTCGATCGCCGATGCCAAGCTGTGCTGCCTGCTCCTCGAGTTGCGGTCGCAGTCCCCCTTCGCCGAGCAGGATGAGGCGTGGTCGGCGTCCGTCGATCTCGCCCGGCAGGCGCGCGAACGCGGCAAGCAGGTTGGTGTGACCCTTGAACCAGACGAAGCGGGCCGGGTGAAGCATCAGCCAGTCGGATGGCTGCGCGCCGATGCGCGCACGCAGCGCAGCCACCTGCGCCTCGTCGCGTTCGATCGCCACGTCGGCGAAGTTGTCGATGTGGTAGACGCGCTTGGCCGGCAATCCCTGGTGCACCATCCAGTCGCACAGCGCGCCCGTGTTGCCGATCCAGGCGTGCGCGTGCCGATACTGATGGATCTTGTAATAGCCGCCGAGCCGTGCGACGTGCACCTTCGCCGGGTCGCGGGGCAGATGAGTCAATCGCGTCGCGCGCCCCATGTAGGTTTGCACGATGCGAGCGCTGCTGCGTCGGGCGAAGCGGCTCACCTGCCAGCGGGAGAGCGGATCCCACACTGTACGCATCGGGAGCTGCGCGACCGGGATGCCTGCAAGATGGTGACGCGCAAGGTCGCTGTCGCTGCGCACCAGCGCTTCGACCGGCTCGCCTGCGCGCTGCATCGCGCGCAGGAAGCGCACGAACCAGCGTTCGGCGCCGCCCATCTCACGTGTTCCGACGATGTGCAGGGAGGAGATCACGAGGTGCGCGGGCGCGCAGCCGCCACGAACAAAGTGCGCGAATGGTAGCCGAGAACGGCGGACCCGTGCCGCTCACGCATCGAGCGCACGCAGCACCTGGTCCATGACCGTCGACACCGTGATTCGGCGCAGACAGCTGAACGCACCGCCGCAGGTCGGATGGCGGCGACACGGTGAGCAGTCGAGGCCGAGCCAGATCACGCGCGCGTCGGCACGCCCCGTGTCCAGATACGGGCGGGTGGAACCGAACAGCGCCACCGTGGGGCGCGCGAAGGCGATGCCCATATGTGTCAGGCCGGTGTCCACGCCGATGACAACGCGGGCGCCTTGCACCATTCCCATTGCCTCGCCGAGACCGGTGTGGCCAGTCAGATCCACGATCGATTCCATCTCGGCGCGCAGACGCCGGGCATGGGGACGGTCGGCGGCTGCGCCGAGCATCACGGCGGGCAGTCCAAGCCGCGTGCGCAGTTCGCCTGCGAGTTCCCGCCACGCGTCGTCGAACCAGTGCTTCTGTGCGCGCGTGGTGAACGGCGCGATGAGCGCGTAGCCGCCCGGGGTGAGATGGTGGGCGGCGAGCAGCGCTTCCACCTTTGCCGCTGCGGCAGCCGGAACGTGCAGCGCCGGCGCGAAGGGCTCGTGACGCAGCCCCAGGGCCTGGGCCAGGTGCTGATACTCCGAGCCGATCCGCTCGATCTGCCCGTGCCCGGCGACCACATCGGTCATCAGCAGCCGGCTGCCCTCGCGCGAGTTCAGGCCGATCCGCCTCGGGGCGCCGGACAGCCGGGCCAGCACGCCGCTCTTGAGCAAGCCCTGCAGATCGAGTACCAGTTCGAATCGTTGCGCGCGCAGACGGGTGCGGAAGGCGCTCACTGCGCGCATGAGTTCCCCGTATCGGCGCGACCGCCACAGTTGCCGCCACTGCCGCCGTGGCCAGCTCATCACCTCGTCGATCGCGGGATGTGCGCGCAGGAGATCTTCCAGGCCTTCCTCGACGAGCCACGCAAGGTGCGCCGCCGGGTAGCGTTCGCGCAACGCATCGGCCAGGCCCGAGGCGAAGACGATGTCCCCGATGGCCGAGGTGCGCACGACGAGGATGCGGTCAGGCTCGTCCGGCGCGGCGCTCACTTGCCGACCTCGCGCCATGGCGTCGTGGCGTACGACGGACTGGCGTACAGCATCACGCTGAACAGGACGAACATGAGCGAGGTGTTGGTGCGCCACAGATACGATTCCAGCGCGCAGATGATCAGGAACAGCACCGGCAGTGCAACGCGCAGCCGATCGAGTCCGTCCGAGCGCGGCAGACGCAGCAGCGCAGGCGGCAGGAGGGTGAGCAGCAATACGATGCCGCCGAGGAAACCTGTGGTGGTGAGCGCCATCAGGTACTGGCTGTGCGGATTGTGGGTAGGCCGCCACATCGGCGTGTGGCGGTCGTTGACGATCCGGTACGCCTCCTCGAAGTCGCCGGTTCCTACCCCGGCGAGAGGATGGTCGGCGAAGATGCGCCACGAGTTGATGTTGTAGACGATGCGCAGGCCCACGGCGCTGTCCACCGCGTTCTCGTAGTTGGCGAGTTCGTGCAGTGCCACGTCGGTCCGCTCCCGGAAATATTCGCTGCCGGCGTAGGCAAGGGCGAACACGCCTGCCATGACGGCAACTGCGCCGATGCTGCCCAGCACCGGGCGCCGCGCGAAGCGCTGGATCGTCAGCAGTCCCATCAGCACGATGAAGGCGAGCTGGCCCGTGCGCCCGCCGGAGATGATCAGGTTGCCGGCCGTGAGCAGGAGCGAGAAGCCGAACAGTGCGCGCAACCGCCCTTCCCGGAAGAGCAGCTCGTGGCCCGCAACATAGGCGGCGAGCGCGAGCACCGGCGCATACATGATGCGATCCACGAACGGGGCGGTGTCGAACTCGTTCTTGTCGACCTGTATGCCTTCGGGCAGGAAAGCGAACGCGTGCAGGCGCAGCCAGTTGTAGTAGGCGAGCATCTCGCACATCGTCACGCCGAGGAGGAACGCGCCCAGGTAGCGCCAGCGGTGCTCCGGGCGCGCGACCGTCAGCAGAACCGGCGAGAGCAGGAAGAACATCGCGCGGTTCACCATGCGCCGTCCGTCGCCGAAGTCCTCGGTCCAGAGCAGTCCGAGCGGGAGGATCCAGAAGTAGGCCTGGAAGACCCAGAACACGCTGTTGCCACGCAGTGCCTGCCATTTCTCGGCGAAGCGCCCCTCGACGAGCCAGAGCAGGAGGATCGCCAGCATCAGCCAGTATGCGGGGGCGATGGTCGTGGGAATGACGAAGAACAGCCCGGCAAGCAGCCAGGAATTGATGCCGGGCGCGGCGCAACGCAGCGCGGACAGAGTCATTGCATCTCCACCCCGCAGGTGGCGAACGCCGCGCGCATGGACTCCTCTTCCTGTTCGGATTTGAACCGCACGCGATCCCAGCCGAAGGCGATCACGCGCGTGTCCTCGCCGTAGATCTGCCGGGCGAACAGCAGCGCCGAGGAGCGCACACCGACCACGAAGCGGTAGGTCTGCCTGCTCATATAGGACTCCAGGGCCTCACCCGGATCCACCACTCGATAGTCGGGCCGGTTGAGTTCCCGGTTGGGATCCTTGGGATGGCCCTTGTAGTCGATGTCCTGCACGCCCTGGGCGCCAAGCCACTCGCCGATCTGCTGCGCCACCGCGTCCCGATCGCGTGCCGCCATGAGCCCCGCCCCCACCAGCGGCTGCCCGATGACGAGCGCGCGCGCGGCAGTCGGCCCACCGGGCACGGTCGTACGGTCGGTAAGGGGTGGCAGGACGATGGTCTTCGCAGGGTCGTACTCGTGCGGAAGGCCCGGCAGGACGTAGACGCGGTCGCAGAACGGTGCGTCCGATCCGATGCGATCGCCCGAGAAGCACCAGTAGCGCAACTCGGGCGCAAAGAGGCCGCGCACCCGGCGCAGGTGCTGGAGCGCCCGCTTGATCGGGTTGAGCGGATACCGGCGCACGCTGATGAGCCCATCGGGAAGAATGCGCGCGTGCATCGCCGGGTTGCCGCACAAGGGCGGCAGGCCGCGCAGGAAGTAGTTGATGGCCTCCGTGTCGAACACCGCGCTGTGGATGTGCAGGCGATCGCAACGCCCCACGTGTTGAGCCACCATGCGAAGGTTCTCGCGAAGGCGGCGATGGCGGCCGAACGGACCGGGCATCGGATGGAATCGCGGCCAGGGCATGTAGCACGCGGCGTCCCACTCCTCGGCCCGGACAGCGGAGGCCACGCCCGGCTTGTACCAGACCAGCACCTGGCGCGCGCCGGGCTCGAAGCCGGAGGCGATGCGGCGCGCTGCGAGATACTGCAGCGGCGAGGCGACGAAGTAGAGCGCGACGGCCGAGTCGGACACGTGACCTTGCAGCGGGTTGGTGGCGCGATTCTAATGCCTTGGGCGCGAGATGCGGCGCACACCGCACGCGGGACTGCCGGCCGAGGCGGGAAGCGCCGGCAGTTCCAGTAGAATCGCGCTGCCTCGATGGAAGAACGCATATTCAGCGCCTCGTGATCGTCATGCTGCGCCTGCTGGCGCGCCTCCCGCTGGCCGCCTTTCATGCGCTGGGTGCGCTCGGCGGGCGGCTCGCCTATGGCTTGTCGGGGCGCTATTCGCGGCGGCTGCGCGAGAACCTCCGCTCCAGCGGACTGTGCGCGAACGAGGTGGAGTTCCAGCGCGTACTGCGTGCCAACATCGTCGAGACCGGCAGGCAGGCCATCGAGACCATCCCGCTGTGGTTCCGCGACGCGCGCGACGCCGCCAGCCTGGTGCGCAGCGTGCGCGGCGAAGAGAACGTGCGCCAGGCGCTGGCTGCCGGACGCGGCGTGATTCTGCTCACGCCGCACCTGGGGTGTTTCGAGGTCGCCGCCCTGTACGCCGCGCAGTTCGTTCCCATCACCGTGCTGTACCGGCGTCCGCGCGTGGCGTGGCTCGACGGCCTCATCGTGGCGGGCCGGGGACGCGGCAACGTGCGTCTCGCCCCGGCGAGCGCGAAGGGCGTGCGCCGCCTGTTCAAGGCGCTGCGCGACGGCGAGGCGATCGGCGTGCTCCCGGACCAGGTGCCGCGATTCGGGGAAGGCATGTGGGTCGATTTCTTCGGCCGACCCGCTTACACCATGACCCTGATCGGCCGGCTGTGGGAGGTTGCGCGGCCGGCGGTGTTCGTGGCCACCGCACTGCGGCGGCCGGGTGCAGGCGGATACGACATCGACGTGCAGCCGATCGAGGGGGACCTCGCCGGTGCCGAGGGCATCCGCCGGATGAACATCGCGATCGAGCGCGCCGTGTCGCGCTGTCCCGAGCAGTACCTGTGGGCGTATTCGCGTCACAAGCGCCCGCCGGGGGCGCCGCCACCCCCGCGGCGGGAGGCCGAGCAGGCATGACGCGCGCGTTCGTGCAGCGCGAGGGGACACGCTTCGCCCCGCCAGCCGACGCCTGCACGTCACCGGACGCCGCCGTGTGCGTGTCTGTGGTCGTCCCCGTCTACGACGAGGCCGGTAGCATCGAACTGCTGGTGGCGCGTGTCGAAGCTGCGCTCGCGCCCACCTGTCGCGCATTCGAACTCATCTGCGTGGACGACGGGTCGCGCGATGCGACCCCGGCGCTGCTGGCAGACCTGGCAGCGGAGCGGCCGTGGCTGCGCCCCATCCACTTGATCCGCAACTATGGCCAGTCCGCGGCATTGCAGGCGGGGTTCGACGCGGCCCGTGGCGACACCGTGGTCACGCTCGACGGCGACCTGCAGAACGATCCTGCCGACATACCGCGCCTCCTCGACATGCTCGACGCCGACCCGGCGATCGACGTCATCTCCGGCTGGCGCCGGGGCCGCCGCGACCGCGCCCTGTCGCGACGCCTGCCCTCGGCGATCGCCAACCGCATCGTCTCGCGGGTGACCGGTGTACGCCTGCACGACTACGGATGCGCGCTGAAGGTGTATCGCGCCGAGGTCGTGCGCGACCTGCGTCTGTACGGCGAACTGCATCGCTTCATCCCTGCGCTGGCAGCCGATGTCGGTGCGCGCATCGTGGAAGTGCCCGTGCAGCATCACCCGCGCATGCACGGGCGCTCCAAGTACGGACTCGACCGGACGGTGCGTGTCGTGCTCGATCTGCTCTGGATCCGCTTCCTCATGCGCTTCCTGCATCGGCCGCTGCAGGCCTTCGGCGGTATCGGCATGCTTCTGCTGGCCGCAGGCGGGCTGACACTGGGCTATCTCGCCGTGGACAAGCTGGTGTTCGGGCACCCCATCGGCGGGCGGCCGCTGCTGCTGCTCGGCGTGATGCTGGTGCTCATGGCCGTTCAGCTTATCGCCGCTGGTGTGCTCGGCGAACTGCTGACGCGCATCTACCACGAGCCGCAGGGCCGCCCGCACTACCGCGTGCGCCCGCCCCCGATGGCCCGCGCGCGGGCTCCCAGAAGGGCAGGGTCCCGCGACGCTGGCAAGTGAGCGCTGTAGCGCAGACTGCCTTCTCCCGGGCTTTCAATCGGCCCGAGCGGCAGGACTTCGGCCTTCGCTTCTTGCCAGGCGCTCGACGAGCTCGCCTACCCGGGCGATCGCGAGCTCCAGTCGCGACGACCATGGATGTCCGCAGTTGAGTCGGATGAAGTTGGCGTAGCGTCCACTGGACGTGAACATCGGCCCGGGTGCGAGGGCGATGTTCTGCTCGCGCGCTGCGCGGAACAGCGCGACCGAGTCGACGGCCGGCGGCAGTTCCACCCACAGCACGAAGCCTCCTTCGGGCGCGGTGATCCGGCAGCCGGCGGGAAAGTGTTCGACCACCGCCTCCGCGGTGCGCTGTACCTGCTGCGCAAAGGCCGCGCGCAGCTTGCGCAGGTGATGGTCGTAGCCCCCGTTGCCGATGAACTCGGCGATCGCCACCTGGGGCAGTTCGGGTGTGGTGATCGAGGTCATGAACTTGAGCATCTCCACGCGCTCGCGGAAGCGACCGGGCGCGATCCAGCCGATGCGCAAGCCGGGAGCGAGGTTCTTGGTGAAGGATCCGCACAGCAACACGTTGCCGCTGTCGTCCCAGGCCTTTGCCACGAACGGCCGTGCCTCGCCGAAGTGGACCTCGCCGTAGATGTCGTCTTCGATGAGCGGAATGCCGCGCAGCTGCAGCATGCGCACCACACTCTCCTTCTTCGCATCTGGCATGAGGCAGCCGAGCGGATTGCTGAAGTTCGGGATCAGCATCACCGCCTTCACTTGTCCGGGGATGCGCGTGGCCAGGTCGAGCGCCTCGAGCGAGATGCCGTCGCGCGGATGGGTCGGAATCTCGAGCGCCCGCATCCCGAGGTTCTCGATCAACTGAAGCAGCGTGAAGTAGGTCGGGGACTCGATGGCGATCGTGTCCCCGGGCCCGGCGACCGCGCGCAATGCCAGGTTGAGGGCCTCCGTGCAGCCGTTGGTGACGACGATCTCCTCGGGAACCAGGCTGCAGCCGAACTCGACCCCGCGGCGGGCGATCGCAGCGCGAAGCGCAGGATGCCCCGTGGACATGCCGTAGTGTGAGATGAGCGCTGGACGGCGGCGGGCGGCACCGGCCATCAGCCGTGCCAGGCGCTCTCCGGGATACAGCGTGTCGCAGGGTGTGGCGCAGCCGAGGGGGACGACTCCAGCTCGCTCGGAACAGGCCAGATACTCCATCACCAGGCCACTGATGCCGACGAAGGCCGGTGCGCTCGGTGGAGTCGACTGCGCGGGCTCCGGAATGCGCCGCTGGGTGAGCACGAAGTACCCCGACTTCGGTCGAGCCTCGATCAACCGCTGGTTCTCGAGCCAGCGGTAGGCCTGCATGGCGGTGGCGATGCTGACCTGGTGCTGGGAGGAGAGCTGGCGTACAGACGGCAGGCGGTCACCGGCCTTGAGGCTGCCGGACTTGATCGCCTGCGCCAACCGGCCGGCAAGCTCCTGATACAGGTGAGGAAAACGCGCGTTCATCAGCTAATGGTGGTGGATCGCGTCCAGCCGGAACAGGCACAGCGGGCTTCCGAATCGAGCGGTACAGTCTGCTGCAAGGTGCATCTGATACGGTTCATGTTCTATTTTGCTGCATCTGTTATGGGTTTGCGTCCCGACCTAGCATCCCGGGTAGAGAGCAGCAGGTGCCGGGAGGACGGGTCGTGCGAAAGCTGGAGCGGGGTTATCATCTGCAGGTCGAGCCTGGCACGCGGGTGCGCTGCATCGCCGGCACCCTCTGGGTCACGCAACCCGGAGATGCGCGCGACCACTTTCTGATCGCCGGTGGGTCGATGACCGTTGGCGCATCGGCTGGTGCGCTGGTGGAAGCCTGGGGCGAGGAGGCAGTGCTGTTCATCGAGCCTCCACCCGCCCGACCAGGCTGGTGGGCGCGCGTTAGCAGGCGCCGCCCCAGGAACCGGGCCGGGAACGCGGCCTGCTGAGGCGCCCGAAGTGTTCAATGACGGCGCCGGCCAGCGCCCCTTCGTACAATGACAAGCGTGCTGATGACTGGCGTACCGTTGCCCGGGGCTTCCAATCTGACACTGCGTTCGCTGCCTGGCCGTGATGCAGGCATCCGGGGCGACGTCCTGACGGGTCTTGCGGGCATTCCCAAGCGCCTGCCGCCCAAGCTCTTCTACGACGCGACCGGTGCCCGCCTGTTCCAGGAGTTGTGCGCAACGCAGGCCTACTATCCCACGCGGCTCGAGACGGGAATCCTGAGCCGCTGCGCGGAGGACCTCGCCCACGCATTGGGCGCGGGAACGGCAGTGATCGAACCTGGCGCAGGGGAGATGCGCAAGATCCGACTGCTGCTGCCGGCGCTGCGGCCTCGTTCGTACTTCGCGGTCGACGTATCCGAGCGGCAGCTCTTCGACGAGGCACGACGCCTAGCCGAGGAGTATCCGCAGTTGCAGGTCACCGCCCTGGCAGGCGATTTCGCCGACCCCCGCGTGCAGGATCAGCTGTCCGCGGCACCCGGGCCGAGAGTGCTGTTCTTCCCGGGTTCCACGCTTGGCAACTTCGAGCCGGCAGCGGCGCGGGATTTTCTGCGGGCGATGCGGGCGCTGACGGCGCCGGCGGGCGCCTGCCTGATCGGAATCGACCTGGTCAAGCCGCAGGAGATCCTCGAGCGCGCCTACGACGACCCGGAGGGCATCACCGCGCGTTTCAATCTGAATGTCCTGACGCGCATCAATCGGGAGCTGGGTGCGGACTTCGATCTGTCGGCGTTCGCGCATCGAGCCTTCTACGACATCCGCGCGCAGCGCGTCGAGATGCACCTGGTCAGTCTGCGCGCGCAGCGCGTGCACGTGGCCGGCCGGACCTTCCTCTTCGAGGCGGGCGAAACGATCCACACCGAGAACTCCTACAAGTACCGGCCGGCCCAGTTCGAATCGCTTGCGCGCGAAGCGGGGTTCCCTGAGGCAGTCCGGTGGAGCGATCCACTCGAGCACTTCGCCGTCTTCCTGTTGCGCTGAACGCCCGGCTCGCCGCAGCGGGCGCTAGAATGCGGTCATGCGGTCGGCTCGACGCGCGCCAAGCGCGCGGCCGTATCGCAGCGATGTTGCGTCGGTACGAACCGCGCCACTGCGGTCGATAACAGGAGGAGAAAGTATGTCGAGAAAGTATCTGGTCGCTGCCGCGCTGGCGCTGACCGTCGGCTCTGCGCAGGCCCAGACCATCAAGATCGGCTTCGTCGACCCGTTGTCCGGGCCCTTCGCCAATGTGGGCGAACAGGGTCTGCGTGGCTTCCAGCTCGTCGTCGAGGAGATCAATGCGCGCGGCGGAGCGAACGGGCAGAAGTTCGAGCTGGTGGCGCTGGACAGCAAGGCGAATCCGCAGGAGGCGCTGAACGCACTGAAGCAGCTCACCGATCAGGGCGTGCGCTACGTGATGCAGGGCAATTCCTCGGCCGTGGCAGCGGCTCTGTCCGACGGTGTCGCCAAGCACAACCGCCGCAATCCCAAGAGCACCATCCTGTTTCTCAACTATGCAGCGGTCGATCCGGCGCTGACGAACGAGCGCTGCAATTTCTGGCACTTCCGCTTCGACGCGGACGCCGACATGAAGATGCAGGCGCTCACCAACTACATGGCGCAGCAGAAGAAGATCCAGAAGGTCTACCTGATCAATCAGGACTACGCCTTCGGTCAGGCGGTGTCGAAGAGCGCGCGGGAGATGCTTGCGAAGAAGCGGCCCGACATCAAGATCGTGGGCGACGATCTGCACCCGCTGGGCAAGGTCAAGGACTTCGCGCCCTACATCGCCAAGATCAAGGCATCGGGTGCCGACTCGGTCGTGACGGGAAACTGGGGCGCGGATCTGTCGCTGCTGGTCAAGGCTGGCAAGGACGCGGGGCTGGCCGTGGACTACTACACGTACTACGCCGGCATCGCCGGTGGGCCCACCGCGATCGGCGAGGCAGGCGCCGAGCACGTCAAGCAGATCAGCCACTGGCATGCGAACGTCGGCGATCCCAAGTCCGACGCGCTGGTCGAGGCCTATCGCAAGCGCTATCCCGACAGCAAGGACGACTTCGTGTGGCTCGCCTCGCGCAACGTGATCGAGATGCTGGCCAAGGCGATCGAGTCGGCGAAGTCGACCGACCCGCTCAAGGTCGCGCAGGCGCTCGAGGGCATGAAGCTCCAGACCTTCACGGGCGAGGTCACGATGCGCAAGGACAACCATCAGCTGCTGCAGCCGATGTTCATCTCCACCTTCACCAAGGCAGGCAAGCCGGGCGTGAAGTTCGACCTGGAGCGCACCGGACTGGGCTTCCGCACGGACGGGCGGATCGAGGCAAACGACACCGCGACGGATACGAGCTGCAAGATGCAGCGTCCGAGGTCCTGAGCGGTTCCTGAAACGACCCCGGGTTTCCGAAACGACACCGGGTTTCTGAAACGAGACCGGGCGGCAGCGCCGCCCGGTCTCAAGCTTGCGGCGCGACGAGGTCTACTCGACGCACTGGATGAAGTTGCAGACACGGTCGCAGTCCGGCGAGAAGCCGCACTCGAACTGACCGTACTTCGCGCTGCCGTCCACCCCCGAGCCGCACTGCTCCTGCGCCGCCATCTTGTTCATCTTGGGGCGCCATTCGCATTGATGGCAGGCCGTCAGCCCAGGCAGTTCCAGCGTCTCCTGGCGCGCCGTCTGCGTCGACCGGGGCGTGGATTCGCGCAACGCGTCCAAGCTGCCATCGCTGTCCGTCGCGTAGGCCGTGCCGCCCAGCTGCAGCAGTGCCAGGGCCGCCAAAGTAAAGACCGTCGACTTCATGCCACCTCCGGTGCGTTTCGATTCCGCACAGTCCACCAACATCTTGCCACTTTCCGGCCTAGCCGGCCCGAGTGCCTTGATTCAGATCAAGCGTTCCCGTCAGGTCCCGAACCGTGCCCCTGGCGCGGCGCCTCGCTGCCGTGCTCCGGGAGCACGATTCCTGCCGGCTTCGGTTTGGCGTTGCGCAGCTTGCCGACTCCCAGCACCCCTCCGATGATCACGAGGTAGACGAGCCAGTTCACCCACGGCATGCCGGCGATCCGCGTGGCGACGAGTGGCTCGTGCAGGATCATCTTGGCGGCGGTCCAGGCGAGCACGCCGGCACCGATGTACACGATCGCCGGGTAGCGATCGACCAGCTTCAGGATGAGCGTGCTGCCCCAGACCATGATCGGGATGCTGATGAGCAGGCCGATCACGACCAGGAGCATGCTGCCGTGCGCGGCCCCCGCGACACCCAGCACGTTGTCCAGCCCCATCACCGCGTCCGCGATGACGATGGTGCGGATGGCCGACCAGAAACCGGTGATCTTGCTGCCGGCTGCGTGCTCGTCCTCGTGGTCGTCCCCTGCCAGCAGCTTGTAGGCGATCCACACCAGCAGGACGCCGCCAGCCAGCATCAGTCCGGGGATCTTGAGCAGCTGGACCACGATCAGGGTCATCGCCACGCGCACCGCGATCGCGCCGCCCGTCCCCCAGACCACCGCGCGCATCTGCAGGTGCTGGGGCAGCTTGCGCGCGGCGAGCGCGATCACGATGGCGTTGTCGCCGGCGAGGACCAGGTCGATGATGATGATGGCCAGCAGGGCCGAGAAGAACTGGGGCGAGAAGAGTTCCATGGTCGGGGGAGCGGTGCGCAAGACGTGCCGGACCGGCTGTCCAGCAAGCGCCGTGTCGCCTGTGGCCTATCCTTTGAGTCGGTTGATTCTTATTACTTCCGGGAGCCGGCGCAGCCCGCGCATGATCTGCGCGAGATGCAGCCGGTTGTGCACCTGAAGGGTGAAGTGGATGTTGCTGTAGGCCGGGCTGTCGCCCGGTTCCACGCTGACGTTCTCGATGTTCGAATCGTTGTCCGAGATCTCCGCCGCCACCTTCGCCAGGACACCCTGCTGGTTGGAAGCCAGCAGCTTGATGTTCACCGAGAACAGCTTGCGCGTCTCGGGCGCCCACTCCACGTCGAGCCACTTCTCCGGCTCGCGTTTCATCCTGGCGATCACCGGGCAGTCGTGCGTGTGCACGATCATGCCACGTCCCTTCTTGATGAAGCCGATGATCGGATCGCCCGGGATGGGATGGCAGCACTTGGCGAACTGCAGGGCCATGCCCTCGGAGCCGCGGATGACGATCGGACCGGCACTGGCGGCCGGAGCGCTCGACGCACCGGCGGTGGGCAGGAGCTTGCGTGCGATGACGATGGCGAGCACGCGCCCGAGGCCGATGTCGGCGAGGATCTCCTGGCGATCCTTGCTGCCGCTTTCCTTGAGCAGTCGCTCCCAGTCCGCCTCGGAAATGCCGCGCAGCCGGCCTCCCAGCGCACCCAGGGCTTGCGACAGCAGGCGCTCGCCGAGCTGCGCTGACTCCTGGTACTGCATGGTCTTGAGGAAGTGGCGGATGTGGTGCCGCGCCTTCGCCGTGACCACGAAGTTGAGCCACGAGGGATTCGGCTTCGCGTGGCTTGCGGTGATGATCTCGACGCGGTCGCCGTTCTTCAGCTCCGTGCGCAGCGGCACCAGCTCGTGATTGAGCTTGGCGGCCACGCAGCGGTTGCCGATGTCGGTGTGCACGGAGTAAGCGAAGTCCACGCAGGTCGCGCCGTGCGGCAGCGCCATGATCTTTCCCTTGGGCGTGAACACGTAGGTCTCGTCCGGGAAAAGGTCGACTTTCACGTGCTCGAGGAACTCGACCGAGTCGACGCTCTCGGACTGCATCTCGAGCAGGCTCTGCAGCCACTGGTGCGTCTTCTGCTGCAGTTCGCTCAGCGACGCGTCGGTGCTCTTGTACAGCCAGTGCGCAGCCACGCCGGCTTCGGCCAGCTTGTGCATCTCGAGCGTGCGGATCTGGATCTCGATCGGACTGCCGAACGGCCCGAACAGCGTCGTGTGCAGAGACTGGTAGCCGTTGGCCTTCGGGATGGCGATGTAGTCCTTGAATTTGCCGGGGATCGGCTTGTACAGGCCGTGCAGCGCGCCAAGCGTGAGATAGCAGGCGGGAACGTCGTGCACGATCACGCGGAAGGCGTAGATGTCGAGTACCTTCGAGAAGGACAGATTCTTGTCCTGCATCTTGCGGTAGATGCTGTACAGGTTCTTCTCGCGCCCGGTCACCTGGGCCTCGATGCCCGCGTCCTCCAGTCGCTGCCGGATCCCGGCCTGAATGCGCTCGACGACTTCCTTGCGGTTGCCGCGCTGCTGCTCGAGCGCCTTGCGCAGCACGCGGTAGCGGTTCGGGTACAGGTTCTGGAACGCGAGGTCCTCGAGTTCCTGATAGAGGCTGTTGAGGCCCAGGCGATTGGCGATGGGCGCGTAGATCTCCAGCGTTTCCCGGGCGATGCGCGCCCGCTTCTTCGGGTGCATCGCATCGAGCGTGCGCATGTTGTGCAGCCGGTCGGCCAGCTTGATCAGGATGACGCGCACGTCGCGCGCCATTGCCAGCAGCATCTTGCGGAAGTTCTCCGCCTGGGCGTGCTCCTGGCTCTCGAACTCGATCTTGTCGAGCTTGGACACTCCGTCGACCAGGTCGGCAACCATCTTGCCGAAGCACTCGCTGATTTCGACCTTGGTGACGGTGGTGTCCTCCATCACGTCGTGCAGCAGTGCCGCGGTGAGCGCCTGCGGGTCGAGGTGCCACTGGGCGAGGATGGTGGCCACGGCAACCGGGTGAGAGATATAGGGTTCGCCCGAGCGTCGGAACTGCCCCTCGTGCGCGGCTTCGGAGAACTCGTAGGCGGACTGCAGCTGGCGCACGTCCTCGGCGCGCAGGTAGCTGGTGGCGTCTCTGAGTAGGAGCTGGGCCTCGGACATGTTGGCGTTCAACGGCTGGGGCACGCGGCCGGTACGAGGCGGGTCGGATCGGCGGGCGGGCTACCGCGCCGTCGGGTGAGGCGCTGCCTTCAGGTCTGGCCTCGATTGAGGATTTCGGTTCCCACCTTGCCGGCCGCGATCTCTCGCAGCGCGGTCACCGTCGGCTTGTCGCGTGCGCCATCGATCATCGGCGAGGCGCCCTGGGTGAGTTGCCGCGCCCGGTACGTCGCCGCCAGGGTCAACACGAAACGATTGGGAATAGCTTTCAGGCAGTCGTCCACGGTTATGCGTGCCATGGCCACCTCACTTCATTGCATTGATCAGATCACGATGGCGCGTGAGCTGGGCCGTCACCTGGAGGCGAGTGGCGCGGACGATGCTGACGAGATCGACCACGGCCACGTCAAAGTTCTGATTGATAATAACATAGTCGAACTCCTCCACATGGGCGATCTCCTCGCGCGCATTGGCCAGCCGGCTCTCGATCACCTCGCTCGTGTCCTGGCCGCGGGAGGTGAGCCGCTTGCGCAGAACCTCCAGCGACGGGGGAAGGATGAACACGGTCACGGCGCCGGGCACCAGGCGGCGCACCTGCTGTGCGCCCTGCCAGTCGATCTCGAGAAGGATGTCGCGCCCCTCGCGGGTGCGCGATTCGATCCAGGCCTGCGAAGTGCCGTACAGATTGCCGTGCACCTCGGCGCTTTCCAGGAAGTCGCCCTGTCCAGCCATGTGCACGAACGTCGCGCGCGAAACGAAATGGTATTCGCGCCCGTCCAGTTCACCCGACCTCGGGGACCGGGTGGTATAGGACACGGACAGTTCGAGGTCTGGCTCGCGCTCGAGAAGGGCGTTGACCAGGCTGGTCTTGCCCGCACCCGACGGCGCGCAGATGATGAAGAGATTCCCGGTCACGGCTCCCGATCCGGCTCTGGCGCACCGCCTGCACCGGCCGCCACCGGCCTGTGCGGGTCGCCCCGTAAGGCAATTTCGGCCCGGCGCGGCTGGACTTGATCGCGGCGGGGCTCGCGAGGGCTGCCCGTCATTCGATGTTCTGCACCTGCTCGCGCATCTGCTCGATCAGGACCTTCAGTTCGACCGCCGACTGCGACACGTCGATGTCCACCGACTTCGACGCGAGCGTGTTGGATTCGCGATTGAGCTCCTGCATGAGGAAATCGAGCCGCTTACCGACCGCACCGCCCTGCTCGAGGACCCGTCGGATCTCCGCGAGGTGGGTGGCCAGGCGCGACAGCTCTTCCTCGACGTCCACCTTGGCCGAAAACAGGACCAGTTCCTGGCGCACGCGATCCTCGTCCAACTCCGCCGCCGCGTCGCGCAGCCTTGCGGCCAGACGCTCGCGATAGGCCTGCACCAGCAGCGGAATCTTGGGTCGAACGCGCGCCGCCAGTTCCTCCATCCGCGCGACACGCTCGAGCAGCACGTCGCGAAGCTTGTCCCCCTCGCGCGCCCGAGAGGCGCCGAACTCCTCCAGGACCCGTGCCACCAGTGCAAGCGTCTGCTCGCGCAGCTCGTCCTGGGACAGCGTGTCGGTGGCGAGCATGCCGGGCCAGCGCAGCACGTCGTTCACCGACAAGGGTGCCGCGCCGGGAAGCAGCTCGCGAACCTGCAGGTCGAGCGCCGAGAGCTGGTGCAGGAGTGCGGTATTGAGTTCGGGTGCGAGCGCACCGTTCGCGCTCTTCTGGAAGCCGATGCGGCACTCGACCTTGCCGCGCGTGAGCCGCGCGCTGAACAACTCGCGCAACGCGGGTTCGAATGCGCGCAGGTCGTCGGGAAGACGGAAGGCGAGGTCGAGGTAACGGTGGTTGACCGACCTGATCTCCGCGCTGAGCGTTCCCGCCGGCAGGTCCTGGACCAGCGCGGCGAATCCGGTCATGCTGTAGATCAAGGGAGTGCTCCGGCGTGTTGCGGGGGCGCCGTGGTTTTGACTTCGCGCCAAGGCGCCACCACAATGTAGTTGTCGCCGGAAGATAGCACACAATCCGGCGTTCCAATCCTGGCCTCCGCCGTTTCGCGCTGAGGCCATTCAACTTCCAGAAGGCTCTCGTCATGCGACCCAGCGGCCGTGCCGTAGACGAACTGCGCCAGGTGCGCATCACCCGTGGATTCACCCGCCACGCGGAGGGGTCCGTGCTGGTCGAGTTCGGCGACACGCGCGTGCTGTGCACCGCGAGCGTCGAGGAGCGCGTGCCACCGTTCGTCAAGGGCAGCGGCCGCGGCTGGCTGACCGCCGAGTACGGCATGCTGCCGCGCTCGACGAACACCCGGATGCAGCGCGAGGCGGCGGGCGGACCCCAGGGCCGCCCCACCCCCGAGATCCAGCGCCTGATCGGTCGCAGTCTGCGGGCGGTGACCGACTTGGCGCTGCTGGGCGAGCGCACCATCCAGATCGACTGCGACGTGCTCCAGGCCGACGGAGGAACACGCACGGCCAGCATCACCGGCGCTTTCGTCGCGGTCCACGACGCCGTGTCGAGGCTGCGCGCGGCGCGCCTGATCGAGGGGGATCCGCTGCGAGATCACGTCGCCGCCGTATCGGTAGGCGTCTATCGTGGAGCACCCGTGCTCGACCTCGACTACGCGGAGGACTCCGATTGCGACACGGACATGAATGTCGTCATGACCGGTCGCGGCGGCATCGTCGAACTGCAGGGCACGGCCGAGGGCGAACCGTTCGTGCGGGAGCAACTCGACGCGATGGTGGACCTCGCCGCGGCGGGCATCCGCCAACTGGTGCGCGCGCAGCGCGACGCGCTCGGGCTGCCACCGGCGCAGTAGGGATCGCGGCCCGGTGAAGACGGTGGTGCTCGCCAGCGGCAACGCAGGCAAGATCCGCGAACTGCGGACGCTGTTCGAGGGACTCGGCATCGAGGTGGTGCCGCAGGACCACTACGGCGTGAGCGAGGCCGAGGAACCGCACCCCACCTTCGTGGAGAATGCGCTCGCCAAGGCGCGTCACGCCGCGCGGCACACCGGGCTGCCGGCGCTCGCAGACGATTCCGGCATCTGCGTTCACGCATTGCACGGTGCGCCGGGCGTGCATTCCGCGCGCTTCGGCGGCGAACCGCGCTCGGACGCGCGCAACAACGATCGCCTGCTCGAGACGATGGCCCATCTCGACGACCGGCGCGCCCACTACTACTGCGTGCTGGTGCTGCTGCGGCACGAGCACGATTCGCAGCCCCTGATCGCAGAGGGCACCTGGCACGGCGAGATCCTGCGCGCACCGCGCGGCGGTGGCGGGTTCGGCTACGACCCCTTGTTCCTCGATCCAGATCTCGGACTCACCGGCGCCGAGCTGCCATTGGAGGAGAAGCGCCGGGTCAGCCATCGGGGGCAGGCCCTGCGCGCGCTGGTCGAGCGCGTGCGCGCCCTGCAGGACGAGTCGGACCCGCCCGGCGCGTAGGTGCGGCGAGTCGTGCCGCTCAATCCTTGCGCAGGTCTCCCCACAGCTGATCGAGCCGGCGATAGCGTCCGCACCCGGCCGTGTAGAACCGGTAGCGCAACGCGTTCTTCTTGTAGTAGTCCTGGTGATAGGCCTCCGCCGGCCAGAACTGCGTGGCGGCTACGATCGGGGTGACGATCGGCTCCTCGAACGGCTTGTGCCGTTCCCAGAACATGCGCGAAGCGTCCGCCAACTGCTTCTGCTCCGAGGAGTGATAGAAGATCGACGGGCGATACTGGGAGCCGGCATCGCAGAACTGACGGTCCTTCACCGTCGGGTCGTGGTTGAGCCAGAACGTGCGCAACAGCGCCTCGTAGCTCACCTTCGACGGATCGTACGTCACCTGGACGGCCTCGGTGTGCCCTGTCGCGCCGGAGGAGACCTCCTCGTAGGTGGGATTCGGCTTGCTGCCGCCTGTATAGCCCGAGGTGACGTCGAGCACGCCCGGTACCTTCTCGAACGCCTCCTCCACGCACCAGAAGCAGCCGGCTGCAAAGGTTGCCGTTTCTGCGGATCGGACGGTCCCGGCGGATGTTGCCAGGGTGAACACGACAGCGAGAACGAGAGGATGCATCGTCAATCTCCGGATGCTGCGTGATAGCGGGGGCGCGATGCGACGCGATGTTCCGAGGGCGAAGTCTCCGGTCATCGCATCGGTTGCACGCTGAACCGCTGCCCAAGATGACATCCTATCCGTCGCGCGGGCGCTTCCCAGGGCTTGCGGCTCGGACAACGTCTGCAAGTCATGGCCCCAAGCGCGCGAGTCGCTTCGCGCGGGGCATTCGGCTTGCTGCGCCGGACTCATCATGGGCGGCGACACCTACATCTCCCAGCTGTACATCATCGTCGAAGTTCTCGGCGCCGCAGTGCTAGGCGGCCTGGTCGGCATGGACCGCGAACTGTGCCGGCGCCCCGCAGGAATCCGCACGCACATGCTGGTGGCTGCATCGGCCGCGCTGCTGGTCGGGATGGGACAGAGTCTCGCCGAGAACGCGCACCTGCGGGAAGGCTTCAGCATCGATCCCGTGCGGATCATCCAGGCCGTCGTCGCAGGGGTGAGCTTTCTCGGCGCAGGCACCATCTTCCGCAGCCAGCGAACCGAGTATGTCGAAGGACTCACGACTGCCGCGACCCTGCTCCTGTGCGCCGGGCTCGGCGTGGCAGTGGCGCTGCGGCAGTGGGTCACGGCAGTCGGCGTCACGATCCTTGCCCTCGTCGTCCTGCGCGCTGTGGTCCCGCTGGAGCGCTGGCTCGCCGCGCGCAGTCCGCAGGACTGCAAGGGCGAGGAGCGGGAGGACGCACACCCAGGCGGGACCAAGCCCCCGTCCGGCTGACCTCGTCCGGATGAGGCGGTGCGGCGCTGCGTGGGGGCGCGATTCGGCGCGTCTATCGTCTCGAGGCTCGCTCGAGTTGCGCCTGCGCCTGCTCGCGTGCCGCGCGGTCGAGCTCGGGTGGCGACTGCCGCGTGCGTGCGGCGTGGCACAACCTCAGGCGGACAAGAATCGGAAAGTGATCGGAGCCGAATGCCGGCAGCCGCTCGAGCCGCTCGAGCGCGAAGTGCTCGGAGTGAAAGACGTGATCGACCGGGAAGCGCAGGAACGGGATGCGTGCGTTGTAGGTGTTGTACAGCCCGCGCCCCTTTCTCGGGTCGAGCAGGCGGGACACCCGCTGAAACAGGGTCGTGGTGGTCGACCAGGCCACGTCGTTCAGATCGCCTGCCACCACGGTTGGCAGGTCTTGGTCGCGTACGCGCCTCCCCACCAGCACTAGCTCGGCGTCCCGGTCGGTCGTCGTGTCCTTCCCCCATGGGCTGGGCGGGCGCGGATGCAGCAGGTGCAGCGCGCACGACTGTCCGGAAGGCAGGCGCACGGTCGCATGCATCGACGGTACGTCGGGCTGCACCAGGAACTCGACGCGGGGTGAGATGAGTTCCAGGCGCGAGAAGGCCAGCATGCCGTAGGTATTGTCCTGAGGTTGTCTGATGACGTAAGGGTAGTCTTCCTCCAGCCCGGCCAGGCGGCCTTCCCACCAGCTGTCCGCTTCCAGGATCAGGACGAGGTCGGGACGCCGCGTACGCACGCTGCGTAGAAGTCCTGCTGCGCGACGGTTGCTCCTGCGCACGTTGGCCACCAGGATGGACCAGGTGGGTTCGCCGCGCGCCGTCCCCGGTGCCGGCACCACCTCCTTGGCGTGCAGGCAGGTGTAGGGCCGGATGCGATGCAGTTGGTAGGCGACTGCGGCACCCAGTCCCCAGCCGAGCAACTCGTCGGCAAATGTGCGCGGTCTCCTCGGTCCTCGCACAAGCAGGATCGCGCCGACAGCGGCCAGGTGCGCACGCGGGAAATCGAGCGCACGCACCCACCAGTCATCGACGCGCAGCAGCGGCAGGGCGGTGCCGGCGATCACGGCGGCAGCGCCGAGTCTGAAGAGCGAGATCACGCTGCCGGCTGCATGTCTCGCAAGTGGTCTCGACTCGAACTCGTATTCCCGGTGCAGTTCAGAATGTCCCTGCGCATGCCAGCCTCCTCGCTCGAACTGAGGGAAGCCGGGCTGCGGCAACCGATGTGCCGGCCGCTCGTGGATTTCCGGTACAGCAGGGCGTCAGGACGGCTCGACGATGCGTGTCCATCCGTAGGGATCGTGAGTGCGTCCGTACTGGATGGCGGTGAGTGCGTCGAACAGACGCCGGGCCACAGGGCCCGGTTCGAACCGGTTGATCACGGCCTCCCGGTCGCGATAGACGAGGCGACCCACCGGAGAGATCAGCGCGCCGGTGCCCATGCCGAACGCTTCGGTGATCGTTCCCGCCGCGATGGCCTCCAGCACCTCGTCGATGTCCAGGCGTGTCTCTTCGACGCTGAACCCCAGATCGGGCGCAAGCCGTAGCAGTGAGTCGCGCGTGATCCCGGGCAGAATGCTGCCCGACAGGGGCGGAGTGCGGACGTGCCTTCCTTCATATACGAAGGCGATGTTCATCGCACCGACTTCGTCGACGTAGCGGCGCTCGACCGCATCCAGCCATAGAACCTGCTGGTGACCGCGCGCGCGGGCCTGTTCGCTCGCGTACAGGCTGCCGGAGTAGTTGCCCGGCGTCTTCGCCTCGCCCGTGCCGCCGCGCACCGCACGCACGTGCTCGTGAGAGACGTACACCGACACCGGCTCGAACGCCTTGCCGTAGAGCGCACCGACGGGGCTGAGCACGATGTAGTGCAGGAAGGCGCGCGCCGCGCGCACCTGCAGCGTCGGTTCCACGCCGATCATGACGGGACGGATGTACAACGCCGCGTCGTCGCGCGATGGCACCCAGCACGCCTGCGCGCGCACCAGCGCCTCTATCGCGGCGACGTGGTCCTCGACCGCGACCTCCGGCATGCCCAGACGCAGCGCCGACCGGTTGAAGCGCTCGGCATTGCGCTCGACGCGGAACAGATTGATGCGCCCATCGGGCCGTCGGTACGCCTTGGTGCCGTCGAAGACCATCTGCCCGGAATGGAACGCCTGCGCCGCCGGGTCGAGCGGCAACGGTGCGTAGGGCACGATGCGGCGGTCGTGCCAGCCGGTCTCGGCGGCGTAGTCCTGCATGAACATCGCATCGGTGAATATGCGGCCGAAGCCGAGCTCTTCCGGCAGCGCAGGGGCGTCGGATGGCGGGGTGTAGTCGCGTCGGATGACGATCATGGCGGTGTGAAGGTTCGTCCGGCGAGTGTACACCGCGCGAGTTCCCCGGGACCGGATGCGTGCGACGGCACCTCGATTGCTGCACTAGCCGATCGCACGATGGAGATTCGCCATGGGCAGCACGTTGAACAGGACCGGGGAGAGCAGGCCAGGCGCAGTCAAGGGGCATTCGACAAGAGAACTCGGTCCAAGCGACAGCTCGGATACCGGCAGCGACGTGGTCGGCGGACCGGGTCTGACCGATGCGGAGGGTCTTCCGCTGGACACCGGCACGAGCGGCGATGTCGTGCGCGGGGCAGGCGCCGGCCGCGATCTGGGCGATACGGACCTGGACAGCGACAGCGACAGTGCAGGGACCGGCGAGCGGGGTGCCGCCGGCCGCGATGCTCCCGGATTCGACGCAGACCGCAGTCCGGACCGCATCGAGCAATCGACTTCCACGGAGGGCGACATTTCGGTCGAGTCATCCGGCATTGATACAATCGATTCAGAAGCGCCCGACGACGATGACGACGATGGCGTTGCGTCGCCGCGCGCGCAAGACGACGAGTCAGGCGACGAGGACATTCCGTCGCCGCGGCGCCACTGAGGCGAAGGACCGAACGATGCAACGCACCGGTGCACGACGCTTGGATGAGGAGCTCATCAGCGAGGAGGTCGCGCGCGAATCCCGCCTGCGGCAGCAACTTCGATCGGTGAGGGCGCGCACGCAAGCGCTGTCGAAGCCGCTTTCAGCGGAGGACTGCGCGCTCCAGTCGATGCCCGACGCAAGTCCGGTCAAGTGGCACCTCGCGCACACCACCTGGTTCTTCGAGACCTTCCTGTTGAGCGAAGGATTGCCGGAATACCGCTGCTTCGATCCGGCGTTCCGCATGCTCTTCAATTCCTACTACGTCCAGATTGGACCGCGACATGCACGGCCCGAGCGCGGTCTGGTATCGCGCCCGGACTTCGCTCAGGTGCTGGCGTACCGGGCGCACGTGGACGCGGCGCTGGGCCGCTGGATCGAGCGCACGCTTTCCGAGGACGAGATGGATCTTCTGGAACTCGGGATCCATCACGAGCAGCAGCACCAGGAACTCGTTCTCACCGATCTCAAGCACCTGTTTTCGCGCAACCCGCTGCGCCCGGCGTACGCCCCGCCCATGGCCGTGCAGTCGGTGGCCGCGCCGGGCCGGACCGTGCCGCCGATGCGCTGGCAGGCGTATCCGGGCGGGCTATGCTCGATCGGGCGCGCCGAGCCGGGTTTTCGCTTCGACAATGAGACGCCCGCGCATCGCGTGTACCTCCAGCCTTTTCGCATCGCGTCGCGGCCCGTGACCAATGCCGAGTACCTCGCCTTCATGCAGGACGGCGGCTACGACCGCCCTGAGCTGTGGATGTCGGACGGCTGGGACAGGCGCATCAGCGAGGGCTGGGAGGCGCCGCTGTACTGGGAGCGCGATGAGGGTGGATGGCAGCGCTTCACTCTCCGGGGCATGGCCGAGGTCGTGCCGCACGCGCCGGTGAGTCACGTGAGCTGGTACGAGGCAGACGCGTTCGCCCGCTGGCGCGGCGCGCGCCTGCCGACCGAGGCCGAGTGGGAGTGCGTCGCTGCGCAGGGGCCCGTGGAGGGCAACTTCGCCGAATCGGAAGTGTTCGATCCGCTGCCGGGCGCGGAGCGAAGCGATCGGCCGGCACAGTGCTTCGGCGACGTGTGGGAGTGGACTGCAAGCGCCTACCGGCCCTATCCCGGTTATCGGCCCGCGCCCGGGGCGGTGGGAGAGTACAACGGCAAGTTCATGGTCAATCAGTTCGTCCTCCGCGGCGGCTCGTGCGCCACGCCCGCCTCCCACGTGCGAGCCACCTACCGCAATTTCTTTCCTCCGCACGCGCGCTGGCAGTTCAGCGGGATCCGACTGGCAGCGGACGCCTGACGCTCACGCCGGGAAGGGCAGCTGCGTTTTCACGCGAGCATGACGGTATAGGACGCAGACATTAGAATCCGCACGTCGCGGCATCCGCTGCGATTCCCTGCCGTTTCGGGATGTCATTCCAGGTGCGGAGGCTGTCATGTCGATGTGGACGCGATGCGGTGCCGAGTTCGTCGGCACCTTCTGGCTCGTATTGGGTGGTTGCGGAAGCGCGGTGTTGGCCGCGGGTGTACCCGACGTGGGCATCGGCCTGCTCGGCGTCTCCCTCGCCTTCGGCCTGACGGTATTGACCATGGCATTCGCCATCGGACACGTGTCGGGATGTCATCTCAATCCGGCCGTGTCGATCGGTCTTGCCGTGGCTGGACGCTTCCGGACGGCCGACCTTCCCGGCTACGTGCTGGCGCAAGTCCTGGGTGCCGTGGCTGGTGCCGGGGTGCTCTACCTGATTGCGAGCGGACAGGCGGGTTTCGAACTGGGCAGCGGGCTGGCCTCCAACGGCTACGGGCAGCACTCGCCGGGCCAATACTCGTTGCTCTCCGGTCTCGTCGCCGAGGTGGTGATGACGGGCATGTTCCTGGTCGTCATTCTGGGCGCCACGGACGAGCGTGCGCCCAAAGCGCTGGCCCCCGTTGCCATCGGCCTCGCGCTCACCTTGATCCACCTCATCACCATCCCGGTGACGAACACCTCGGTCAATCCTGCACGCAGCACCGGTCCTGCCGTCTTCGTAGGGGGATGGGCGCTCGCGCAACTGTGGATGTTCTGGGTTGCGCCGATCGTGGGGGCCGTGATCGGAGCGGTGGTATATCGCGCGATCGGTGGTGCTGCACCGAGGTCGAGTGAAGCGCCGGCGCTCCAGGCGGCCGCGACCAGCTGAGCGCGACGCAGGGACGCCGTGGCGAACCGTCCCTTACCGTCCTGCCGTTTAGGCGGCGCGGAAACCCGGAAGGCGGCTGGCGGCCGGCGAGCGAACGTGCACCAGCGCGAGATTGCGCGCCTGCGCGTAGTCGCTGGTCACCAGCGCGACCGGAATCTGCCCCCGTAGGAAACCTGCCCACGCAAACTCCGCGGCCACGTCGATGCTCTGCTCGATGCCCCCATAGTCGCGCATGTCGCCGACCAGGCTTCGATAGGGGTCGTCTTTCAGTTCGGACAAGGTGCGCGGGATGTTGGCGAAGGAGCGCCTGCGCCCGTGCTCGTCCACCGGGAACACCCATCCCGAGCGCTCCATACTCACCCAGAAAGCCGTGCGGGCGACCCGCGACATGTCGCGCTCGAGGGTGACGAAGCAGGTTTCCACGTGTTCGTCGGCGAGGGCGCGCGCGATGTGGTGGTCGCCGATCAGGTAGACGGCCAGGTCGGGGCCGAGCACGGCGGGCATCACGTGCCAGGTGAGAAAGTCGCGCAGCTGCCAGTCGCGCGCGGCGCGCAACTGTCTGCGCCGGTGTTCGACCCGAGACAGGGGAACGGTCATCTGCGTGGGCCGCAAGGCGGCCACGGCGGCAGTGATTTGACTTTTCATCGAAGGCAGGCGGGCTATGTCTCAGATTAGCACGGCTGTCCGGCCTGCCCTAACGCTTGCGGCAGCATGCGGCGACAAGCTATAAGGGCGGCGCCGGGAGGCGTTCTGCCGGCATGATCCCGCTTCCAGGAGAGGTATGTGACCGCCATGCAGGGCCCGGCACTGCTGGAGCGCGCGTGGGTGCCGCCTGCGTTCGCGCTGGCCTACTTCCTCGCCGCGCTGCTCGGTGACGCGCTGTCGATCGAGCCGGGCCACTTCGCGACGCTGTGGCCGCCGAGTGGACTGTATCTGGCCGTGCTACTGAGCATGCCGAGGCGACGCGGCACGATCGTAGTTGCCGCGGTCGCAGCCAACCTCGCCTTCGACGTAGGGTTGCATGGCCGCGCACTACCCGTCGCGCTCGGATTCGCCGCGGCCAACAGTGCCGAGGCGCTTGCCGGTGCCGCCGTCATCGGCAGGTTCTTCGGCCCGCCGTTTCGCCTGGGCAGCGTGAGCGAGGTGCTCGCGCTAACCGCCCTGGCTGCGCTCGCAGGGCCCGCCGTCGGCGCGCTGCTCGGTTCGGCGGTGGTGAACACCCTGCTCGGAGGCAACTTTGGCCACACGTTCACCTTGTGGTGGGGCGCCGATTCCATCGGAATCATCAGCGCCGCACCGCTCACCATGCTGGCGCTGCACGACTACGGGCAGCGGCGCCTGGCCCCTGCGCGCGCGCTGGAGCTGGGCGCGCTGTTCGCCGCGCTCGCCGCCATCACCTACGTCGTGGTGCAGGTGCTCGGGTCGGTGACGAGCTACGGTTATCTGTTGATTCCGGTGATGCTGTGGGCGGCTCTGCGCTTCGGACTGCCGGGTGCGGCGCTGGCGGTGTCGGTGCTGGCCCTGTTCGCCGCCTGGCTCACCGCGTTGGGCGATGCGCCTCGCAGTGTTGCCCAGACGGCTGCAGATGTCGTGGGCCTGCAACTGTTCCTCGCCACCCTCGGACTGTCCACCTACGTGGTCGCGGTGCTCGTCTCCCAGTTGCGCCTCGCGCGAACGCACCTGGAGGAGCGCGTGGCACAGCGCACCGCGGAACTGACGGTGAGCGAGGAACGGCTGCGCCTGGCGGCGGAGGTGGGGCGGATGTTCGCGTTCGACTGGGACAGCGAGAGCGGCAAGGTGACCCGATCCGCCGGGGCGGACCGCGTACTGCACATTGCGCAGGGAGGCGAGCGCGACAGCGGGCGCGACTACCTGCGACGCATCCGTCGGGAGGACCGGCAGCGCTACCACGACACCATCGTCTCGCTCACGCCGCAGGCACCCGAGTACGAGCTGCGCTACACCCTGCGCCTGAACGACGGCAGCGACGTCGTCCTGCAGGAGCGCGGTCGCGCCTACTTCGATCCGCACGGAAAGATGACCAAGGTGCACGGTATGTCGGCCGACGTGACTGCCCAGGCGCGCCTGGAGCAGGCGCTGCACGAGCAGGAAGCGGAGTTTCGTCAGGTGGCGAACTCGGCACCGGCGATCCTGTGGATCACCGATTCGCGTGGCTGTGTGCGCTTCGTGAGCAGTGGCTGGCAGGATTTCACCGGCCAGATCGAGGCCGATGCCCTCGGCATGGGTTGGCTGGAGGTGGTCCATCCGGACGATCGGGAACTGGTGCGCGCGCGCTACGACGCCGCCATGCGCCAGCGCCGGGAGGTCATGCTGAGCTACCGGCTGCGGCGGGCAGACGGCAGCTACAGCTGGGTCATGGACCGTGCGCGCGCGCGCTACTCGACCACCGGGGAGCTGCTCGGCTACGTCGGATCGACGATGGACGTCAGCGAACAGAAGCGCATCGAAGTGGAACTGCAGCAGAGCAGGCAGCGGCTGGGCCTCGCACTGGCTGCAGGAAGGATGGGCACCTTCGACTGGGATCTGCGCGATGGAAGTGTCACCCTGGATGCCGTGCAGCGTGAGCTCATCGGTGTCACGCAGGATGTGCTGCACATCGACGCCCTGCTCGAGATGGTCGTTCCGGAGGACCGGCCCGGCGTGGACCAGGCCATCGCCGAATCGCTTCGCCACGGCGAGTACGCGCACGAGTTCCGCATCAGACATTCGGACGGCAGTGTGCGGTGGCTGGCCGCGCGCGGAGGTCTGCGCCGCGACGCGGGGGGTGCGCAGGCGCTGATGGGTCTGAGCTGGGATGCGACCGAGCGCAAGGAGCAGGAAGCGATGCTGCGCCGGAGCGAGGCGCGGCTGCGCCACACGGTGGAATCGGCGCAGGTGGGCATCGCGTTCGGAGATGCCGGCGGCGGCATCGTCGAATGCAACGACGCGCTGTTGCGCATGCTGGCGATGCGCCGTGGACAGCCCGATGGCGGCGCGAACTCGTGGCGTCGTTTCTTCTCCGGGCAGGACGAGCGTCTCGCGCAGGCGGTGGAGGCCGTGGCCCGTGGCGAATCGATCGGTCCGGTCGAGCTCGCACTGAAGCGCGCCGACGGCACCACGCTCGAGGCATTGTGGAGCATGGTGCCGCTCGACCACGAGCCGGGCGCCCACGTGGCCATGCTGGTCGATCTGACCGAACTCAAGCGCGCCGAGCAGGCACTGCGCGAAGCGGACCGGCGCAAGGACGAGTACCTGGCGATCCTGGCGCACGAACTGCGCAATCCACTGGCTCCGATCCGCAATGCGGCGAACATCCTGGCGCTGGCACAGCCCAGCGAGGCGCAGAGCAAGTGGGCGCGCGAACTGATCGCGCGCCAGGTCGAACAGCTCTCCCGCTTGATCGACGACCTGCTCGACGTGAGCAGGATCAGCCGCGGCAAACTTGTGCTGAACAAGTCGCCCACCACGCTGGCTGCGGTCATCGACGCGGCGGTCGAGTCGTGCGCGCCGCTGATCGCGCGTCACGGCCATCGCCTGCGCGTGCAGGCCCCTCCCGCGGCGATCCCTCTTCAGGCAGACCTCGTGCGCCTGGCGCAGGTGTTCGTGAATCTGATTTCGAACGCCGCGAAGTACACGCCGCACGGTGGCGGGATCGACATCGAGGTCGAGCAAGGCGTGGACGAGGTGGCGGTGCGGGTACGCGACAACGGCATCGGCATTCCGCCGGACAAGCTGCCTCGTCTGTTCGAGATGTTCTACCAGGTGGACAGCTCGCTCGAGCGTGCGCACGGCGGACTGGGCATCGGCCTGACCCTGGTCCAGCGCCTGGTCCACCTGCACGGTGGACAAGTCACGGCGAGCAGCGCCGGCGTGGGCTGCGGCAGCGTGTTCTGCGTGCGCCTTCCGGTGCTTCACTCGCTCCCGATGCCAACGCTCGCGAATACGCCGGCCCCACACCGCCGAGGGGGCGCGCGGCGCGTGTTGGTGGCGGACGACAATGTCGACTCGGCCGAATCGCTGGCGTTGTTGCTGCGCATGAACGGCGACGAGGTATTCGTTGCCTACGACGGGCAGGCTGCCCTGGATCTGCTGCAGCGCCATGCGCCCGAGGTCGCGCTGCTCGACATCGGCATGCCGCGCCTGAACGGTTACGAGGTCGCGCGTCGTGCGCGCGCCAGTGCCTGTGGCAGATCGATGCTGATGATCGCGCTCACCGGCTGGGGGCAGGCCGAGGACGTGCGCCGGTCGCTCGAGGCGGGGTTCGACGCGCACATGACCAAACCCCTCGATCTGGCGCGCCTGCAGGCGCTGCTCGCGGAGCGCTTTGCGCCTCGCCCGGGCTGAAGGCTGACGCCTTACTGTCAAGACATCCAGGATCGAAGCCGATATAGTCGCGCCCGCTCGATTGCGAGCACCCGCGATTCTCGACTTCATCGTCCCATGCTGCCTGCACAACACTTCCCGTTTCCCCGGGTGCGCTCGCGCGCCGTCCAGTGCCTGATCGTGACCGCGCTGTATGCCCTGCTCGCCTGGTTCGCCCTGCGCGCGCCGATCGCCACCGACGCGCCGCTGGCTCGAGCGCTCGGCGGCACTGAGCAGGCGCGCGAACTCGCCGTTGCCTTCGTGCGCGTGCTGATCTGGCCGCTCGGCGCCATCCTCGCCGCCAACCTCGGGCGCGACCTGCTCGACGGTCTACGCCGGCTGCGCAACGCCTCCTGAGGGGCGCGGGCGGCGCCCGGAGCGCCGACCTTGCGACTTCCTTCCATGTCGATATACTGCTCTGCGATACCGCATCCGGCCGGCCCGCCGGCGCAACGCGCCGCCAGGCCGGCGTCGACGTGCGGTTCGGTTGCGCCCGCGGGCGCCGACGGGACAGGGGAGGAAGTCGCATGGGAGTGCAAGCGTTTGCAGGTTCCTGGCGTGCCGCGCTGACGGGTGCCGTCGCGCTGGCCGCGGTCGCGGCCGGCCCGGCCGCCGCGCAGTTCAAGCCCGATGAAGTGACCGTCGTGCCGCCCATTGCGGCCAAGAACCGCGTGTACGTGATGGATATCGCCATCGCGCACATCTCCGACGGCAAGCTGCACGTGGTCGACGGCGACACCCTCGCCTACCTGGGCGTGATCGGCACCGGGTTCACCGGGCAGATCATCCTGTCCAAGGACAAGAAGGAGATCTACGTCGCCACGGGCTACCTCTCCCGCGGGCAGCGCGGCGATCGCACCGACATCGTCGAGGTGTGGGACGCGGACACCCTCTCGTTCAAGTACGAGATCCCGATCTCCGAGAAGCGTGCCATGGCGCTGAACTACGAGGGACTGGTCGCGCTGTCCTCGGACGGGCGGTGGCTGTACGTGCAGAACTCCACGCCCGCCACCTCGGTCACCGTCGTCGACATGCAGGAACGCAAGATGGTCGGGGTGATCGACATGCCGGGCTGCTGGGCCATCTATCCGGCCCACTCCAACCCCAACCGCTTCGCCTCGCTGTGCGGAGACGGGACGATCGCAACGGTGACGCTCGACGCCAACGGCAACGTGGCTGCCCGCGCGAACAGCGAGAAGGTGTTCGATGCCGACGCCGATGCCTGGTTCATGCACGGCGAGCAGGACGGCGACCGCTACTACTTCGTGAGCTTCAAGGGCAATCTCTCGGCGGTGAACGTGGCGGGCGATACCGCCACCGTCGAGGGCAGCTGGCCCCTGGTGCGCAGCACTGCGGACGTGAAGAAGAACTGGCGCCCCGGCGGCTACCAGGTGCTGGCCATTGCCAACGGCCGCCTCTACGTGCCGATGCACAGTGGCGGCGCCGAGGGCAGCCACAAGAACCCGGCCAACGAGATCTGGGCGTTCGACCTCGCCAGCAAGAAGCGCGTAGCGCGTTTGCCGGGCCACAATGCGGTGTCCGTGGAAGCGTCGTCCGACGGCAGAAATCTGTACGCGATGGACGTGCACAAGATGGAGCTGGTGGTGTTCGACCGCCTCGGCGCCAAGCCCCGCGTGCGCTCGACCCAGGTCGGTGAAGTGGCTCTGCAGCTCGGCGCGAACTGATGGGCGCTGTGGCGCACCTCGCGGACCCGGTGGCCGTCGGGGCGGCTGTCGGCGCGCTGGCACTGATCCTGTTCGCGGCGGCCTGGCACAAGCTGAGCGAGCCGGAGGTGTTCGCCGGCGCACTGCAGGCATACCAGCTCCTGCCGACGGCACTGGTCTCGGCCGCCGCCCGGCTCCTGCCGGTGCTCGAAATCCTGCTCGGCATCGGCATGCTGGTGCCAGCCACGCGTGCGCCCGCCCTGCTCGCGACGGCGCTGCTCATGCTCGGCTATGCCTCGGCCATCGGCATCAATCTCTTGCGTGGCCGCGATCAGATCGACTGCGGCTGCGGCGGGGAGAGCCATCCGCTGTCGTGGGCGCTGGTGGCGCGCAATGCGGTGCTCGCCGTCGCGGCGCTGGCCGTTGCCGGCCCCACGGTCGAGCGCGGATTCGTGTGGCTGGACGGAGTGACCCTGATCGTGGGCGTGCTCGCCTTCTACACCCTGTATCTCATGGCCGACGAACTGCTGCGCCAGTCCAGCCGGCTTCGGCAGCTGCGGCATCGCCACGCGCACGGCGAAGTGGAGGTCGAGTGAACAGCCTGATGATTTCCAACGCCCTGCTGTGGGTGCTGATGCTCGCGGTGATCGTGGCCCTGTGGGCGCTCGCCCGCCAGATCGGCGTGCTGTACGAGCGCATCGCTCCGATGGGCGCGTTGATCACGGATTCCGGCCCCAAGCTGGGGGAGGCGGCGCCGAGGTTCGAGCTTCCCGCGCTGAACGGCTCCGTGGTTTCCATCGGCGGCGAGCGCACGCGCAGCCAGCTGCTGTTCTTCCTGTCCCCGACCTGCCCGGTCTGCAAGAAGCTGCTGCCGGTGCTGAAGTCCGCATCCAACGCCGAGCGCGACTGGCTCGATGTCGTCCTGGCCAGCGACGGCGAGGCCACGCAGCACCTCGCCTTCTACGGGGATGCGAAGCTCACGGACTTCCCCTACGTGCTGTCGGCCGACCTGGGGATGACCTATCGGGTGAGCCGCCTGCCCTATGCGGTCCTGATGGACGAGCGCGGTATCATCCGTGCAAAGGGAATGATCAACACCCGCGAGCATCTGGAAAGCCTGTTCAATGCGAAGGAGCTGGGCGTGGGATCGGTGCAGGACTACCTGCGCAACCGGATGTCCACGCAGCCGGGCGAGACCGCCTGAACCAACCGTCACTGCATCGGTAAGTGGGGAGGAAACCATGAAGCGGATTCAAGAGTGGATCGACCGGTTCGCGGAGCGGCGCGTGCGCGACGCTGCCCAGCGCAGCAGCCGCCGCAGCACGCTCGCCCGGCTGGGCACCGTGATGGTCGGGGCGGCGGCGCTGCCGATGCTTCCCTTCGACCGGTCGGGCAGGGCGCAGGCGGCTTCACCGGCAGGCGACGACGACACCACCTGCGAGTACTGGCGCAACTGCGCGCTGGACGGCTTCCTGTGCACCTGCTGCGGCGGCACGGTGAACAGCTGCCCGCCCGGATCCGAGGTGTCCAAGGTCACCTGGGTGGGCACCTGCGCCGACCCGAAAGACGGCAAGAACTATCTCGTGTCGTACAACGACTGCTGCGGCAAGGTCGCGTGCGGACGGTGCCTGTGCAACTTCAACGAGCGCGAGCGGCCCGGCTACCGCATGGGTGTGCACAACGACATCAACTGGTGCATGGCCAACACCCAGACCATGTACCACTGCACGGTCTCGGCGATCGTCGGGCAGGCCTGATCGGATCCATCCCCGGGTAGCGCCGTTGGCCCCGGGGGTCGCCTTTGCGCCGGCCGATGCGTGCCGTTCTCCTCCTTGCCTGCTCGATCCTGCTCGGCGCCGGGCGGGTTTGGGCCGCGGGCACGTTCGAAGAGCAGGGCCACCTCGATTACGTCCTGCATTGCTCGGGCTGCCACAAGCCGGACGGCAAGGGCGTGGCCAGCGGCGGCATTCCTCCGGTTGCCGGACAGGTCGGCTACTTCCTGAATCTTCCGGAGGGCCGGGCGTTCCTCATGCAGGTGTCGGGGCTGCTCAATGCCGGGCTATCGGACGAACGCGCTGCCGGTGTGACCAACTGGATGATCCGAACCTTCGCCGGTGCGTCGATGCCCGAGGCATTCGTCCCGCTCACGCCGGAGGAAGCGCGCCGCTATCGGCTGGCGCGACCCGCCGATATCAACGCGGCGCGACGGGCCATCGCGGCCAAGCTGAACGCGGCGGGTTACCCGGTCGAGTGATCCGGGCCACTACTGCGCGGGCGCTCAGCCGCACGCGCCCACGGCGCCGCACGCCGTGCAGAACTCGCAGCCATCCTTCTTGATCAGTGCGTAGTTGCCGCACTCCTTGCACTGCTTGCCCGCCATGTGCGCGTAGGAAGTGGTCTCCGGTTCGCGGTCGGTCTCGGGCACCTCGAGTACGCCCATTTCCACCACCGGATAGCCCCGTTCGTCGAGCACCCCGAGCATCGCGTAGCGGTGGATGATGAGGCGGGCGACATAGGCCACGGTGGAAGGGAAGTTCTGCTGGCGGGTCTCGCCCGGCACGCGCGCCATGAAATCGCCCAGCGGCTCTGCATAGTTGAGCAGCTTGCGCAGCTTCATGCCGATCCACGCTGGATCGATCACGCGCATGTCGAGCGACAGCAGCTTGCACAGGCCGTCGAGGGCGCGCGGGAAGCGTCCCGCCATCCACACCGAATACGGTCGACGCTGGCCGCCGGGAAGCACGAGCTCCTTCATGATGAGCACGAAGTCGTCGCCGGAACTGGGGTTGTACACGTCCACCGTCCACGACAGCGTCCCGTCGGTCCCGGTCTTGGGTTCCTTCTTTGCGAACAGCGCGTTGAGCACCGGGGAGTGGCCGTCCTCGCCGGCCAGCGAACCGAGTTCGTCCACACGGTGGCGCACGATACGTGCGAACGCCGCGACCATGCTCGGCACCCGCACCGGCTTCCCGGACGGGGGCATCGCGCAGTCGAAGGCGTCCTCGCCGATGGTCCGGGCGAGCATGTCGAGCTTCATGCGCAGCCACGCCTGATCCTGCGCGCGCATGTCCATCGACAGCGTCTTGGCCACCGCCCCCAGCCCGCGTGGCTGCTCGTTACCGTTGACCCACACCTCGAACGGATGCGGTCCGTTGTCCTCGACGTGCCCGACGAAGATCGCGAACGTGCCGAAGGGGGACTCGACCATGTAGGTCCAGGACGGATTGCCGGCGGGAAGCTGGGGCCTTCCGGGCCAGCGCAGGCTGTACAGGGCCGGCGTGGGCGCAGCCTCGAGGCGCAGCCGGCGATCGACTTCGCTGGTGTCGAGGTCGTTGGGCTGCTGGGCCTTCTGAGTTGCCGGCTCCACCGAGAGCACGCTGCCCAGCACCTTGTTGGGGCGGTAGGTGGTGATGCCTTTCAGGCCGGCGCGCCATGCCTCCAGGTAGAGATCCTTGAAATCCTCGTACGGATAGTCCTCGGGGACGTTCACCGTCTTGCTGATCGCCGAATCGACGAACGGCGCCACCGCTGCGACCATCTGCATGTGGTCCAGCGCGGAGATCTGCAGGGCGGTGACGAATGCATCCGGCAGCTTGGTCATGTCTCCGCCGAGATGGCGGTAGAGCCGCCACGCGTGATCCTCGACGTCGTAGGTCTTGAAGCCGCCGTCGGGCATGCGCTTCTTGCGCTGGTAGGTCCAGGAAAACGGCGGCTCGATGCCGTTGGCTGCATTGTCGGCGAACGCGAGCGAGATGGTGCCGGTGGGCGCGATGGACAGCAGATGGCTGTTGCGCAGCCCGTGCGCACGGATCTCGTCCTTGAGCGCCTCGGGCAGCCGCGAGGCGAAGCGCGGGGCGGCCAGGTACTGCTCCGTGTCGAGCAGTGGGAAAGCGCCCTTCTCGCGCGCGATCTCAACCGACGCGGCATAGGACTCGTCGCGCATGTGCCGGGCGATGCGCGCGGCCATCTCGCGCGCAGCCAGGGTATCGTAGCGCAGGCCGAGCATGATGAGGGCATCGCCGAGTCCGGTGAAACCGAGGCCGACGCGGCGCTTGTTGCGCGCCTCCTCGGCCTGCTGCGGCAACGGCCACACCGTGGCGTCGAGCACGTTGTCGAGCATCCGGATCGCGGGGCGCACGACCTTGCCGAAAGCTTCGAAATCGAAGCGCGCCTTGGGCGAGAACGGCTCCGAGACGAACGGTGCGAGGTTGACGCTTCCCAGGCAGCAGCAGCCGTACGCCGGCAGCGGCTGCTCGCCGCATGGGTTGGTCGATTCGATGACTTCGCAGTAGGACAGGTTGTTGTCGATATTGGCGCGCTCGACGAAGAACACGCCGGGTTCCGCGTGGTCGTAGGTCGAGTCCATGATCTGCTTCCACAGTTCGCGCGCCTTGATCGCGCGATAGACCCATTTGCCATCGGCTCTTTGGCGCAGCGGCGGCTCGTCGGCGTCGCCCGACCGTGCCGGCGGCTGGGCGTGCACCAGCTCCCAGTCCCCGTCGCTCTCCACCGCGCGCATGAAGTCGTCGGTCACCGCGACGCTGACGTTGAAGTTCTTCAGATCGCCGTGATCCTTGGCGTGGATGAAGTCCTCGATGTCCGGATGATCGCAGCGCAGGATGCCCATCTGCGCGCCGCGACGCGCCCCGGCCGATTCCACCGTCTCGCAGCTCTGGTCGAACACCCGCATGTACGACACCGGGCCGCTGGCGCTGCTGCGCGTGCCGCGCACCAGCGCGCCGCGCGGCCGTATCGAGGAGAAGTCGTAGCCGACGCCGCCGCCCCGGCGCATCGTTTCGGCCGCCTCCATCAGCGCGACGTAAATGCCGGGGCGCCCGTTGGCGGTTTCGGAGACGGAGTCGCCGACCGGCTGCACGAAGCAGTTGATCAGCGTGGCGGACAGCTGCGTGCCAGCCGCCGAGTTGATGCGGCCGCCGGGAATGAAACCGTTCTCCAGCGCCTCGAAGAACACCGGTTCCCACTTGTCCGGATCGCTCTCGACCGAGGCCAGTGCGCGTGCGACGCGCCGGCGCACCTGTTCGACGCTCTGTTCGTCGCCCTTGGCATATTTCTCGAGCAGTACGTCGATGCTGACCTGCTGGACGGGGAGGGAGAGGATGCTGTCGTTGAGTTTCATCGTTCTCGTTGCGAGCGCAGGAGAGGGTGGGAAGCGTAATGGTAGCCGAGGCGATGTCGGCCCGCCCTGAAGCAGGGCGAAAAAAAACCCCGGAGCCAGTGCTCCGGGGTTCTGTATTCAGTCCGGGTTCGCGGCTTCGCTTACTCGGGACGGATGTTCGACGCCTGCTTGCCCTTCTGGCCTTGCGTGATGTCGAAGCTGACGCGCTGTCCTTCCTTCAGCGTCTTGAAGCCCTTGCCCTGGATCGCGGAGAAGTGCGCGAACACGTCCTCGCCGCCGCCCTCGGGGGTGATGAAGCCGAAACCCTTGGATTCGTTGAACCACTTAACAGTGCCAGTTGCCATGTACAGTCCTTCAGGTGGAAAACGCGGGCCACGCCCGCAAACTAATGCCTGATTGCACAAAGACTGCACGCGCCGTACCGGTGATATGCATGAACCTTGGTAATCAAACACGGAACGTGGCTTATACCGGCTTTCGTAGCGTCAGTCCAATGGTTTCTGCGATGTCAAATCCCCCTCCAGGCGCGGGGTTTCGCGGCCGATGCGGCGCGGCAGGACCGTGTAGAAATCGCCAGCGCTGGAAAAACTCGCCCGCCTGGAATTCCGTTGCGCCGGGGCCGATTCGGGCCGCTTCTGCCACAATGGCGCTTTCCCCGATCCGCCTCACGCAGCGGGGACGGACCGACCAACGATCAGCCGGATGAGAGAACAATGAGTGTTGCGGTAGCGAACGTGCAGAGCGCCATCGACGAATTGCGCGCCCTGCTGGGCGAGCGCCTGTCCACCAGTGCCGGGGTGCGCGATCATCACAGCAAGGACGAATCGTGGCACGTCCCGCACCGTCCCGACGCCGTCGCCTTCCCGGAAAGCACCGAGGAGGTGTCGGAGATCGTGCAGATCTGCGCCCGGCACAAGACGCCCGTGGTGGCCTACGGAACGGGTACTTCCCTCGAAGGTGCCGTCATCCCGGAGCACGGCGGCATCGTGGTCGACCTGATCAACATGGACAAGATCCTTACGGTCAACAGCGAGGATCTGGACGTGACCGTGCAGGCGCGGGTGACGCGCAAGCAACTGAACGACTACATCCGCGATCAGGGGTTGTTCTTCCCGATCGACCCGGGCGCCGATGCCTCGCTGGGCGGCATGGCGGCAACGCGGGCCTCGGGCACCAATGCCGTGCGCTACGGCACGATGCGCGAGAACGTCCTTGGACTCACCGTCGTGCTCGCCGACGGCCGCATCATCCGTACCTCGCGGCGCGCCCGCAAGTCCGCGGCCGGCTATGACCTCACCCGGCTCTTCGTGGGCAGCGAAGGCACGTTGGGAATCATCACCGAAGTAACGCTGCGCCTGTACGGTCTGCCCGAGGCGATGGCGGCGGCCGTGTGCTCCTTCGAAACGCTGGAAGGCGCGGTCAACACAGTCATCCAGACCATCCAGCTCGGGGTGCCGGTCGCTCGCATCGAGCTGCTCGACGACGTGCAGATGGATTCGGTGAACCGGTTCTCGAAGCTCGACTACCCGGTCAAGGACACGCTGTTCATCGAGTTCCACGGGACGGAGAACGGCGTCAAGGAACAGGCCGAACTGGTGCAGTCGATCGCGTCCGAGAATGGCGGCGGCGAGTTCAGGTGGGCGACCAGACAGGAGGAGCGCACGCAGCTGTGGACCGCGCGCCACGATGTCACCTATGCCAACAAGGCGCTGCGCCCCGGCTGCGAGATCTGGGCGACCGACGTGTGCGTGCCCATCTCCCGCCTTGCCGAGTGCATCGTCGAAACCAAGAAGGACCTGAAGGCGAGCTTTCTTCTCGCTCCGCTGGTCGGCCACGTGGGCGATGGCAATTTCCACCTTGGGTTCCTGATCGACCGGAACGACCCGAAGGAACTCGAGGAGGCCGAACGGCTGAACGAACGCCTCGTGATGCGCGCCCTGGCCATGGACGGCACGTGCACCGGCGAACACGGCATCGGTCTGGGCAAGATGAAGTTCCTGACCGCCGAGCACGGCGAGGCGGTGAGCGTCATGCGCGCGATCAAGAAGGCGCTGGATCCGCTCAACATCATGAACCCGGGGAAGATCTTCAGCATGTGAGGCCCGCGGGAGCGGCGGAGCGGGCGGCCCGAGAGGCCGCCCTTTTCGTTTGCGGGAACCGCCAACCGCGTGCTTACGGGCAGCGGCAACACCTCCCCTTTCGGGGCGGCTAGGCCAGCGCCTTGATCAGCACCGATGCGCCGCTGCCCAGCAGGAGCAGGCTGAGCAGACGCGCCACCTGCATGCGCGTCAGTCGCCCGTGCAGGCGATGTCCGATGCTCAGGCCGACGAATACCATCGGCACCAGGCTGACGAAGGCCAGCCACACTTCGCGCTGCAGCAGCAGGCCGGACAGGAGGAACAAGGCCAGCCGGCTGCCGGTGCTCACCACGAACACCGCGCTCATCGTCGCGCGCATGCGTGCAACGTCGGGAATGCGAGCCATGAAGTACATCGCAAAGACCGCGCCCCCGGTCCCGAACATGCCCCCGATCAGCCCGCCGAACACGCCGGCAGGGAGCGACCAGATGCGCTTCACGGGCTTGCGCCCGGGCCTGGGCTTGAGCGTGAACACGCCGTAGGTGAGGATGAACACACCCAGCGCGAACAACAGTGCGCGCCCGGGCAGGACCACCAGCGCCGTGACTCCGACAGCCATGCCGCCCAGCAGTGGCGGGACGATCGCCCGCACCTCGTCCTTGTCCACGTCGTGACGCAGCCTCACGCCGTTGACGAGCATCCCGACGAAATCGAGCAGGAGCATCAGCGGCACCACCATGCGGATGGGGAGCACGAGCGCCAGCAGCGGCATCGATACCAGCGCCGAGCCGAATCCGCCCAGCCCGAGCACGACGTACCCCAGGAGTACGATCCCTGCGCACGGAATCCACAGTTCCAGGGGAAGCGGCATTCAGGTTGCCCCCTGCTGCGAAGACGGTTGCAGCGAAGGTCGCGGCACAATCGGAAGGTCAGCGAAACCGGGGCATGTGGCTGGGGTCGAACTCCCAAGGAGGTGAAAGGCCATGCAAAGGACCAGATCGTGGTGCCGTCCGGCTCTCGCCGGCGCGTTGCTCATGATGGGGGTGATGCTCGCCGGTTGCGCGACCACCCCCGCGCCTCCGCCGGTCACGGTCGAGCAAGTCGTGCAGATGAGCCGGGAAGGCCTCGCGCCGGAGGAGATCATCGCGAATATGGAGGACTCGGAAACGGTCTACCGTCTTTCCGGCTCGGAACTGGCGCGGCTGAAGGAGCGTGGTGTGCCCGACGCGGTGCTCGACTACATGCAGGACACGTATGTCGATTACGAGCGCAGCCGCGTGTACCGGCACTACGATCCCTGGTGGGGTCCGCCGTATGCCTCGGTCTATCCATACTGGGGATGGTACGGCCCGTACTACCGGCCCTACTGGCCCTACTATCGGCACCGCGTGCCGTACGCGCGTGCGCCCAAGGCCAAGGGCGATTCGGACGACTAGCGCGTTGCGCTTGGCAGGCCGAGCGCAAAGTTCTGTAGCCAACCTCTGCTGGGCCTGCGGTCAATGATGATGTGAGGTCCAGCGCTCGCGTACCTGCATCAGCGTGCGCAGCACCAGCGGCTGATCCAGGACAGGGCCGAATGCACTCGCGCGCAGTTGGCCAGTGGCCGTGCGCTTGATCAGATCGTCCAGCCGCACGTCGTAGCAGTTCAAGCCGAGACTGCGGCTGGCGGCGCCGAACCTTCCGGTGGCGGGACGCGGTGGCGAGCCGTCCTCGAGATCGATGACGAAGCGCAGGCGCCGGTCCTCGTGTGGCGAGAGCACCAGCGCATCGGCGCAGAACTCGAGTGCACGCTCCACCGCATCGAGCTGGGGCGGACTCATGCGCTCCGGGCCGCTGGTGGCGAGCATGCAGCCCTTGAGGAATTCCCGTTCCACGCAGCTGTGCCAGTCCGCCGCCGCGTCGAGCCGCACCCAGGCGCGCGACAGGCCGTGCGCCTCAGCGCAGGACAGCAGCCGACAGGCGTCGGCCCACACGCCCTGGACGACGGGGGCGTGGCACAGATAACTCCACTTGAGCAGGGCGGTGAATGCGCGCAAGCCGCGCGCGACGACGGCAGCAGCAGCCGGTGCCGGTTCGGCAGGCGCCTGCGCCGGCGCCATGGCGACGAACCCAGGCAGGGCGAGCCACGACCAGGACTGCGCGAGGCGCAGCAGGCACTCCTCGACGATCGCGTGCACGTCCTCGGGCCTGTGCGTCCCGAGGGCACGCTCTCCCGCCACGCGCCGCCGGGTCACGGACCGGTACGCTGCGCGCACCGCCTGGTCCACCGGGACGAGGGCAGCGACGGTCCCTGGCCCCGGTTGGGCGCTCCACTTGCGCAGATCGCTCATCAGTCCCGATAGGCGGGCCAGCAGGATGACCTGATCCTCTTGCGGGAGGACGGCCAGGCGCTCCGCCACGCGTGCCTCGAGCTCGGGCGTGGTGGACGCTTCGCTGCGTGGCGACAGGAAGGCGAACATTGTTCTTGTCGGGTGTCGGGTCTCGGCCGATAGCCTAGCTCATCTGACGCGGCACGGCGCAACCGCGGTTTGACGCTCTTCGCGTCCATCGTGCATAGTCCAGCGGCAACGCGACCCCTCTCTCACATCCAGGACAGCACATGATCAAGGTCACGGTCTTCTACGCCAGTGAAGAAGGCAGCCGTTTCGACATCGACTACTACTGCAACGTCCACATGCCGATGGTGCAGTCGAAATGCGGCGCGGCGCTGAAGGGCATGGACATCGACGCCGGCGTCGGTGGCGGCGCGCCGGGCAGCACCGCGCCCTTCGCCTGCATGGGCCACCTGTACTTCGACAGCGTGGAGGCGTTCCAGTCCGCATTCGGACCGCACGCGAAGGAAATCCTCGCCGACGTGCCCAACTACACGAACGTGAAGCCGACCATGCAGATCAGCGAGGTCAGGCTGCGCAGAGGGTGAGGACGGAGGCGGCCACCGACCGGCCGGGCTCTCCGGCGCAGCTGTTCTACGCGTTCACCTGGCTCGCCCTGCAGGGGTTCGGGGGCGTGCTGGCCGTCGCGCAGCGGGTGCTGTGCGAGGAGCGGCGCTGGCTCGCGCGCGAGCAGTTCATCGAGATGCTCGCCATTGCGCAGGTACTGCCCGGTCCGAACATCTGCAACCTCGCCCTGATGGTCGGCGACCGCTTCTTCGGCTGGCGCGGTGCGTTCGCGGCGCTCGCAGGAATGATGACCGTGCCGCTCGTCATCGTGCTCGCGCTCACCGCCGGCTATGCGCATTTTTCCGGCGTCCCTGAGGTGTCGGGCGCCTTGCGCGGAATGGGTGCGGTCTCGGCAGGACTGATCGCGGGCACGGCGCTCAAACTTCTGCCGAGCCTGCGTACCAGCGTGCTTGGCGTGCATGCGGCGGCCGCGTTCGCCGTGACCGCGTTCGTCGCCGTCGGGTTGCTGCGCTGGCCGCTGGTCTGGGTGCTGGCAGCCCTGGGCGGCACCTCCTGGTCGCTGGCCTGGGTGCGGTTGCACGCCCAGCGACGCGCCGGCGACGACGCGAGGGGTTGATCGCGGCGTGGACGACTGGCTGGCGCTGTTCGCTCATTTCCTCCTGCTCTCGCTGCTGGCGATCGGTGGCGCGATCACCGTTGCGCCCGACATGCATCGCGTTCTGGTCGATCAGCTGGGCCTGCTCACCGACGCGCAGTTCAACGCCTCCATCGCGATCGCGCAGGCGGCGCCCGGTCCCAATGTCCTATTCGTCGCCGTGATGGGTTACCAGGCGGCGGGCCTGGCGGGAGCGGCTGCCACCATGCTGGGCATCATGCTGCCCTCGACGACGCTAGCGTTCGCGGCGGCGCGCTGGAGTCATGCGCGCGCGCACTGGACGCCGGTGCGGGCGTTCAAGGCCGGCATGGCGCCTATCGTGATCGCGCTGATGTTCGCCACCGCCTGGATCCTCATCGGCGCGGGCGGCAACGTCCGCCTTGCCCTGCTGACGCTGGTGTCCGCGGTGCTGGTGTGGCGCACCCGCGTGCACCTGCTGGTGCTCATCGCCGCTGGCGCAGCAGTGGGGGCCGCCGGCTGGTTGTGAGCGGGTCGCCCGGCGGCACGCGAGTTGCCGAATGGGCGAATGATTCCCCGGAGACGCCCCATGCTGCGCCACCCGTTCGTCCGATTCACCGCTTTGCTCGCGCTCGCTTCCGCCGCCTGGGCGCAGCAGCCGGATCCCCAGTCGCCGGTCCTCGAGGGCAAGGGCATCGCCGACGCGCCGAAGGAACAGCAGGTGCGCGGTGCGATCGCACGCTTCACGCGCGCCCCCACCGGTGAGATCGACGGCTTCGTGCTGGACCGGGGTCTGATGGTTCACTTTCCCGCCTACCTCGCTCCGAAGGTGCGCGCCCTGCTGGGCGAAACCCGCGAGGTCGAGGTGCGCGGCATCGTCGCCCGCGGGACGGATCCGGACGGCACTACCGTCCTCGAGGCGCGCGCGATCACCAATCCGGCAAGCGGCCGCACCTTGACGGTGACGGCCGCCGCCGGCGGCATCCCCGGGACAGACGGTTCGGCGACCGGGGCGGCGGGATCGGATACCCAGGGTACGAATGCCCAGGGGTCGGACGCAGCCGGCGGCGGCAACGGCGGAGGCGGCGCAGGCGCGCGTTGAGCGGTTCGGTGGGCAAGGAGGCAGGCGCCGGCAAGCTTTCTGCTTAGGCGACAGTCTCTTGCCGAATTCACTGTCATGTTCGCGCTCGCCCTGTCCCGTCTGTTGCGTCTGCGGTGGTGGCTGCCGCCGCTGGCCATCGCCCTCGTCATCGTCGCCCATGCCGAGTGGATGCCAGTGCTCGGGGCGCGCCTGCCGATCGTCGAAGCGCATGCCGGAGCCATCGAGCAGCTCGCGCCGCTCGCACTGCGCAGTCTCTATCTGCTGGTCCCGCTGACCCTGCTCGCTGCGCTCTGGCCGGGACGTGCGGCGCATTCCCGCATGCAGCGCCCGGTCGCGAATCTCTCGGCGCAGGAACTACGAGATCGCGTGGGCGAGGCACTCCGTGTGCAGGGCTTCGGCGTTCACGTCCGCTCGCTCGAGACGGACGGCGCGGATCTGCTCGTCGTGCGCAATGGCGAACGCATGCTCGTGCAGTGTCGGCACTGGCGCCGCCGGCAGGTGGACACGGAACACCTGCGCGCGCTGTGTGGGTTGATCGGTCGCGAAAAGGCGGGCGGTGCGCTGTTTCTGACCAGAGGGCGCCTCAGCGTGGAGGCGATCCGCTTCGTTCGCGATGTGCCGATCGTCGTGATGGACGAGGGGGAACTCGAGGAACTGCTGGGCGCCAAACCCGACGCGCTCCGGCGCGTCAACGCCACGCTGGGACAGCGCGCGCTCGCGGCGAACGCCGTGTGAGAGGCAGACGCCGCTCAGGCGGCGTCGAACAGGGGGAGCAGTGCTGACAGCCTCTCGTTCCCGCGAGCGAGCGAAGCCGGGGTGATCCCGGATCGATGCATGGCGGACCAGTCGGCGCCGGCCTCGTGCAGTCGTTGCGCGGCGTCCACGTGACCCGCGATCAATGCGCGGTAGAGCGGCGTGGCGCCTTCCTGGTCGGCGTCGTTGACACGGGCGCCGGCGGCGAGGAGCAGCTCGATCGAACGGACGTTGCCCGACGCGGCCGCCTGGTGCAACGCGGTGGCGCCGGTGCTGGTTCGCGCATTCACCTCCGCCTGACGCTCGATCAACAGCTCCACCAGATCGGGGACGTTCTTGAACGCGGCCCAGTGCAGCGGGGTGAATCCGCGATCGTCGGCGGTGTTCGGGTCGGCGCCGTGTTCGATCAGCATTCCGGCCACAGCACGGTGACCCAGCGAGCAGGCGACTGCAAGTGGGCTCGAGCCGCTGGCCGTGCGGCGATACGCGCTGGCTCCAGAGGCCAGCACCCGCCGGACGGCGAGCTGATTGCCATCGCGGATGGCCCGTTCGAGCAGCGACTGCAGGTCGGTGGCAGTAGTGGCAGAGGAACTGGAGACGACGTCCTTCTCATCGCCCCAGGGATCCTCGTCGCTCTGGCCCTGCACCTCGATTGCGAGCGTCTGCAGGAACATCAGTTCCAGCATCACCTCCATGGGAAAGCCCTGACGGCCGCCACGGGTGTCGTACAGCAGATCGTTCAGGAACGGGTCGAGCTGCTTCGTGCCCCACAGCTCGGCAATCCGCTCGAGCAGGCGCGGGTAGCGCTCGTCCAGCTTGTTCGGGTAGCGATCGGGGTGCTTGAGCAGCGCTTTCATGAATCGGGCGTTCATGGGGGTTATATCGATCGCCTCCGAGGAAAGTTGAGTGCTGTGCAGGGCGGCTCCGCCCTGCCACGCCGTCGGTGCCATCTGCTATCGTTGCCGCTTCCCTGCGTGTACGCGAGACCATGCTGTTCGAGCCCCCCAAGCCCCTGGATTCCACCGTGTTCGCGCGCCTTCCGGATGAGCTGAAGACGGCGGGGCCCACCAACGGCTGGGTGGCCGGGCAGCCGCTCGGCACACCCGGCGGTTCGCTGCTGGAAGGCCCGTCCTTCGATCGGGACGGCAATCTGTGGTGCGTCGACTGTCCGAACGGGCGCATCTTCAAGGTGACCCGCGACGGCGCCTTCCACCTCGTCGCCGAGTACGACGGCTGGCCCAACGGACTGAAGATCCACCGTGACGGGCGCTTCTTCGTGGCCGACTACAAGAACGGCATCGTGCTGCTCGACCCGGTGAACGGCAAGGTCGAGCCCTACCTCGTGCGCTACAACTCCGAGCGCTTCATGGCGGTGAACGACCTGTTCTTCGGCGCCAACGGCGACCTGTATTTCACCGACCAGGGCATGACCGGCCTTCACGACCCGCGCGGGCGGGTGTTCCGGCTGCGAGCAGACGGGCGCCTGGACCTTCTGCTGGACAACGTGCCGAGCCCGAACGGGCTGGTGCTGAACAAGGACGAGAACGCGCTGTACATCGCCGCGACGCGCGGCAACTGCGTGTGGCATGCGCCGTTCATGTCGCACGCAGGCGTGGGCAAGGTCGGGGTGTTCGTGCAGTTGTCGGGCGCCGGCGGTCCGGACGGACTGGCGCTCGACGAAGAGGGCGGGCTGGTCGTCGCGCACGTGCGCCTGGGAAGTGTGTGGACCTTCGACCGCTTCGGCGAGCCGCGCTACCGCATCCGTTCGTGCGCGCAGCGTGCCACCACGAACGTCGCCTTCGGGTGGCCGGACCGCGACACTCTGTACATCACCGAGTCGGAGAGCGGCACGATTCTCAGGGCGAAGCTCGACGTCGCGGGCAAGCTGATGTATTCGCACATGTAGGGGAACAGGATGCACGATCTGGTGGTACGCAATGCATGCGTGGTCGACGGCACGGGCGCCAAGCGCAGGGTGGCGGATGTCGCGGTAGACGGGGAGCGGATCTCGGCCGTGGGCACGGACATCGGCTCCGGCCGTCGGGAGATCGCAGCCGAAGGCCTCCTGCTGACACCGGGCTGGGTGGATATCCATACCCACTACGACGGTCAGGCCACCTGGGATCCCTATCTGACGCCCTCGTCCTGGCACGGGGTGACGACCGCGGTATTCGGTAACTGCGGTGTGGGATTCGCGCCCGTGCGCCCGGGCAGCGAGCGCTATCTGATCCAGCTGATGGAGGGTGTCGAGGACATCCCGGAAACGGTGCTGGCCGAAGGGCTGGAGTTCCGCTGGGAGAGCTTCCCGCAGTATCTCGATGCCCTCGAGTCGATGCCGCGCATCATGGACATCGGCGCGCAGATTCCGCACGCCGCGTTGCGCTTCTACGCCATGGGCGAGCGGGGCGCGGACCATCGGTCGCTGCCGACCGACGACGAGGTTGCGCGCATGGAGGCGCTGGTGGAGGAGGCGTTGCACGCCGGCGCGCTCGGCTTCAGCACCTCGCGCACGATCAAGCACAAGACGCGCGACGGACGCTTCACGCCGAGCCTGTCGGCGCGCGAGCCGGAGCTGGCCGGCGTCGCGCGCGCCATGCGCCGCGCCGGACGCGGCGTGATCGAGGTCAACTCCGACTTCGGCGACGGCGACTTCGAGGTCCTACGCGCCATCGCCGAGTTGGCAGGACGACCGCTCACGGTGTTGTTGCTGCAGGTGAACAACGCGCCCGAGCTGTGGCGCGACACCCTCGCACGCATCCACGCCGCGCGCCGCAACGGACAGGACGTCACCGGTCAGGTCGGGTCCCGTCCCATCAGCGTGAACATGACCCTGGAGGGAACCATTCATCCCTTCCTGTCGCATCCGTTGTGGCGGGAACTCGAGCCGCTGCCGCCGGGCGAGCGCGTGCGCCGGCTCAATGCCGATGCGGCGCTGCGCCGTCGGCTGTGGCAGGAACTGCCCGACGACCAGAACACCCGCTGGATCGCGCAGCTGCTGCCGCGCACCTTCAAGCTCGCAGATCCGATCGACTACGAGCCGCGCATGGAGGACAGCCTCGCCGCGCAGGCGCAGCGCAGCGGACGCAACCCGTGGGAGCTCGCGCTCGAGTGGCTGCTCGAGCGCGACGGCAAGCAGATCCTGTTCATCGCCTTCGAGAACTACAGCGAAGGTGACCTTGGCGTCATCGGCACGCTGCTCGAGGATGAGGCCACGGTGTGCGGACTGGCCGATGCCGGCGCGCACGTGGGTTTTCTGTGCGACGCGAGCAGCGCGACCAGCATGATCAAGGACTGGACGCGCGCGGACCGTCGCGGCCACCGCGCGATCCCGCTGGAGTTCCTGGTCAGAAAGCAGACGGCCGACACCGCACGCACCTATGGACTGCACGATCGCGGTATCGTCGCGCCGGGGTATCGGGCGGACTTCAACCTGATCGACTTCGATGCCCTCGGCGTGACCTGGCCCGAGGTCGTGTACGACCTCCCTGCGGGTGGACGTCGGTTGGTGCAGCGGGCGACCGGATACCGGCACACCTTCGTGGCGGGCGTCGAGGTCATGCGGGATGGAACCCCCACCGGTGCGCTGCCGGGGCGGCTCATTCGAGGGACAAGCCAACCGTAGGAACAAGGAAAAGCGATGCAACGACGCAAATTGGGCACCTCCGACATCGAAATCGCGCCGCTGGTGTTCGGCGGCAACGTATTTGGCTGGACCATCGACGAGGACACTTCGTTCCGGCTGCTCGACGCCTTCGTGGGGCGCGGCTTCAATTGCATCGACACGGCAGATGTCTATTCCGTGTGGGTGCCCGGACACGTGGGCGGCGAATCGGAGACCGTGCTGGGCAAGTGGATGAAGGCGCGGCGCAATCGCGGCGACGTCGTCATCGCCACCAAGGTCGGCTGGGAGATGACCAAGGAGAAGAAGGGCCTGAAGAAGGCCTACATCCTGCAGGCGGTGGAGGATTCGCTGCGGCGGCTGCAGACCGACTACATCGACCTGTACCAGTCGCACAAGGACGATCCCGACACGCCTGTCGAGGAGACGCTCGAGGCCCACGCGATGCTGGTGAAGTCGGGCAAGGTGCGCGCGATCGGGGCGTCCAACTTCGGTGCGCCGCGGCTGGAGGCGTCGCTCGAGGCGAGCGCGGCGCACGAATGGCCGCGCTATGCGACCCTGCAGCCGCACTACAACCTGATCGAGCGCAGCGACTACGAGCAGAACCTCGAGGCCGTATGCGTACGCGAGGGACTCGGCGTCATCCCGTATTTCTCCCTGGCCTCGGGATTCCTGACGGGCAAGTACCGCACGGAGGCGGATCTCTCCAAGAGTCCCCGTGGTCCCGCGTTCGCGAAGAAGTACCTCGACGCCCGTGGCATGCGCGTGCTCGACGCGCTCGACGCGGTCGCCGCGCGCCGCAAGTCAGCGCCTGCGGCGGTTGCGCTGGCCTGGCTGTTGGCGCGCCCGAGCGTCACCGCGCCGATCGTGAGCGCCACCAGCATTGCGCAGCTCGAGACGATGTTCAGCGCAGTCGATCTGAAACTCGAACGAGCCGACATCGACGCGCTCGACGCAGCCAGCGCCTAGGGAGCGCCGTCTAGCGTCGATAAGGCGATGCGTCGGGAAGGCAGTCGGGCGGAACGTCCACCTCGATCGCGCCCAGCAGCAGAAAGGAAAACGACTTGCCGTGGCCGTCGAGGCACAGGCTGCCGTTGACGCCGCCCTCCAGCGCATCGTCGATCACGAAGTTCATCGCCTGCAGATGCGGAAGCACGTAGCGCCTGCAGGCGCTCGCGCCCTTGTGCGCGAACACCGCGAGCACCTTGGCCTCGGTGACCTGCTCGACCAGTAACGGGAAGACCTCCGGGCGGTAGGCGACGACGCTGACGTTCGAGCGGTTGCCCTTGTCGCCTGCGCGTGCGTGCGCGACCGCGTGCAGGGGGACGCGGACGGTGCTCATCGATGCTCCACGACGGTGACGCGCGGCTGGACGCGCGCGCGCTCGACCAGGATCGATGCGGTGCCCACCTGCGGCGTGACGTGCTGCCGCACGCCGGCGCCGCCGGCGGGCCCCGAGCAGTACAGGCTGAGGACCTCGTCGGCGACCCGCTGCGCGGTGGCGCGATCGCGACTGCGCACCGCCGCCCGTACGCGGTACTCGCCGGCGTCGGGGGCATGCACGAGAGGCCTGCGGGCACCCGCGTCGCTGTCGAACAGTGCCAGCGTTCCCAGTACTTCCACGCGCACCTTCTCGTTCACGCCGATCAGCCTGCAGCGCTCGCGCACCACGTTGGCGGCCAGCTCGGCGCGCGCGAGCGCATTGGGTCCGGCGTAGGAGATCTCGCCCTCGCCCAGCCAGCCTGCATCGACGCACACGGTCGCCTTGAGCGTTGCCGGCGGCGGCCTGCCGCGTGCGCCGATCACGCGCACCCGATCGGTCCCGATCTCCTCGACCTCCACCCCGCCCAGATCCAGCACGACGTCCGGGGTCAGATAGTTGAACGGGTCGTGCACCTCGTAGAGCAGTTGCTCGATCACCGTGGCGCGGCTCACGCGCCCGCCCGTACCGGCGGCCTTGGTGATCACGAGCCCGCCGTCGACATCGACCTCGGCAATCGGAAATCCGACCCGGGCGAGATCCGGCACGTCCTTGAAGCCGGGATCGGCGAAGTAGGCGCCGGTGACCTGTCCGCCGCACTCGAGCAGGTGGCCGCACGCGGTTCCTTGTGCGAGGAGGTCGAGCTGATCCGTCTGCCAGCCGTGCACGTGCATCAGCGGGCCGAGCGAGAGAGCGGCATCGGTGGTGCGTCCCACCAGCACGACGTGCGCGCCGGTGGCGAGCGCTTCGGCCACCGCGTCGGCGCCGAGGTAGGCGTTGGCGGCGACGATCGGACGATCGTCCAGGTCGAGCCCCTCGATCAGCGGCTGGGCGCGCACCTCGTCGGCTTGCATCGTGTCGAGGAGATTGTCGCCGGTGAGTGCTGCCACGCGCAGTCCGGCCACGCCGAGCTCCCGCGCGAGGGCCTGCACGCGGCGCGCCGCCGCGAGCGGGTTCGCGGCGCCCATGTTGGTGACGATACGGATGCCGTGCTGCATGCACTCGCGCAACACGAGCGGGAGGTACAGGTCGAGGAAAGGCGAATAGCCGGCGTCGGCGTCCTCGCGGCGCAGCTTCTGCGCGATAGCCAGCGTACGTTCGGCGAGCACCTCGTACACCAGAAAGCGCGCGCCGTCGCACTGCGCCAGGTTGCGTACCACCGGCACCGCGGCGTCGAAGCGATCGCCGGCGAACCCCGCGCCGCATCCGATGAAGACCTTGGGCATGTCGAAAGTCCGATGCGACGCCACACCGCGCGCGCCGCTTCTCCACGTTTCCTGCGTTTCGACAATCATATGCTAGAGTGGCCGCACAAGAACGGGAGCGATGCTCGATCGTCGCACCAAGGGGGAGAGAATGCCTGCCGTGCACGTTGCCGACTGCACCCTGCACTACGAATTGCTCGACGCCACCTTGCCGTGGATCGGGCAGCCGGAAACCATCGTGTTCCATCATGGTCTCGGCGCGAGCGCGGGAATCTGGCGCGCCTGGGCCCCGATGCTTGCCGACCGCTATCGCATGCTGAGCTTCGACATGCGTGGCCACGGGCAGTCCGCCCATCCCGCGAGCGACGCACCGCTCAGCCTCGATCTGCTGGTCGACGACCTGTTCGCCGTGACCGATGCCGCGGGCATCGGACGCTTCCACCTCGTGGGTGAGTCGATCGGCGGCACGCTTGCCCTGCTCGCTGCATTGCGCGCGCCGGATCGCGTGCTCACGCTGACGGTGAGCAACGGCGCACACGTCGGCGGATCGATCGCCAATCTCGACGACTGGAAGCAGATCATCGATGCGCGGGGGATGCGAGGGTGGTCGACGCACATGATGCAGGCGCGCTTCTTCCCCGGCACCATCTCGCCGGGGATGCACGATTGGTACGAGCGCGTGCAGGCCGAGGTGTCCACGGATTTCCTGCTGCGCGCGGTGCGCCTGCTCGCCGGTGCCGATCTGTCGCCCCGGCTGGCGGCGCTGGAGATGCCGGTGCTGCTGCTGCATCCGGACTCCAGCCCGTTCATTCCCGTCGCGCTGATGGCAGACCTCAAGTCACGCCTGCCGCACTCGCGCCTGCAGGTGTTTCCACACAGCAAGCACGGCCTGCCGTACTCGCATGCCGACCTGTGCGCCGAGGCGCTGCGCGAATTTCTCGACGAAATGGACGCCCGGTAGCCGACGCATTCGAATTCGAGGATCATCGGGATGGCGTGGCGCCGCGGCTGGATCAGCGTGTTCCTGTTCACGCTGGCAATGATCAACTACGTCGACCGCGTCGCCCTGTCGGTCGCCGCCAAGCCGATTGCCGAGGAGTTCGGCCTGTCGCCCATCGCCATGGGCTATCTGTTCTCGTCCTTCTTGTGGACGTACCTGCTCTTCCTGATTCCGATGGGAATCCTGGTCGACCGGTTCGGTACGAAGGCGATCAATGCCGCCGGCATCGCGCTGTGGTCGGCAGCCACGATGCTGACCGGCGCCGCGTGGAACTACGCCTCACTGGTCGCCACGCGCCTGGCGATGGGCGTAGGCGAGGCGTCCACCTTTCCTGCCGGCGGACGCGTCGTGCGCGAATGGATTCCCGCGGGCGAACGCGGGCTGACCAACGCCATCTTCATGGCCGGCACCCAGGCGGGGCCCGCCGTGGGCGCCCTGCTGGTCGCATGGATCGTGAGCCAGGTTGGCTGGCGCCTGTCCTTCGCGGTCGTGGGCGCGATCGGTTTCATCTGGCTCGCCGCCTGGCTGCTGTGGTTCGACCAGCCCGAACGCGCGCGCTGGCTCGGCAAGGAGGAGCGCGCCAAGATCCTGCGCGAGCGCGGCGCGGACAGCCAGGCATTGCAACGACGCACGGGCAGTGGCCGGATTCTCCAGCTGCTGCGCACGCGCACGATGTGGGGACTCGCGCTCTCCGAGGGGTGCGCGGTGTACACGCAATACCTGTTTCTGACTTGGCTGCCCAGCTATCTGCAGTCCACGCGCGGGTTGAGCGTGCTCAAGACAGGAATGTTCACCGCGCTGCCATATGCGGGCGCCGCCATCCTCGGGATCCTGGTCGGGCGTCTGAGTGACCGGCTCCTGACTTCCTCCACCGTGGGAGAGGGGCGGCGCCGCAACATGGGCGTGGTCATGATGCTCTCCTCGGCGGTGATCCTGTTCACGCCGCTGATCGAGAATGTCTGGATCATGCTGCTGCTGTTCACCCTCTCGCTCACCGGCATGGCCAGCGCCATCTCGCTGAACTTCTCACTGGTCAACGACCTGCTGCGCAGCCCCGAGGACGCGGGGAAGGCGATGAGCATTCTGATCGTCGGCGGCAATGCATTCGGCATCGCGGCGCCGATCGTGACCGGTTACGTCATCGATGCAACGGGAAACTACAACTGGGCGTTCGCCATCGCCGGCGTGCTGCTGGTGGGCGGTGCGCTAATCCTGCTGACGATGACCCGGCGACCGATCGAACTGTCACCGGCCTAGCCGAACCGAACAACGAGACGAAAACGGAGGAACGGGTGTTCGACTGGTATCGCGATCTCACCAAGCCCGAGCGCCGGACCTTCATCGCCGCCTTTGCGGGCTGGTCGGTGGATGCGTTCGATTTCACCGTGTACACCTTCCTCATCCCCACGCTGATCGCGGCGTGGAGCATGACGAAGGCGGAGGCCGGGCTGATCGCCACCGCTTCCCTGATCCTGTCCGCCGTGGGCGGCTGGGCCGCCGGCATCCTCGCGGACCGCTTCGGCCGCGTGCGGGTGCTGCAGATCACCATCGTGTGGTTCTCGCTGTTCACGTTCCTGTCCGGGTTCACCACGTCGTTCGAGCAGCTGCTGGTGACGCGCGCCCTGCAGGGTCTGGGTTTCGGTGGCGAGTGGGCGGTGGGATCGGTGCTCGTCGGCGAGATCATCCGCGCCCAGCACCGCGGCAAGGCGGTGGGCACGGTCCAGAGCGGCTGGGCGGTAGGCTGGGGACTGGCCGCGGTGACCTTCGCCGTGGTGTTCTCCGTGCTTCCGGAGGAGATCGCCTGGCGTGCGATGTTCTGGCTCGGCCTGCTGCCGGCGCTGCTGGTGTTCTACGTGCGCCGCAACGTCAAGGATCCGGAGGTCTTCCACGCGACACGAACGAAGGTGCGCGAGTCGGGCGGGCACTTCCTCGACATCTTCAAGCCGGACCTGCTGCGCGTGACCCTCTTGGGCAGCCTGATGACCACCGGGATGATGTCGGGCTACTACGCCGTCACCATCTGGGTGCCCACCTACCTGAAGACGGTGCGCAATCTCTCGGTGCTGAACACCGGGGGCTACACGTTCATGATCATCGCGGGTTCCTTCGTCGGCTACCTGGTGGCCGCCTATCTGGCCGATCGTCTCGGCAGACGGCGCACGTTCTTCGTGTTCGCCGTCGGCACCGCGGCGGTGACGGTGCTGTACACGCTGGTGCCGATTAGCAACGAAGCGATGCTGTTCCTCGGCTTTCCGCTCGGCTTCTTCCTGTCCGGCAACTTCAGCGGCGTCGGCGCCTTCCTCACCGAGCTCTTCCCGAGCCGCGTGCGCGGTTCCGGGCAGGGCTTCGTCTACAACGTCGGCAGGGGTCTGGGCGCGTTCTCACCGCCGCTGGTCGGGTACCTGAGTTCGGGAATGATGCCGCTCGCCACGGCCATCGGCATGGTCACCGGGCTGGCCTTCGCCATGGTGGTGCTCACCGTCTTCTTCCTGCCGGAGACGCGCGGCAAGGAACTGTCGGTCTACCACTGAGCGCCGAGCGCCTGTCACGGGCGGGCACACGAGGACCGGGCGACTATACTGCGGACAGACACGAGCGCCGGTGATGCGACGTGGGAGGAGAACGAGGATGAACGGGACGACGACGCGCTGGCCCTTCGCGGTTCGGCCGCTCGCGCCGGCGCTTGGCGCAAGTCTGGAAGGAGTCGACCTCGCGCGCGGTGTGGACGATGCCTTGTTCGCCGCGATCCACGAGGCGTTCCTGAAGTATCAAGTCCTGCTCTTCGGTGAGCAGAACCTGCCTCCGGGCCGCCAGGTCGAGTTCGGGCGTCGCTTCGGTGAACTGCAGGTCCATGTGATGAACCAGTATCACGCGAATGAGCATCCCGAACTGTACACGCTGAGCAATGTCGGCCCCGACGGCAAGCTCACCGGGCGCTATCCGGACAAGGGCACGCTCGCCTGGCACACCGATGCTTCCTGGCAGCGCACCACCGGGCACGTGACGATCCTGTACGCCGAGGTCGTGCCCGAACGGGGCGGCGAGACGCACTTCTGCGACATGTACGGCGCGTACGAGCGGCTCAGCGATGCATGGAAGACGCGCATCGCCAACCTGCGTGCGGTGCACAATCTCGATTTCTCCCGCACCCGGCGGCACGGCGAGGAACCGATGACCGCAGCGCAGCGCCAGGCAGTGCCGCCAGTCGACCATCCGGTGGTGCGCACGCACCCCGACACCGGCCGCCACTGCCTGTTCCTGGGAGACCACGCCGAATACATCGTCGGCATGCCCTACGACGAAGGCCGCGCGTTGATCGAGGAACTGAATGCGATGGCCGTCCAGCCGGATCTGGTGTACGCGCATCGCTGGCAGCCCGGGCAACTGATCCTGTGGGACAACCGCTGCCTGCTCCATCGCGCGACCGAGTACGACACGCACAACGAGCCGCGCGTCATCCGGCGCTGCACGGTGCTGGGGGAAGTGCCGCACTGAACGCGTAGGTCGGCGGCGCTGCCTGGTGCAGCATCGCGACCGCAGCCGCTCCTGGCAGGAAGGGCTGGCGTACCGATTGCGCCGCCGAGCGCGAGTGGACCCACCACGCGGTCAGCGCGAGCACGATGCCGAGCAGAGCGGCGATCAGGTTGGCGATCTTCATGGTCGAGCGGAGTGCGTCGCGCGCAGGAAAACCCCGAGCGCGAAGGGGGCGGCCGGCGTGCCTGCCATGCGGCTTTGAATGCTGGGACTGGACCGAGTTCCGCGGGAAGCAACCCTGCCGTATCGCGGATTGCCACCCAAAGACACAGCGACGATCCGAACGCGCGCAGACGAGTCCGGTCCAATCGGCCGCGCCGGCCATTCGACGCGCTTCGTACCTGCATCCATGACGTTCTTCGCGCAGATCTCCGCCTTTCGGCCGACGCCGCGCAGGCCACCCACGCGCTGGGTCTTTCTGCCCTACGACCAGTTGCGCCCGGACCATCCGCTGCTGGAAGGCGATCCGCGCGAGACCGGACTGATCTTCATCGAAAGCAGCGCGAAGCCGGCGCGTCGCCCGTACCACAAGCAGAAACTCGTACTGCTGCTGTCGGCCATGCGGCACCACGCGCTTTCCCTGGCGCAGCGAGGCCATCCGGTGTTGTACCGGTTCTCCGACCGCTGGTACGACGCTGCGCTAACCGATATCCAGATGCGCTTCGGCATCGGCTCGATCGAGGCGATGGAACCGGCCGAGCACGAACTGCGCGAATCGCTGCGCCGCGTCCCAGGCCTTCGCGTGCATCCCGATGCGCTGTTCGTGACCGACCGGGACTTCTACCGCAAGGTGTTTCCGCGCGCCGGGCAGCGGCGTCTCGAAACGTTCTATCGTGCCGCCCGGCGCAAGACGGGCCTGCTCATGGACGGGGACGCGCCGACGCATGGCCGCTGGAACTACGACGAGGACAACCGGCGCGCGTGGACGGGCGAGCCACCGGTTCCGCCGCGGCCGAGCCTGCAGCGCGACGCGATCACCCGGGAAGTGATGGAACTCGTGCGGACACGTCATCCCGAGGCGTTCGGCGAGATCGAGCCCTTCGACTGGCCGGTCAGTGCAGAAGACGCGAAACGGTTGTCCGATCATTTCTTCGATGTGCTCCTGCCGCACTTCGGTCCCTTCGAGGATGCGATGCACGCCGGGGAACACGCCTTGTTCCACTCCCTGCTGTCCGCGTCCATCAATCTGGGCATGCTCGATCCCCTCGCGCTGTGCCGGCGCGCGGAGCGCGCATACCGGGAAGGCCGGGCGCCCCTGCAGTCGGTGGAGGGCTTCATCCGGCAGGTGCTCGGCTGGCGGGAATTCGTGCGTCACGTCTTCGACGAGCACGCGAGTGCTTACGAGACGTGCAATGCGCTGCAAGCCGAGTTGCCACTGCCGGATTGGTACTGGGGCCGAGCGTCCGGCATGAACTGCCTGGACACGACGGTCAGGCAGGTGGTGCAGCGCGGTCACAGCCACCACATCACCCGGCTGATGGTGCTCTCGAACCTGGCCACGCTGCTGGGGGTGGATCCACACGCGCTGAACCGGTGGTTCTGGTTCGCCTACGTGGACGCGTACGACTGGGTGGTCACCCCGAACGTGCTGGGCATGGGCACGTATGCCGATGGCGGGCTCTTCGCCAGCAAACCCTACGTTGCCTCGGGCAAGTACATCCAGCGCATGGGACGCACGCTGTGCGCCGGTTGCCGCTTCGATCCGCGGCGCACGGACAGTCCCCATGCCTGTCCCTTGAACCACCTGTACTGGGATTTCCTCGATCGTCACCGCGCGCACTTCGCGCGCAATCCGCGCATGTCCAACGCCCTGTCCACCCTCGCCCGGCTGGCGCCGGAGACGATGGACGATCATCGCGAGCAGGCGGGCCGCTGGCGAGCCGCTGCGCTGCAGGCGCGCTACACATCGGACTGAGACCGGCCCGGGACAGACGCTGCGCCGCCGTGGTGCACCGTGCACCACGGCGGCCAGAGCGTTGACGCGGCCAGTCGATTGTCCTACCGTCTGCCGGTCGCCCCGAATCCGGCGCGACGCACAACAAGATCGGCAGCAGTTTCGAACTGGCAGCAGGCATCTCCAACTCGCATTTCGGGAGGGTTCATGGATACTGCTTCACAGGTAAGGTTCCTGCGTCACATCTCCGCTGCGGTGGGCATTGCCGCCGCATTCGCCACGCTTCCGGCGCACGCACAGCGTCCGGTCACCGAGCAGATGCTGCTCAATGCGCAGAACGACGCCTCCAACTGGATCATGGCGCCTCGCGACTACTCCAGCACGCGCTACAGTCCGCTCACCCAGATCGACACGTTCAATGTCAAGCGCATGGTGCCGGTGTGGACGTTCTCGTTCGGTACCCTGGATGCGCAGAACACGACGCCGCTCGTGCTCGACGGGGTGATGTACGTGACCTCTTCGCACGGGCGCATCTTCGCGGTCGATGCGCGTACCGGCGCGATGAAGTGGATGCACGCTCATCCCATGCCCGACGACATCGGCAAGATGCTGTGCTGCGACCTCGGCAACCGCGGCGCGGCGCTCTACGGGGACAAGGTCTTCTACGTGACGCCCGATTCGCACGTCATCGCCCTGGACCGCGAGACCGGCAAGGTGGCGTGGGACGTGGTGATCGGCGACTACAAGAAGGCCTACACGATGACGGTGGCGCCGCTGATCGTGAAGGGCAAGGTCGTGGTGGGGATGTCCGGTGCGGAGTACCCCACGCGCCTGTACATCGAGGCGCTCGATTCCGACACCGGCCAGCAGGTGTGGCGCCGCTACACCATTCCCGCACCGGGAGAGCCGGGCTCCGACACCTGGGGCACGACCGACCCGGACGCGTGGAAGTTCGGCGGCGGGTCGGCGTGGATCACCGGTTCGTACGACCCCACCCTCGACATTCTGTACTGGAGCACGGGCAATCCCAATCCCGACTGGGATGGCCACGGCCGCGTGGGCGACAATCTCTACACCAACGCGACGCTCGCGCTCGACCCCGACAACGGCGAGATCAAGTTCTACTACCAGTACACCCCCTGGGACGTCTGGGACTACGACGGAGTGAACGAGACCATCCTGGCGGACATCGGCGGCGAGCGCGTGTGGCTGCACGGGGATCGCAACGGCTTCCTGTACAAGGTCGATCGAACCAACGGCAAGTTCATCTGGGGCAAGGAGATCTCCAAGGTGAACTGGATGACCGGTTTCACGCCGGAGGGGCGCCCGATCATCGACGAGAAGATGGTGCCGACCTACGACAAGGTAGTGAAGGGAGTCTGCCCGGCCTCGGAAGGCGGGAAGTGGTGGAACCCGATGTCCTACGATCCGAACCAGAGCATCGTCGTCGTGCCCAGCCGCGAGATCTGTGCCGATCTCAAGGCCGGGAAGACCGAGCGTGTCGAAGGCCGATACAATCTCGGCCTGGCGGAGGCGAACTGGGAGAAGGGCTACGGCCAGCTCGTCGCGTTCGACGTCAAGAGCGGCGAGAAGCTCTGGACGGTGAAGGCGCCATCGCCCTACACCAGTGGCATTCTGACCACCGCGGGCGGACTGACTTTCGCCGGCACGCCCGAAGGTGAGTTCAAGGCGCTGGACACGCGTACCGGCCGAACGCTGTGGTCGTATCAGACCGGCTCGGGGATCGTGGGCAGCCCCATGACCTTCTCCGTCGACGGACGGCAGTATGTCGCGGTGCCATCCGGATGGGGTGGCTGGACGGGCTGGGCCACCTGGGGTGGCAAAGGCGGCGCGCCGCACCTGAAGGACAATCGAAAGGGCGGCTACGTCACCGTTTTCGCACTGTTCAACAAGTAGAGCCGAAACCGGGCCCCGGCGTTGTCGGGGCCCGGTTTCCATCGCAGGCACACATGAAGATCTCTACACTCATCCTTCTTGCTTCCGCGCTGTTCGCAGGGACTGCGGCCCGTGCCGAGAAGCTCGAGAATCCCTTCGGGCTCGATCCCGCCGCCGCCGCAGAGGGGCGACGCCTGTACGACGCGCTCGGCTGCGTCGCCTGCCACGGCAACAACGCCCGCGGCGCCGTGGGGCCCGACCTCACCGACAACGAGTGGCTGCGCGCCCCATCCGACGAAATGATCTTCAACGTCATCAAGAACGGCCGCTCCGGGACGCTCATGTCGCCCTTCAAGGACAGCGCCCGGGACGAGGAGATCTGGCAGCTCGTGACCTTCTTGCGCGACGAGCACCGCAAGCGCAGGGAGGCCGGGGACTTCGACTAGCGTCGGGGCGCAGGCGGACCCGGTGCGTCTGCCGCATCCAAACCGCCCTCGCCATGCGTACCTGATCCATGCAGCGCGCCGTGTGCCGCCCTTTGGCGTAGCATCGGCTGCCCCACACGGGATCCGCATCGCATGAGCAAGAGCCGCATCCTGCTTCTCGTCGCCATCGCACTGCTGGTCGGTGCGTTCTTCGCGTTCGATCTCGGGCGATTCTTCAGCCTCGACTTCCTCAAGGCACAGCAGGCCGCGATCGAAGGCACCTACCACGCGCATCCGTGGCGCACGGCGCTGGCGTTTTTCGCCGTATACGTGGCCGTCACCGGCCTGTCGCTTCCCGGTGCTGCGATCATGACGCTGGCAGCCGGTGCGGTGTTCGGCCTCGTTGCCGGGACCGTGCTGGTCTCGTTCGCTTCCAGTGTCGGCGCGACGCTCGCGTTCCTCGCCAGCCGATTCCTGTTTCGCGACAGCATCCAGCGCCGCTTCGGCGACAAGCTGCAGACGATCGACCGCGGCATCGAGAAGGAGGGCGCGTTCTATCTCTTCACCCTGCGCCTGGTGCCGGTGTTCCCCTTCTTCGTGATCAATCTCGTCATGGGACTGACCGCGATGCGCACCCGCACCTTCTACTGGGTGAGCCAGCTGGGAATGCTGCTGGGAACGATCGTGTACGTCAACGCCGGCACGCAGCTGGCGCGGATCGAATCGCTGCGCGGCATCCTCTCCCCGGCCCTGCTGCTCTCGTTCGCCGCGCTGGGCGTCTTTCCCCTGCTCGCCAAGAAGATCGTGGACACGGTGCGCGCGCGCAAGGTGTATGCCGGCTGGAAGCGGCCCGTGCGTTTCGACCGCAACCTGGTCGTGATCGGCGCCGGGTCGGCCGGGCTGGTATCCGCCTACATCGCCGCGGCGGTGAAGGCGAAGGTTACGCTCGTCGAGAAGCACAGGATGGGAGGCGACTGCCTGAACACCGGTTGCGTGCCGTCCAAGGCACTGCTGCGCACCGCCAAACTGGCGTCGCAGATGCGTCGCGCGGACCAGTGGGGAATCGCACGCGCACAGCCCGAGATCGATTTCGCGAAAGTGATGGAACGTGTCCAGCGCGTCATCCGGGACATCGAGCCGCACGATTCGATCGAGCGCTACACCGGGTTGGGCGTGGAGTGCATCGAGGGCAGCGCGACGATCGAGTCACCCTGGAGCGTGAGCATCCAGGGCAGGGATGGCGCACGTCGAACCTTGACCACGCGCGCGATCGTGATTGCCGCCGGCGCCCGCCCGTTCGTGCCGCCGATTCCAGGGCTGGAGCAGGTGGGCTACCTGACCTCCGACACGGTGTGGAACCTGCGCGTGCTGCCGCGCCGCCTGGTGGTGCTGGGTGGAGGACCGATCGGCTGCGAACTCACGCAAGCCTTCCAGCGCCTCGGTGCGCAGGTCACCCAGGTGGAGATGCTGCCCCGGATCATGATCCGCGAGGATCCGGAGATTTCGGCGATGGTGCTCGAGCGCCTGCGCGCCGAAGGCGTGCGCGTGCTGCTCGAACACAAGGCGAAGCAGTTCCTCGTCGAGGGAGGCGAGAAGGTGCTCGTCGCCGAGCACCGGGAAGGCGAAGCGCGGATACCCTTCGACGAGGTGCTGGTCGCGGTCGGCCGCGCCCCTAACACCGAGGGCTACGGCCTGGAGAAGCTGGGTATTCCCGTCACGCGTCAGCGCACCGTCGAAGTCAACGAGTTCATGGCCACGCGCTTTCCCAACATCTACGCATGCGGAGACGTGGCCGGGCCGTACCAGTTCACCCACACCGCCGCCCACACCGCCTGGTACGCCGCGGTGAACGCGCTGTTCGGCCGCTTCCGCCGCTTCCGTGCGGACTTCTCGGTCATCCCGTGGGCGACATTCACCGATCCGGAGGTCGCGCGCGTCGGACTCAACGAGCAGGAGGCGCGGGAGAAGGGCATTGCATACGAGGTCACCACCTACGGCATCGACGATCTGGATCGCGCCATTGCCGACGGCGAGGCGCACGGAGTGGTGAAGGTGCTCACCGTGCCCGGCAAGGATCGCGTCCTGGGAGTGACCATCGCGGGCGAGCACGCCGGGGATCTCATCGTCGAGTACGTGTCTGCGATGAAGCACGGCATCGGCCTGAACAAGATACTGGGTACGATCCACATCTATCCGACCCTGGCCGAGGCGAACAAGTACGTGGCCGGCAACTGGAAGCGCGCACACGCGCCACAGGGTGTGCTGCGCTGGGTGCAGCGCTACCACGCGTGGATGCGTGGCTGATGCGACTATCCATTGTCATCCCGGTGCTGAACGAGGGCATGCGCGTTCGCGCCTGTCTCGAGCCGCTTCAGCAGTTGCGCACACAGGGGCACGAACTGATCGTCGTCGATGGCGGCAGCGGTGACGGTACGCCGGACCTGGCGCGCGGGCTCGCCGATCGCGTGCTCCAGGCGCCGCGGGGACGCGCGCTGCAGATGAACGCGGGGGCCGCGCAGGCGAGCGGGGACGTGCTGCTCTTCCTGCATGCCGACACGCTGCTCCCGGACGATGCCGTGCGCCAGCTCGATGCCGTCCGGGCAGCCGGGGCGGACCTCTGGGGCCGGTTCGACGTGCACATCGAGGGAAACCACGCGATGCTGGCGGTGGTGGCACGCATGATGAACCTGCGCTCGCGCCTCACGCGCGTATGCACCGGAGACCAGTGCATCTTCGCGGCGACCGCGTTGTTCGCGCGCGCGGGGGGCTATCCGGCGATCGCGCTGATGGAAGACGTGGCCCTGTCGAAGCGGTTGCGGCGACTCGCGCCGATGACCGCGCTACCCGGTCCGGTGGTCACGTCCGGCCGGCGTTGGGAAAAGCACGGCGTATGGCGTACCATCATGCTGATGTGGTGGCTGCGCCTGCGCTATGTCCTGGGCGACTCGCCACAGCGGCTCAGCCGCGCCTACGACGCTGGTTCTCGGTAGTTCCAGGTCCGCTTCGTTCTCGTTCGTCGAAATGCAGGTCGCAGCCCCAGGCTGCGGCCTCGGGTTCTGCGTTGCCATGGCCAAGGAAAGCAGGGCAGTCGTTCAGGTGTTCGCCAAGGCGCCCCAGCCGGGCGAGGTGAAGACACGCCTCATTCCGGTGCTCGGCGCGGATAACGCCGCCGAGCTGCACTGCCGCCTGGTACGCCACACCCTCGGCACGGTCGCCATCGCCCGCGTCGGGTCCGCCGAGATCTGGACCACCCCGCCCGCCGACATCGCCTTCCTCCAGGTGTGCAAGCGCCTGCTGGGCCTGCCCATCCTGATGCAGCCCGAGGGAGACATCGGTGCGCGCATGAGCCATGCCGTGCGCGACGGGCTGAGCCGGGGATCCAGCGTACTCCTGCTCGGCACGGACGTGCCGTGCCTCGACCACGAGGATCTGCGCGCTGCGCATCGCGCCCTGCTGGATGGGGCCGACGCCGTCCTCGGGCCGGCCGAGGACGGGGGCTACTGGCTCATCGGCCTGCGCCGGCACGACCCGGCCCTGTTCGAGGCCATCCCCTGGAGCACCTCTGCGGTGCTCGAGCACACTCGCCAGCGTCTGCGTTCGCTGGGGTGGCGCTGGCACGAGCTGCCCGCACGCTGGGACCTGGACCGCCCCGAGGATCTGATGCGCACGGCGGCCGATCCACGACTCGCCTCCCTGATCGCCGACCTGATGCAGCCGGCGTGAAGCGTCTCGTCCTGGTCGGTGGCGGGCACAGCCACGTCGAGGTGATTCGGCGCCTCGGCCTGCGCCCCTCGGTGAGCCTGCACGTCACGCTCGTCAGCCCGCAGCGTTTCACGCCCTATTCGGGCATGTTGCCGGGCCTGATTGCCGGCCACTACGACTATCTGGACTGTCACATCGACCTCGCCGGGTTGTGCGCAGCATCCAGCGTCGAGTGGGTGCAGGACGCCGTGGTGGGTCTCGATCCCGGGCAGCGGGTCTTCCGGCTCGCATCCGGCGCGCGCATCGGCTATGACGTGGCCTCGATCGACATCGGCTCCGCCCCGCCCCCGGAACCCGGCGCGTCGCCGGATCGCCAGGACATGCCGGTCAAGCCCACCGAGATCTTCCTTGGGTGGTGGGATCAGCTGCGTGCCCGGGCAAAGCGCAGCCGGCTTCGCCTCCTCACGGTGGGAGGGGGTGCGGCGGGCGTGGAGGTGACGCTCGCCATGCAGCATCGCCTGCGCACCGAGGGTGTGCAGGCGAGCTTCAGCATCGCGACGATGGATGCCTGCGTCCTCGCCGGTCATCCCCCGCGCGTGCGTCGGTGCTTCGAGCAGGTGCTGCGCGCGCGCGGCATCGGCGTACTTTCCGGCGCGCGCGTGACCTGCGTGGAAGCAGGCATCGCGCATCTGAATTCCGGTGCGCGCGTCGAAGCAGACGGGCTGGTCTGGGCGCTCGGTCCGAAGGCCGCATCCTGGCCGGCGCAAGCGGGGATCGCCACCGACGGCACGGGCTTCGTCCTGGTCGATCGCCACTTGCGCTCCATCTCACATCCGGAGGTGTTCGCGGCAGGCGATATTGCGACGCTGCGCGACCACCCGCATCCGAAATCGGGTGTGTACGCCGTCCGGCACGGGCCGCCGCTCGCGGAAAACCTGCGCCGGGCGCTCTCGGGCGAGAGGCTGGTGGCGTATGCGCCCCAGCGCACGGCGCTCGCGCTGATCAGCACCGGTGACCAGTACGCCGTGGCCTCGTGGGGGCCGCTCTCGGCGCGCGGCGCCTGGGTGTGGCGCTGGAAGGACCGGATCGACCGGCAGTTCATGGCGCGCTACCGCGTATCGTCTCCGGTTTCGCCGGGAGCCTGAGCCGAAGTTCTCTTACGACGTCCCGGGCGCCCAGGATGCGGGACAATGGCGCATTGCACCCGACAGGACACACACCGATGGCTCGACCGACACCGTTCACGCTTCGCATTGCGCAGGAGGTGCTCGACGATCTTCACGCGCGACTCGCGCGCACGCGCTGGCCCGAAGTGCCGCCGATGGATCCGTGGAGCACCGGCACCAGCGTCGATTACCTTCGCGAACTGGTCGATTACTGGCGCGATGGCTTCGATTGGCGTGCCCAGGAGTCGATGCTCAATGCCTTCCGCCAGTTCAAGGTGCCACTCTCGGGTATCGACCTGCACTTCATCCACGAAGAGGGCAGGGGGCCGGATCCGTTCCCGCTGTTGCTCTCGCACGGGTGGCCGGGCTCGGTGATCGAGTTCCACAAAGTGATCCCGATGCTGACCGATCCGGCAAGATTCGGCGGAGATCCCGCGGACGCGTTCACCGTGGTTGCGCCGTCCCTGCCCGGATACACGCTGTCGTTCCAGCCCGGCCAGCCGCGCTTCGCTCTCGAGGCGATCGCCGACACCTTCGCCGCGCTCATGACCGACGTGCTGGGATACCCGCGCTTCGCGGCGCAGGGTGGAGACTGGGGCGCGTTCGTGACCTCGCGTCTGGGTTACGCGTACGCGGACCGGGTGGTGGGCATCCACCTCAACCTGCTCGCGATCCGGCGCGATCCCAAGATGCTCGAGAACCCGACGCCGGAAGAGAAGCGCTTCCTGGAGCAACTCGACTACTGGCTCAAGGAGGAGACCGGCTATCAGTGGATCCAGGGGACCAAGCCGACCACCCTGTCGTTCGGGCTGACCGACTCGCCGGTGGGACTGGCCGCCTGGCTCGTGGAGAAGTTCCAGCGCTGGACCGACTGCGACGGCAATCCTGAGAACGCACTCACCCGCGACGAGATGCTCGCGGACATCACGCTGTACTGGACAACCGGCGCGATCGGCTCGTCGTTCTGGCCGTATTACGCGCGCATACACGGGCCATGGCCGATCCCGGAAGGCGTGAACGTTCCGATGGGCTACGCGGAGTTTCCGAAGGAAATCCTCTCGCCTCCGCGTTCGGTGGCTGAGCGCATGTACACCAACATCCAGCGCTGGACCCGCATGCCGAAGGGCGGACACTTCGCTGCGCTCGAGCAGCCCGAGGCGCTCGTCCACGAGATCCGCGAGTTCTTCCGTCCGCTGCGCAGGCGCTGACGCGTCAACGTGGGCTGAGCATCAGGAGGGTCGGTGTCATCCCTCCTGCGGTGTCATCTCCTCCATCGGTGTCATCCCGAACGAAGAGAGGGATCCTCGCTGTGCAGCGTCCACGGCGAGGATGTCTCGCTTCGCTCGACATGACACCGATGGCGGCGTACGCGCACCCCCGCCGGAAACCTCCCGGTTACACACGCATAC